>JAFQKQ010000010.1 GCA_017396845.1 Clostridia bacterium
AAAGGATCAGGACTGGGAGTTCGTCGTAAAGATGATGTGCATCATCAAGGACCTCATGAACGGCAACGACAAGCTGCCTGAGGGCTGCGAAGAGGAAATGGTCGGCCATAACGCTATCGCCGCAGGCTTCCAGGGTCAGAGACAGTGGACGGATTTCTATCCGAACTGCGACTTCCCCGAGGCCATGCTGAACACCTCCTTCGACTGGAACGGCGCGCGCGAGCCCTATATTCTCGCCACCGAAAACGACGTGCTGAACGGCCTTGGCATGCTGTTTATGAAGTTGCTCACCGGCCGTCCCCAGATGTTTGCCGACGTTCGCACCTATTGGAGCCCCGACGCTGTTAAGAAGGCGACCGGCTACGATATCGAAGGCGTTGCCAAGAATGCAGGCGGATTTATCCACCTGATCAACTCCGGCGCATGCTGTCTGGATGCAAACGGACAGGCAGTCGGCGCAAACGGCGAGCACCTGATGAAGAAGTGGTGGGAGGTCACCGAGGAAGACCAGAAGGCCATTATGGCGAACACCACCTGGAACTACGCCGATACCGGCTACTTCCGCGGAGGCGGATATTCCAGCCGCTTCGTCACCGAGTGTGAGATGCCCGTAACCATGATCCGTCTGAATCTCGTAAAGGGCCTTGGCCCGATGCTCCAGATCGCGGAAGGCTGGACGGTCAATCTGCCGGACGAGGTCACCGATACGCTCTGGAAGAGAACCGACTACACCTGGCCCTGCACCTGGTTCGCGCCGCGCACGACCGGCAAGGAAGGCCCGTTCAAGGATGCTTACAGCGTAATGAACAATTGGGGCGCAAACCACGGCGCGATCAGCTACGGCCACATCGGCGCAGACCTGATCACCCTGTGCTCCATGCTCCGCATCCCCGTAGCCATGCACAACGTTCCCGAGGACGAAATCTTCCGTCCCGCCAGCTGGAATGCATTCGGCATGGATAAGGAAGGCGCCGACTACCGCGCCTGCGCCGCCTACGGCCCGATGTATAAATAATTGAAAACAAAGAAATAAAGGCAATAGCAATGAATGACGCCGCCTGCAGAACACGGAATTCCGTTTTCTGCAGGCGGCGTTTTGCTGCTTCAATTGTCGGCTTGATTGACATTGTTGGAATCTGATGTTATCATATAATCGTAATATTCGTTGGAATACGGGGGTAAGCCCTCGTATAAAACAGCTTTTGCTGCCGCTTGTCATTCCGGACGGCGTTAAAACCATCGGAAAATCCGCCTATGCCGGGTGAACGGGTCTTGCGGAGGCTGAACTTCCTGACGGCTCGGACAATTCTCCTTCGGCGGCGACCAAGCCTGCGCCTGCCCCGACGCCGTAGGTTTCATTCTCGATAATGCATATAGCGGCTGCAGCAATCTGACTGCCGCAATCGCCGCCGCCGGACGGACAATTGTCGAAACCGCATTTTCGGATTGCCCGGGCGCGACGCTTGCGGATGGGTGACGAAAGAATGAGCCTTAAAGAGCGCAAGGAGGAATGTTCGGGCGCTATATGATAGAATTTTCTTGACAGAGCGGGGGAAATTTTATACAATAGATACAACCTGTTCAAATGATCACCGAGGAGGAATTTTTATGTATAAAGCAAAAATTGAGGACGCAAAATCCAAGATGGAGAAGACGCTCGTAGCGCTGAAGAAGGAGTTTTCTACGCTGCGCGCAGGCCGCGCCAATCCCCAGATTCTCGATAAGATCGTTGTCGATTATTACGGAACGCCCACCGCGCTTTCCGGCGTTGCCAATATTTCTTCGCCCGAGCCGCGCATGCTCGTCATCGCGCCCTGGGAAACCAAGATGATCGGCCCCATCGAGAAGGAAATTCAGAAGTCAGATCTGGGCATCAACCCGTCTAACGACGGCCGCGTAATTCGCCTTGTCATTCCCGAGCTCAACGAGGAGCGCAGAAAGGAACTGTGCAAGCAGGTCAAGAAGGCTGCGGAAGAGAGCAAGGTCGCCGTTCGCAACATCCGCCGCGATGCGATGGAAGCCTTCAAGAAGATGAAGAAGGACAGCCAGATCACCGAAGACGATCAGAAGACCGCCGAAACCCAGCTTCAGAAAGCCGTCGACGATTATATCAAGAACATCGACAAGGTTTCTCAGGAGAAGGAAAAAGAGATTATGTCCGTATGATGACTCAGATTCTTGGCTTGCCGCTTGAGGAAGCGCTTGAGCGATTGAATGCGGCGGGCATTGATCCTATAGAAATTACGTCAGTCAGCGCGCCGCGGGGAAGTATGCCCCGCGGCTCGTTGCGCGTTGTGCGCGTGAAGGAAAACGGGCGCTTTTTGACCATAGCGCGTTTCAACGACAGCGTGGAGGAAACGGAAATTGAAAATATCTGATATTGCGCGTGCGGCGAAGCTTTTCAGGAAGAAGACAAAGGCTGATCTTTTACCGCCGCCGGCAGAAAAAAGACCCAGGCATATCGCGTTCATCATGGACGGAAACGGGAGATGGGCGAAGAAGCGCTCGCTTCCCAGAAGCGCCGGACATGCGGCGGGCACGGAGGCGCTTCGTGAGATCATCCGCGCATGCGACGAATTTAAAATTGAAATCATGAGCATTTACGCCTTTTCCACCGAGAACTGGAATCGTCCGGCGGACGAGGTTCAGACGCTTATGAAGCTGATCACAAAATATTTCCTCTCCGAGATCGACGAGCTCATGGAAAAGGGCGTTCGGATCCGGATTCTGGGAGACCTCGATGCGTTTCCGGACGAGCAGCGGCAGGCGCTGATCACCGCACAGGAGCGCACCAAGGACAACAAGGGGCTGAAACTCAATATCGCGCTCAATTACGGCGGACGCATGGAGATCATCCGCGCCGCGCGGGCGCTTTCCGAAAAATGCGTGAAGGGCGAAATGAAGCCGGATGATATTTCGGTTGAAACCTTCAGCCTTGAAACCTATACGAAGGACGACAAGGATGTAGACCTGCTCATCCGGACGAGCGGAGAAAAGCGGCTGTCAAACTTCCTTTTGTGGCAGACGTGGTATGCGGAGATTATATTTAGTCCCGTGTACTGGCCGGATTACAACCGCGATGAATTGATTAAGGATTTACACGAGTATGCATCAAGGGATAGGCGTTTTGGCAAGGTGAAGGATAAATGAGAAGTATAGCGGTTCTGGGCGCGACCGGCTCAATCGGTACGCAGACCATGGACATTATCAGAAGATATCCGGAGAGATTCCGCGCCGCAGCGCTTTCTGCGCGTTCGGACGCCGAGGGTCTTTTCCGTTTGGCGCGTGAATTCAAGCCGGATGCATGCGCGCTCATAGAAAAGCCGGAGTTTATCCCCGAGGATCTTCGTTCGATTCAGTGGTTTTTCGGCGAAACATCTTCCGAGGATGCGATTATGTATACAAAGCCCGACGACGCGCTTTGCGCCGTGGTCGGTATCGCGGGACTTAAAAATGTGCTTGCGGCGCTTGACGTGTGCAAGCGAGTGCTTCTTGCCAATAAGGAAGCGCTGGTTACGGGCGGAAAGCTGGTCATGGAAAAGGCGAAAAGGCTGAATAAGGAGATACTGCCCGTAGACAGCGAGCACAGCGCCATTTTCCAGTGCTTGAGAAGGGCGATGGGAAATGTGCCGGAGAGAATCATACTCACCTGTTCCGGCGGGGCGCTTAGATCCTTTTCAAAGGACGAGATTGAAAACGCGTCGGTTTCGGACGTTCTGAAGCATCCCACGTGGAAAATGGGCGGAAAAATCACGGTCGACTGCGCGTCCCTTATGAATAAGGGACTGGAAGTGATAGAAGCGCATCATTTGTTCAATATGCCGGCTGAAAAGATTGACGTGATTGTTCATCCGCAGTCGATTATTCATTCGATGGTGGAGTTTTCTGACGGCGCGTGCCTTGCGCAGCTGGGCGAGCCGGACATGCGCGGGCCGATCGGCTACGCGATGGGTGATCCCGAAAGGATTGATTACGGTGCAAAGCGTCTGGATTTTGCCAAAATCGGCAGCCTTACGTTTTTGGAGCCGGACACGGAGCGTTTTCCCGCGCTTTCCTATGCATACGAGGCGCTGAAGGAGGGAAACAGCGCGCCGATTACGCTGAACGGCGCAAATGAAGAGGCGGTAGGCGCGTTTTTACGGGGCGAAATCCGGTTCGTCCTGATCCCAAGGGCTGTTCGGTACGCGCTTGACAACGCAAAAACGACCGTCGTTTCATCGGTTGAGGATGTATTTGAGGCGGATATGAAGGCGCGTGCGCTTGCAAGGCGCTATCTTGCGGGCGTATAGCATTTGGTGGATTTTATTTTTCGCATAATTTTTGGAGGATATCCATGGCAACGTTTTTTTCGGTTCTTTTGGCGCTTGTAGTGCTGGGCGTTATTATCACGGTTCATGAATTCGGTCATTTTATTGTGGGCAAAAAGAGCGGCATCGGCGTTATCGAGTTTGCGGTGGGCATGGGCCCGAAGATTTTCGGATGGGAGAGAAACGGAACGAAGTATTCGCTTCGCGCAATCCCCCTCGGCGGCTACTGCAGCTTTGTAGGCGAGGATGAAAAAAGCGAAGATCCGAGGGCGATGAACAATCAACCCGTTTGGAAACGCTTTTTGACCGTGCTTTCCGGCCCGCTTTTTAATTTTCTGCTTGCACTGATCACCGCCGTTATATTGATCGCGGGCGGGTTTATCATCAATCCCTATTCCTCCTATACCGTTCCGCAGCTGGGACTGGTGGAGGAGGGAATGCCCGCATATGAAGCGGGGCTGATGGTGGACGATATCATTACGCACGCGGACGGCGAAGCGATTTCGCAGGATGAAGAGGGCGTTACCCGCCTTCAGACGATTATCGCGTCTTTGGAGGAGGGCGAAAGCGTTCTTCTTACGATTGACAGAAACGGCGAAGCAGCGGAGATTTCGCTTGCGCCCCGATATGACGCGGAATACGGAAAAAAGATGATCGGCGTCGCGTTCTATTCGGGCTATGAAACCTATGACTGCAATGTGATCACGGCCATTCCCGAGGCATTTGAACTGATGGGGCGCACGGTCGTGGAGACGGTGGTATTCTTAAAGGATCTTGTTGTGAGGCTGTTCCGGGGGCAGGGCGTAGAACAGGGCGCAGTCACCGGCGCGGTCGGCATTGTGTCCACCATGTCCACGGACCTGATAACCGGCTTCAGCTCCCGTTTTTCGGACGGCCTTTATATGATCGTATATTGGTTTTTCGTAATTTCCCTGAACCTCGGCATCATGAACCTTCTGCCGCTTCCTGCGCTGGACGGCGGACGGATTCTGTTTTTGATCTACGAGGGTATTTTCAGAAAGCCCTTCCCGCGCGAAAAGGAAGCGATCATTCACTTGATCGGGTTTGGCCTTTTGATCGTTCTGATGATCGTAATTACGGTTTCGGATATTTCGAATCTGATTTCCTGATATAAAATACAGATGAATGAAGGGAAAACCATGCTGATCAGCAATTTCCATACGCATACCACGCGCTGCCGCCATGCAGAGGGTACGGAGCGCGAGTACATTGAAAACGCCATCAAGGGCGGCTTTCGCGTGCTCGGATTTTCCGATCACGCGCCGTATGTATTTGAAGGGGATTATTATTCCACCTTCCGCATGCGCCCGGAGGCGCTTGAGGACTACTGCAAAACGATTTTGGATCTGAAGGACGAATATAAAAACGATATCGAGATTCATCTTGGACTGGAGGCGGAATACTATCCGCGCTTTTTCGATGCGTTTTTGCGCCTGATCGAGCCGTATCCGATTGAGTATCTGATTCAGGGACAGCATTTTATCGGGAACGAGCTGGATGACAGAAGGGGTTCGCTTGCGGGCTCGGACGATGAAGAAAGGCTCAAAAAGTATGTAACGCAGGTTTGCCGGGGTATGGAAACCGGCGCGTTTTCCTGTCTTGCGCATCCGGACGTATTCGCGTTTTCCGGAAGCGAGGAGGGATATATAAAGCACATGCGGGAACTCTGCTTGTGCGCGAAGAAAAACGATATTCCCCTTGAAATCAACCTTTTGGGCATCAGAACCAAACGAATTTATCCCAATCCCGTTTTCTGGAAGATTGCGGGCGAGGTTGGGAATACGGTGGTATTCGGCGTGGACGCGCATACGGCTGAGGATGTGACAGACAATCCTTCGTTTGAAGAAGCCATGGGAATGGTGAATGCGTTCGGGCTCAACCGAAAAGAAGCGAAGGATGCAATACTTCCAAGGGTTCGGAGGGTTTAAACATATGAGCACCAGAAGACTGATGGTGGGCTGCGTTCCGATGGGCGGCGGCGCACCTGTTTCCATACAGAGCATGACCAATACCGATACACGCGATACGGATGCTACGCTTTCTCAGATTCAGAGGCTGTATGAGGCGGGCTGCGAGATCGTGCGCGTGAGCGTGTATGACGATGCGTGCGCGGAGGCGGTAAAAGAGCTCGTTTCAAAGAGCCCGGTTCCGCTGGTTGCGGATATCCATTTCAATCATAAGCTTGCGATCAAGTCGCTTGAAAACGGAATTTCAAAGGTTCGCATCAATCCCGGAAACATTGGCGGGGAGGTAAACGTCAAAGAACTGGCGGACGCGCTGAAGATGCATCATGTGCCGGTCAGAATCGGCGTGAACAGCGGTTCGGTGGAAAAGGAGATTCTGAAAAAGTACGCAGGCCCCACGCCCGAGGGACTGGTCGAGAGCGCGCTCAATCACGCGAAAATGCTTGAAAAATACGGCTTTTACGATATGGCGCTGTCCATCAAATCCTCCGGCGTAAAGGAAACGGTGGAAGCAAATCGCATTGCATCGAAAATGTGCGACTATCCCCTGCATATCGGCGTGACGGAAGCCGGTACGCCCGGCATGGGCAATATCAAAAGCGCCATCGGCATCGGAAGCCTGCTTTTGGACGGCATCGGGGATACCATCCGCGTGTCGCTCACGGGCGATCCCGTAAACGAGGTGTACGCGGCAAAGGATATTTTAAAAGCCGCCGGCGTCAGAAGAGAAGGCGTGAATATCGTATCCTGTCCCACCTGCGGGCGCACCTGTATTCCCGTAGGCGATATAGCGGATCGCGTGAAGGAAGCGACCAAGGACATCAAATCTCCGATTACGGTCGCTGTGATGGGCTGCATTGTAAACGGCCCGGGCGAAGCGAGGGAAGCGGATATCGGCGTGGCGGGCGGAAAAGACGGCGGCGCGCTGTTTATTAAAGGCGAAAGCGCGAGAAGCGTAAAGGGCGATCTTGCGTTGGCGCTGATTGAAGAAATTCGAAATAGATACAAATAAGAGGAACATATGAGCGAAGTTTGGACACAGCTTTTAAGTGGGGTCGACGCGTCACTTACCCGGTCGCTTACGCTGGATCGGGTGACGGTTTCGCGTTCAACGGGCGGGATGCGCGCGTTTTTCTGCGTATCCCGCATTTTGAATACGCGCGAAAAGAAGATTGTCGAAAAAGCCATGAAAACGGGCTTTCCCGGTATGCCGATGTCGGTTTCATTTCGCTATCCTTCGCTCAGAGAAGAAGTTTTAGAGGATATTGAAAAATATCGGGACGTGATCCTTGAAAAAATCATGTATGAAAGTCCCGGTTCCATGCCGTATCTTACGTGGAACGACAGTCAGTGGAAGCTGGAAGGCGCAGCCCTTACGATCTTCGTAGTCGCCAAGGAGGGCGCGGAGTTTCTGCGCATGAGAGGCATTGACAGGATGATCGAAAAGGAAATGAAAAACCTTTTCGATATCGAGCTTACGGTTCGCTTCGGCGTATCGGGCGGAGAAGAGGAGCGCATGAAGCGCATCGCCGAGAAGCGGCGCGAGGAGGATATCCGCCTTGCGCAGGAAGCAATGGAAAACCGCGAAGCGCCGGAGGAAGCCGCAGATGAAGGCCCGAGGGATGTGGTTCGCGGACAGGCGTTTTCCGATCCCATCATTTCGATGAGCGAGCTTACGGAGGAAGCGGGACGCCTGGCGCTGATGGGCGAAGTCGTAAAGACGGAGATGCGCGACACCAAAAACAGCGAGAGAAAGATTCTCACCTTCACGCTCACCGATTACGACGGAAGCGTGGAGTGCAAAGCGTTTTTGCAGCCCAAGCGCGGCAAATTCGGCGTGTCTCTTGAAAAGCAGATCGAGGGCGCGAGGGAGTTTGTGAAGGAAGGCCTGTGGCTGAAAGTACGCGGCGAGTATAAATACGATGACTTCCGAAAAATGTATATGCTCTTTGCCGACGACATCGTGCCTGCGCAGAAGCCTGTCAGAAAGGATCATGCGAAGGAAAAGCGCGTGGAGCTTCATCTGCATACGCAGATGAGCGCGATGGATGCATGCACATCGCCCACGGATCTGATCAAGCAGGCGGCAGCGTGGGGGCATCCCGCCATCGCCATCACCGATCATGGCGTTGTGCAGGCGTACCCCGAAGCGTTCGGCGCGGCGAAAAAGGCGGGCATCAAGCTGATCCCCGGCTGCGAGGGCTATCTGATTGAGGACAGCCCCGAAATCGTTCAGAATGCGGATGCACGGGAAATGAAGGGTATTAAATACGTGGTTTTGGATGTTGAGACCACGGGTTTGAATACCGGAAGCGACAAGATTACGGAAATCGGCGCGGTGCGCATTGAAGACGGACGGGAGGTTGCCGAGTTTTCACAGCTCATCGACCCCGAATGCGCCATTCCCGAAAAGGTTACGCAGCTGACCGGCATCAATGCCGCCATGGTTCGCGGCATGCCTACGATCGATCAGGTAATCGGAGAGTTTGCCCGCTTTATCGACGGCTGCGTGCTTGTGGCGCACAACGCTTCTTTTGATATGGCGTTTTTCAAGCGCGCCTTTAAGGATGCGGGGATTCCGTTCAACTATCCGATACTGGATACTTTGGCCGTCAGCCGGAATTTCTATAAATCGATGAAGAGCCATAAGCTGGGTCAGCTTTGCAAGGCGCTCGGCGTATCGCTTGCAAACGCGCACCGCGCCGTACACGACGCGAGGGCGACGGGCGAAGTGCTTATAAAAACCATCGCCGCTATGCAGGAGGAGAAGCCGTTTAAGTACCTTAGCGACCTTAACGGCTACTTTGCCACCGATGCGGGCGGAGACAGCCGGCATATCATACTGCTTGCCACATCCCGCGAGGGCATGACAAACCTGAACCGCATGATCAGCGACGCGCATTTGAAATACTTCCACAGAACGCCGCGCATGCCCAGGGGCCTTATTCAGAAAAACCGAAAGGATGTGCTGGTGGGAAGCGCGTGCGAAGCGGGCGAACTGTATCGGGCGATCCTTGCCGGAAAGAGCGAGGAAGAGCTTGAAAAGATTGCGGATTTTTATGATTATCTCGAAATTCAGCCGCTCGGCAACAACGAATTTCTTCTGCGCGAGGGGCTTGTAAAGGACGAGGAAGCGCTTAAGGATATCAACAGGCACATAGTGGAGCTTGGAAGAAAGCTCAATAAGCCCGTTGTGGCGACGGGAGACGTGCATTTTAAGGATCCGAAGGACGCGATTTACCGCGCGATTCTGATGGCGACAAAGGGCTTTGAGGATGCGGATCATCAGCCGCCCCTGTATTTCAGAACCACGGACGATATGCTTAAAGAGTTTGAGTATCTCGGGAAGGAAGAGGCGTACAACGTTGTCGTGAAAGCGCCGAATGAGATTGCGGACAGGGTCGAGCATATCAAGGATCTGTTCATGAAAGCGCCCGACGGCGGCGATACATTCCAGCCTTTGTGGGAAGATGCGGAGCAGAATCTGCGCGATATGTGTAATTGCAAGGCGCGGGAAATTTTCGGAGATCCGCTTCCCGATATCGTACAGGCGAGGCTTGACAAGGAGCTTGGCTCCATCTGCGGCTATGGATTTTCGACGCTTTACATGATCGCGGTCAAGCTGGTTGCAAAATCGCTCTCCGACGGCTATATCGTTGGCTCACGCGGCTCGGTCGGCTCGTCGTTTGTGGCGAAGCTTGCCGGAATCACCGAGGTAGACGCGCTTGCGCCGTATTACGCGTGCCCGAAATGCAAGCATTACGAATTTGACGTGCCCAAGCAGTACACCTGCGGGCTCGACCTTCCCCCGAAGATCTGTCCGGAATGCGGAACGCTTATGAATAAGGATGGCTTCAACATTCCCTTTGAAGTATTCCTGGGATTTAAAGGCGATAAGGTTCCCGATATCGATCTCAACTTCTCCGGCGTATACCAGCCGCGCGCGCATGCCTATGTAAAGGAACTCTTCGGCGCTGAGAACGTTTTCCGTGCGGGAACAATGGGTACGGTTGCGGACAAGACGGCATACGGCTATGTGCTAAAGTATGCCGAGGAGCGGAATTTAAACTATACGCAGGCCGAAAAGGAACGCCTTGCGCGCGGCATTACGGGCGTTAAGCGCACGACCGGCCAGCATCCCGCCGGCATGGTCGTATTGCCCAAGGGCTATGAAATCTATCAGTTTACCGCGATTCAGCACCCGGCGGATGATATGACGACGGATACCGTTACCACCCATTACGACTTTACATCGATGCACGACGTGCTTGTAAAGCTCGATATACTGGGACACGATGATCCCACAATGCTTCGAAATCTTCAGGATCTTACCGGAATCAAGCCGCAGGACGTGCCGCTTAACGATCCGGATGTATTCTCTAAAATCATATCGCTGTTTTCAAGCCCCAAGGCGCTTGGGCTTACGGAAGAGGAACTGGGCGTTCCCACGGGAACACTTGGCGTTCCGGAGTTCGGCACGCGCTTTGTACGCGGTATGCTGGTGGATACGCGCCCAAGCTCCATGGAAGAGCTGATTCGAATTTCCGGCCTTTCGCACGGTACGGCCGTGTGGCTTGGAAATATTCAGGAGATACTCAAAGCCGGACTTACCGACCTTAAGCATGCCATCTGCACGCGCGACGATATCATGAACCAGCTGATGGATTACGGCGTTGAGCCTAAAATGGCGTTTACCATTATGGAATTCGTTCGAAAGGGCAAGGGCGCGATCGCCAAAGGCGGCGATTTGAAGCCGGATATGCTGGAGGCCATGCAGAATGCGGGCACGCCCGACTGGTTTATCGGCGCATGCCGGAAAATTGAATACATGTTCCCGAAGGCGCACGCCGTGGCGTATGTAACGATGGCGCTTCGAATCGCGTATTTCAAGGTGTTTTATCCGGGCGCATATTACACCTGCTTCCTGTGGCGAAACGAAGAGGATTTTAATGGCGCGACCATGATCTGCTCCGTATCGCAGCTTCGCGGGCGTATGGAGGAAATCGAGAACATGGAAAAATCGGAAAGAGAGAGAAACGACGGCGAATACACCCTTTTGGAATCACTGGTTGAAATGAACTTAAGAGGAATCACGCTGCTGCCCATCGATTTGTATCTCTCCGATCCTGAGAAATTTATACTGGTGGATGACACGCATATCCGTCCGCCGCTGTCTTCCCTGCCGGGGCTTGGCAAAAACGCCGCCATCAACCTTGCGCAGATTCGCGAGGAGGGGAAATTCATCTCCCGCGAGGATATGGTTCGAAGAAAGGTTGGCAAATCCGTCGTGGAAATTCTGGGCGCGGCCGGATGTCTTAACGATATTCCCGCGACCAGTCAGGTAAGCCTTTTCGATTTCATGATGTAGGAGGTGGACGAAGGTATGAAAAGAACGCTGAAAATTTGGACCTGTGTATTGGCATTTTTCCTGTTTTGCGTGCCTGCGCATGCTTCGATTGCGGTATCGGGCGCGTATGCTGCGCTGATCTCGGAAGAGGGCGAAGTGATCGTAAAGCCGGGACAATATGCAGATATTGAATGCGTGATGGAAGACAAGCTCTACGCCGCGCGTGATCCCGATACGGGACGTTATCTGCTTATGAATGAAAAGGGAGAAGCGCTTACGCAGGCTTTGTATTCTTCGTTTGATATATTAAAGGACGGACGGATTCTGTGCCTGAAGAGCGGAAAATACGGAGTTCTGGATCCGGAGCTTCATGAAATCGTTGCTTTCGAATATACGTGGATCGTTCCCAACGGCGAGGGCGAATATCTGGCGCTCAGAACCGATATCTGGGACGATTATGCCGATGGCCTTTATAGAATCGATAATACGGGCTATGTGTCGCCCACGGGCGTTAAGGTTTCTTCATTCCTTTCGGATTTTGAAAACGGTCTTTCTCCGGCGCTTTCTGCGGAAAATGGCCGATACGGCTATCTGAATGCGGATGGGCAGTGGAAAATCCGCGCGCAGTATGCATATGCAGGCAGCTTTGAAAACGACTATGCCGTCGCGACGCTGGATTCCGGAAGCGGCGTGATCGATACCGCCGGCAACTGGAAAATCACGCCCCGGTATGATTTTATCGATATCGGAAACGGTGAAATCATCCTTGCGGTAGATTACAGAGACGGCGTGACCGCATATGACCGAAATACCTTTGAAATCCGGTTTACGCTTGATTACGAACTGTACGGCGCATATGTTTCCTCCGGAGGCAGCAGGCTCTTTGTGTACGCGCCTGAATTTGTATGCGTAATCGATAATGACGGCAGAGAAATAATGAGACTGAATAAAGACGGATTTGTGATACAGGGCGAAAACGGCAATCTGATCGTTTGCGAAACAAACGGCGAATACGAAACCGCTTATTTGGCAGACGAAAACGGGAATCCGCTTTCCGAGGAATATCTGAATATAAGCCCGATTTTCACTTTTGACGGTACAGGCTACTACTCCGTTTGCCGCTTCAAGGACAGAATCGAACATACAATTTTGACCGGCGTGATTGATGATACAGGAAAAGAAGTCATCCCGCTTTCGGATGCAGAACTGTCCGTGCCGAAAGACGGATATGTACTTTTGGAAAATGATCATGGGATGGAGCTGTACGCGCTTGACAATACGCTGATTTGGGCGTATGAATATTGAAAGGCGATGAAATGAAAAAGGAGCTGTTTCGGAATCTGTTTCCGGGACGGTTCCTTTTTTGTGCTTCTTCACGAAACATGCCTTGACCGTATGCCGCTTTGCCGATATAATTTAGTATATTGGTGGGAGTATTGCAAAAACAAAGGATTGATACATAAATGGCAGCTATCAATGAACAGAATAAGAAAAAAACCGGGAAGAGAAGCGCTGGCGCAAATTCGAAGGCAAAAGCATCTTCTAACGCGAAATCTAAAAAGAAAAAGCTGACGCTTTCCAAGCGGTATCGCCGCTGGAAAAAGCGCATGACAAAAAGACATGCGAATTTCCGCTTGATTTTCGGCGCAGTAAAGGCGGTTATCGCCGTACTTATTGTACTTTTATTGATCCTTGGCATTATGAAGGCGACAGGCACGGATATTACAGGGCTTCTGCTGCCAACGGCCACGCCGACGGCAACGCCCACCCCGACGCCTACGCCCACGCCGACGCCTACGCCCACGCCTACCCCGGCGCCTGTGTATATAGACGGCGTTGAGGAATCGCTGTACTATCAGACGGCTTCGCCCAATCCCGACCCGTCTTTGGCCAATCCCTATATTGTGCCTGTGGTATACAAAGACGGCGTAGAGACGAGTGAATACAGGGTAGAGGATGAAATTCATATGAGTCCGTCTTCGCAGTATTCCGAGCTGGAAGGCGTAACCACATTCCGCGGCAACAACTACCGCGACGGCGCGGCGTACGGCGTGATTCCGGAGAATCCCGAAAAGCTTTCCGTCGTATGGTCGAAAAAAATCCGAAGCCTTGACGGATGGTCAGGCGTCGGCTGGACGGGACAGGCGAGCGCGGTTCGCTGGCCGAAGGATCTCGTTCAGAAGATGAATATCATCGATGAAAAGAAAGAGAAGGAGGGTCTGGTCGAGGTAATCTACGGCACGCTCGACGGACGAATCTACTTCCTGGACATAGAGGACGGCGAGGAGACCAGAGAAGCGATCAATATCAAAGCGCCCATCAAGGGCAGTGTGTCGATCGACCCCAGAGGCTACCCGCTTCTGTACTGCGGACAGGGCATTTACATTATTGAAGGCGAAAAGAACGAATGCGCTACCCGCATCTGGAGCCTTTTCGATCAGTCGCTGCTGTTCTCCATTAACGGCAAGGACGAATTTGCCTATCGCCCCTGGCGTGCGTTTGACTGCGCGCCTCTGGTCGATGCCGAAACTGATACCATGATCACGGCGGGCGAGAACGGCGTAGTATATTCGGTCAAGCTGAATACAACGCTTACGGAGGATTCCGTTTCGCTTGATCCCGTGGTGGATCGGTATGTATACAAGCAGTATATCGACGGCAAGGAAACCTCGGAAAACGATCTTGGCTCCGAAAACTCGCTCGCGATTTACAACAATTACGCGTATTTCGGAACGAATATCGGCATGATTCAGTGCGTGGATTTGAATACGCTTGAAATCGTCTGGAGCTATTATACACAGGACGATATCGACGCGTCGCTCGTAATCGAGGTAGAAGCGGACGGAAGCGTTGCCCTGTACGGTGCAAACGAACTCGATCTTCGCGGAAAGCGCGGAACGAGCCAGATGTTTAAATTAAACGCGCTGACGGGTGAACTGATCTGGAAGACGGATTCCGATAAGATTCATCAGAGCAATGAAAACGGCGGCGGAAGCTTTGCAACGCCCGCCATCGGAAAAGGCGAGCTTTCAAACCTCATCTACTTCCATGTAGCCCGCACGGAGGACACCGGCGCTATGCTGTATGCGCTTGACAAGTCGACCGGCGAAATCGTTTGGGAGCATGAACAGAAGTACTATGGCTGGTCGTCGCCCACCTGCCTGTATACGCCCTCCGGAAAGGGATACGTGCTCCTGGGCTCCTCCAGCGGCATGCTCCGCCTGCACGACGGCCTGACCGGCGAAGTGGTGTGCTCGGTGGATCTTGACAGTAATATCGA
The DNA here is from genome assembly GCA_017396845.1 of Clostridia bacterium. Lineage (GTDB taxonomy): Bacteria > Bacillota > Clostridia > Christensenellales > Aristaeellaceae > SFHK01. The sequence goes on from JAFQKQ010000010.1 coordinate 14,920, forward strand.
AGGCAGCCCCGTGGTATTTGACGACATGATCGTCGTCGGCGTAAGAAGCGAAAGAATCTACGGCATCCGCATTAAGGGCGGCGAATAAAGGGCATCATAAAAAGAACGCGTCCGTGCGCGAATATGCGCATGGGCGCGTTTTTTTGCGGAAGGGTTGATTCGGGGGATGAGCAGAAAATTTGCTTTTTTTTGAAGAGAGCGGCCCAAAGAGATTTTTGAGAGGGCGGCTTCTTCCTCGCCGCATTACTGATGAAGAAGGGGACTAATGCGGCTGACGGGATCGTAAGCGGTTTGATTTTCAATGGACGCGGGCTTGTGAACGATATCGGGAAGAAGCTCGGCACAAGCGAACGGTGGAAGCGAAAAATACGGATGATCGGCGGTAAGAACCTGCGCAAATCAAAAAAGGACGCACGGACAAAGCTTCCGGCGTCCTTTTTTGATCCGTTCAAGCGCCCCTATATCAGCTGAAGGCTCTTAAGCGCGAACACAAACAGGAATGTCGTGAGTATGGAAAATGCACTTGAAAGCGCCACCTGCTCCGCCGCAAGTTCTCCGTCCGCGCCCATCTACTGCGCCATGGGGTAGGAGGACACGGCGGTCGGTGCGCCGAAGGCGATGAATACGCAGATGAGCGCTACGCCGCGAAGACCCAAAAGCGCCGATAGGGATACGAACAGAAGAGGCGATACGACGATCTTTCCGAGTACGCCGATGGAAAGCTGTTTGATATGCTTGCGGGTGCTGGTTAAGCGGATGGAGCCGCCGAGCGTGAAAAGCGCAAGCGGCGTTGCTATTTTGGAAAGATCCGTAAGAGTGGTATCCAAAAATTTTGGCGGTGCAAAATCGATCAGCCAGAATACAAAGCCCGACAGCACGCTGATGATCAAAGGATTTTTGATGATGTTGAGAAGGATCCTTTTCGCGCTCACCTTGCTTCCCGAATACACGGAAAGCGCGATTACCGAAAGCACGTTGTAGATGGGAACGGTGACCACTACCATCAAAGAGGCCAGAGACGTATCCTGTCCCGGAAAGAGCATGTTTACCAGCGGAATTCCGAATATCGCATAATTGCTTCTGCCGATGGCTTGAATCATTGCGCCGATCTTCTTGGGATCCTTTTCGATTCGGGGAATGATGAGAAAGCCGCTTAAGAATACAAAAATCAAACCTGCGGGCACGAGTATGAATATGAGCCCCGAAAACGACAGATCGTCCGGCATATTCAGTATGCTGCAAAAAAGATTGATCGGCAGAAAAATTCTGAAGACCAGCTGGTTGATCCCCTTGACGAGTAAATCCGTAAGGAGTCCCGTCCGCTTGGCGATGAAGCCGCAAGCCATCAAAAGAAGCAGGGGAGACACCGTATTCCAAGTAAATATCAGCTCGTTCATATTCCGCACCATCCGAGATTCCATATGATGTATATAATAATATCACATTCCCGGGCGGTTGGAAGCGCTCGATTTATGAAAAGTTCGGTCAATTTTAAATGAAGACCGCTTTTTCAATTGACCGGAGGTATGAGCGCGTGTATAATCGACTACGCACATGATATGCTAACAAAGGATATGATGATATGAAGCGGGAATGGGACAGAAATGAAAAAGGGCGCCTTTTCGGTATTATTGAAGCGGCGCTGGAGTATTTTATATCGATACTGGTAACGGGCGCGTATCTTGCCAGAATTACCTCCGCGCTCGGCTTTTCGGACAGCCTGACCGGCATACTCTCGTCCTTTGTATCGCTGGGCTGTCTTTTCCAATTGGGCTCCATATTCGTTTTCCGAAAACAGAAGGGCGTAAAAAAGCCGGTGATCGCAATGATGCTTGTAAACCAGCTTTTGTTTGCGATCGTTTACCTGATCCCGGTGTTCTCTCTGCCTTCAGCCGCTAAAACGGCGCTGTTTCTGGTTTGCTTTGTATCCGCCTATATCGTTTCCAACTTGGCCGTCCCGCAGAAATCCGGCTGGCTGATTTCGTTTGTTTCCGACCGCGCAAGGGGCATTTATACGGCGAAAAAGGAAATGGTTTCGCTGCTCGGCGGCATGATATTTACGTTTATTGCCGGTAATGTGATCGACCGAATGGAAAGCGCGGGAAACACGCGCATGGTGTTTGTAATCGGGAGCATTACCGTGTTTGCGCTCATGGCGCTTCATGCGTTTTCGCTGATTCCCGTGGGCGAAATCAAGGCGGAAGCCGGCGGCGAAAGGGCAAAATTCAAAACGCTTCTTAAGGACCGAATGTTTGTGAAAATCGTCATGGTAAATGTGATCTGGCACATTGCAAGCTGCGCGGCGACCCCGTTTTACGGCGCGTATCAGATCAAAGAGCTTGGCTTTTCCATGACCTTCATATCGATACTCAGCATCGCTTATTCCGTCGTCCGCATGGCGGTGTCGCCCGCTCTCGGCCGCTTTGCTGACAGGCATTCGTTCGCCAGCATGGTTTCCATTTGCTTTATGATCGCCGGCGCGGGCTTTCTCGTAAACTGCTTTACCGTGCCCGAGAACGGCAGAATCCTGTTTACCGCCTATTACTGCTTAAGCGCCGCATCGATGGGCGGCATCAACAGCGCCGTAAGCAATCTGATCTATGACCATGTAAAGGGTGCAGGCCGTGCGGGCGCAATCGCCGTAAGCAGCGCATTGGGCGGTGCGGCGGGCTTCCTGTCCACTTGCCTCATGAGCCCCGTTGTAGAACTGATTCAGAAAAACGGGAATACCCTCTTCGGCATGAAGCTCTATCCCGCCCAATTTGTATCATTCACAGCCTTTCTCATCACCTGTCTTTTGATTGTATATGTGCGCGTGTTTGTGGTGGGGAAGAGGGGGTAAAGACGGGCGCGTTTTTGTATAAGCCGTCTGCCGGTCCATGTGTCAGCCTTGTTCTTCTGCGGAAGGCGGATGGGAAGGATCATCGGATGAGTCTTATTTCCGTTCGGCCTTCGGATTTTCCGATATTTCATCCGCATTGCTTTCGCCTTCTGCGCCCCTTATAGTCTTTATAAAACCGAATCGGCGGCCGTGTTTCTTTGCGCGCGGCAAGCATGCCGATAATGCCTGAAAGATCGTTTATACTTTCTTACCGAGCGCAGCTTCAGGGCGGCCGGATATTGATCGGTAGCCGTTTGTATGGCAAGCACAACGGTATATGTTTTATGGTATGGACTGTATTCGACCAGTTTCCGAGAACAGGACTCAGATTGCATAACATCCGAGTTCGGCCAACCGACAGCGCGTCAATATACGCGGTCATATCGCAAAAGCCGTAGTTTGCAAGGATTGCTGCGCCGCCGAAATGTGCACAACACAGAACCCAGATAGAAAAGGGGCTTAAGCAGAAATTGTTTTCCGCTTAAGCCTCTTTCGATTATACCGAAGCGCTCTGTGCTTTATGCAGATGCATATTCAATTCTCTAAAAAGCGCTCAAGCATGGATTCTATTTCGCTTCAGCCCCCATCCAGCCGTCGTATTCGTTCAGGAAATCTTCGCCGTTTTTTATCATTCTTACGCCTGCCGTGTTTTCGTTTAGGAAGCCGAAGGTAGCGGTCAGGTTTCCGAAATAGCGATCGATGATCTGAACGCGAAGCTGGAGCATGTTTTCCTGCAGCCAGCCGGCGGAGGCGGCGCAGTCGTACATGAAGTCTGTAATTTCGTGTACGTTGCCGCGCTCGTCGGAATAACCCAGCTGCGGGAATTTTCCGAAGACGTTATTTTTAAGGCCGAAGGCAAGCGCTTTTGGCCCCTGCGCGTTTTCGTAGCGAAAAATGCCGCCGCCGTTTGAGAATTCGAAACCAAAGGATGTGATTCCCATCGGGTTTTCATTGCAGACGAATGTTTTTCCGCTGATCTTCTTTTCAAAATCGCTGTGCGCTTCTCCGTGCGCGACCGGGATCGCGTTTGTTTCTTCCGGCGCGTCCTCTTCGTCGGGAATCAGTATATCGAATACGGCGCGGAAGATGGCGTCGCAGGACATGGCGTCGTTGTACTGCGTGTCGCCGTTGCACACGAATATAAAATCCTTTTTAGGAACGCAGATGGCAAACTGTCCGCCCATGCCGTTAAAGGCGAAGCCGTCCTGCTCTGTGCACCAGAACTGATAGCCGTAGCCGTGCAGCACCACGCCGGGTGCGCCGGCGATGGCGTTATTGATCTGCGGCGTCGTTGCAAGGCGCAGATATTCCTCGGACAGAAGGCGCTTTCCTTCCCATACGCCGCCGTTCATCACAAAGCGGGCGCAGTTCATGAGCGCGCGGGATGTGCACAGAAGCGCGCTGTCGCCCCATGAGCCGCCGTCCGGAACTTCCAGAATGTGCGCGTTTTCAAAGCCGCCGAGTGTGTTTAAAAGCTTTTCCTTCAGATAATCCAACAGCTTCATACCGGTGAGCCGTTCAACCAGTGCGCCCAGCACGTACGAGCCCGTGGAATCGTATTGGAACAGCGTGCCGGCGGGATGCGAGGGCTGGTGGGAGAAGTAATACGCGGTTCTGTCGGTAACGCCGGGTCTGAACCAATTAACGCCGGTCAGGCAGGTGGACATCATCAGCATATTGCGTATGGTCTGCCTGCGCATGTACGGATGAATATCCTCAGGCTGCTTATCCGGGAAGTAATTCACGATCTCGTCATCCAGGTTCAGCCTGCCTTCCTCCATCAGAAAGCCGATGGCGAGGGACACGAAGCTTTTGGTGACGGAATACATTCTGTGCGGCGTGTCCTTGGTAAAGGGCGCACGGTATTTTTCAAAAAATATATCGTTTCCCTTCAGCATGATGATGGAATGGAAATTGATTTCACGCCTTCTGAGCGCCTTCAGAAACTTTGAAATGGTTTCCTCGGAAAAACCTGCTTTGGCGGGCGTTGTAAAACCGATCATGCTTTTTCCTCCTTTGGATTCCGGCGGATGTGCTTATTCCTCCGCTATGCCAATCAGCAGCAATTTTTCCTGACCGCCCATGGATACGTTCATGGAGAGCTCAAGAACCATGTGGTCGTCAAACATTTGCATTTTTACTTCCGCGATATACGGCGCGTGATCACATACCACGCGCATGTGCATTTTTCCGTCTTCCTGATATGCGTAGCTTGCGCTGGTGTGCGTAAGCGCCTTTCCGCCTTCCAGCCATGTGCCGTAGCCTGCGGGCGTTTCGGAATCCATGGCGTAATCCATAGCGTTTTCGGAGAATTCTCCTTTGAGCGTTACTGAGCCGTCCTGAAAGCGTACGGAGAGCTTTTTAAGTCCTAAAAAATTATCCGAAATCTTGTAGACTGCATTCTTTGCACCGGGATGGGATTTATTGCCTTTGACAAGCGGAATTTCGAGCGTTTTGATTCTGTCATTCAGCGCGTCAAGACCGTTGTCCGCCTGCGCATCGTCCTTCATTGCGGGCAGCAGGTGCGTCCATGCCTCCTTTAAGATCTGACCGATGTCTTTGGAGCCGCTGGTCACGGCAAGCACGGCATCCTGATTCGGCATTACTACGCAGTACTGACCGAATGCGCCGTCGCCTCTGTATACGTCCTTGGGCGCGCATCTCCAGAACTGGAAGCCGTAGCCCTGCGACCAATCGCTTCCGGTTTCGGGATCGCCGTTTGATATCTGCCTGGAGGTTGCCATATCAATCCATTCGGGATTGAGCAGCTGCTTTCCGTCAACCATGCCGCGGTGCAAGAGGAACAAACCGAAGCGGGCGATGTCTTCGGTTCTTATGTTCAATCCGAAGCCGCCGGTGTTGATGCCCTCTGGGGATTCCTCCCACCAGATATCCTTGATGCCCAGCGGTTCAAAAAGCCGGGGCGTCAAGTAGTCGAAAACCTTTTGCCCGGTAACCTTCTGAACGATGGCGCTTAACATATAGGTGGCGGGCGTGTTATAGGTAAATATGCTTCCGGGCTCCTTATCTATATAGGACGTCAGGAAATTATAGCGCCATGTGTCGCTTGAAAATACGCGGGGCTCTTTAGAGTGTCCGGTGCCCATCGTAAGAAGGTTTCTAACCTTCATTTTCTTCATATTCTCACAGGGTTCGGCGGGAAGCAGGTCCTCAAAAAACGATACTACGGGATCGTCAAGGTTTAAAAGCCCTTCCTGAACGGCAAAACCTACGGCGGTGGATGTAAAGGATTTGCTGAGCGAATACAGCTGATGCACTTTTTCGGGCGCATACGGCTTCCACCATGCTTCACTTGCCACCTGTCCGTGGCGGATGAGCATAAAGGACTGAACGCCCAGCTTTTTATCTTCGAGCGCATTGATAAAATCGAGTATTCCCCTGGCTTCAATGCCGAGCGCACCGGGCGTTTTGCGAATCAGTTCCATATTGTTCACTCCCTTCGTTTTTACATTCATAGTATAGCGCAGCTTTTCCAAAAGCACAAGAAGTTTACGAAAAAAGGAGTTGACAGATGAATACTTTTGTGATATCATCCTACCACGTTAGTTTACTAAAGTATTTGTTTGGAGGGTTCCCTATGAAAAAGCTATTTGTTCTCATTCTTTCTTTGAGTCTGGTTTTCTCCGCATTTGCCGTTGCCGAAGAGGATAATTCCTTAAAAGCCATTCAGGAGAAGGGCTATCTGATTCTGGGTCTTGACGACAGTTTCCCTCCGATGGGCTTTAACGACGAAAACGGAAACATTGTAGGCTTTGATATCGATCTTGCCAAGGAAGTCTGCGCCCGCCTCGGCGTAGAATTGCAGCTTCAGCCCATCGACTGGGCGGCGAAGGAAGCACTCTTGGACGCCGGCAACATCGACTGCATCTGGAACGGCATGTCCATCACGCCCGCCCGTCAGGAATCTATGTGCATGACGGATGCATATCTGAACAACTGCATCGTGATTCTCACCAAGGTCGACTCCGGCATTCAGGAGGTAAGCGATCTTGCCGGTAAGTATGTAGCCGTTCAGGGCGGCTCCTTTGCGGAGGAAGTTCTCACCATCGCCGATTACGGCTATCAGGATGTATACGCATCCATCGCCGAAGTAATCACCGAGAGCGAATACCTGACCGCGATTATGAACCTGAAAAACGGCATGGTGGACGCGGTTTTGATCGATGAAGTCGTTGCGCAGTACGAGCTCAGCAAGCTTCAGGACGATACGCTGATATGCGTCGGCAACCTCTGCGACGATCTGTACGGTATCGGCTTCAGAAAGGCGGACGTCGCCTTGAAGACCGCCGTATTCGATACGCTGGTTGAAATGGCGAAGGACGGAAAGGCCGCCGAAATCGCCGCCAACTGGTTCTCCAGTGACATCATCACGCCTGTACTTCTCGCCGAATAACGGATTGATTGTTTCATTCGGGCCGCCCGATGGGCGGCTCATTTCGCGTTTTAAAACAATAAAACGGAGGTGCACTTTTTGCAGTTTCGAATTTTTACCGATCCCGAAGCGCTTTTCAATCTGATCAAAACGCTTGCGACCGGCATTATGCCCACCATTCGCATATTCGTATTTACCATACTGCTTTCGATTCCGCTGGGCATAATGCTGGCGGCGGGGCGGGTGTCCAAGTATCGCGTGCTCAGAACGCCGATTTCCGTATACATCTACATCATCCGTTCAACGCCCCTGATGCTGCAATTGCTGTTTTCGTATTTCCTGATTTCATCACTGGAGTGGTCGCCGGTTCTTCAGCTGATATTTGGCGACAAGCGTTCGCAGTTTCCGATCCGCTGCATTGTCTACATGTTTTCTCTCAACTATGCCGCGTATTTTGCCGAAATTTTCCGAGGCGGCATACAGTCGATTCACGAGGGGCAGAGGGAAGCGGCGAAGGTGCTCGGCTTGACGCGCGTACAGTCATTTTTCAGAATTCAGCTGCCGCAGATTTTCAAAACCGTCATGCCGTCTTTGACGAATGAATTCGTTACGCTGGTCAAGGATACGTCGATTGCCAAGGTAATTTCTGTAAGCCTTGACAATCGTACGATTCTGCACGTCGCCGAAAAGCAGGTGAGCGCGCTGGCAAGCATCGAGCCGTATATACTGGTTCTGATTTTCTTCCTTGTATTCAATGGCGTTGTGGAGCAGGGCTGCAAGCTGATCGAGCGCAGTATGAACTATTACAGGTAGGAGGGATAGAATGCTGATTGCAAAGGATGTACATAAAAGCTTCGGCGCTCTTACCGTTTTGGACGGTGTTTCCCTTGAAGTGCATAAAAAGGAAGTTGTGGCGCTGATCGGGCCGTCCGGCAGCGGAAAATCTACATTTTTGCGGTGCCTGAACCAACTGGAGAAGGTGGATTCCGGAACGATAGAATTGGACGGGCTTACCATGTGCCGAACGGTGAATAAAAAGGCGGAATATGCCAAGAGCAGCGAACTCAGGCAGATTACCCTGAAAATGGGCATGGTGTTTCAATCGTTTAATCTGTTTCCGCACAAAAACGTGCTTGAAAATCTGATCGAAGCACCGCTGGTCGTGCTGAAAATGCCCAGGGATAAGGCGATTTTGCAGGCGCGGCATATGCTTTCCAAGGTGGGTCTTTTGGATCATGAAAAGCATTATCCCTATCAGCTCTCCGGCGGACAGGCGCAGCGCGTGGCGATTGCAAGGGCGCTTTGCATGCACCCGGAAATTCTGTGCTTTGACGAACCGACGAGCGCGCTGGATCCCCTTCTCACAAAGGAAGTACTTGCAGTAATGCGCGATCTTGCCAAAGAGGAAATGACCATGATCGTGGTTACGCACGAGATGGAGTTCGCCAGAGAGGTAGCGGACAGGGTGGTATTTATGGAAGGCGGGCGCGTGATCGAGGATGCGCCGCCGGAGGAATTATTTGCATCCCAAAATCCCAGAACGCGCAGATTTATCTACGGTGAGACGGAATAAAACGGTTGACAGAATGTAAAGCGTGTGCTATACTCTTTACAAATATTGTTTTTGGAGGTGTTGTTAATGTTGGCAGCAAAGGTGGTTCGGGCATTCCTATAGCAACATACGCCAAAAACAGGGAACTGCACAGCATGTAATATGCCCGGCATTCGCTGTCGGGCATTTTTTGCGCCCTTTTTTGGCGGACGGCGCAATCATTGCTCATTTGAACGAAGAAAAGGGGAAAAGGACATTGAAAACGATTTTGGATACCTACGGCTACAGAGCGTTTTTTGATACGGATGAGAACACGGAAAATATCGGTCGAGTGACGGCGGCATTTTTGAATAAAGCGCGCGTGATGACGGAAAAAGGCGAAATGGAATGTGATTTTTCAAGAAGCCTGGATGCGCCCGGCAGGTTCGGCGGCGTTTGCGCCGGCGATTGGGTGCGTGTCAGCGAGATCCCCTGCGGCATGCGGATTGAAGAGATATTTGACAGAAGAACGCATATCGTGAGAAAGGCTTCGGGGCCCAACGATTACGAGCAGGTCGTTTCCGCCAATAACGAATTAACGCTCATCATGACCAGTATGAACAAGGATTTCAATCTTTCGCGCCTGGAGAGGTATCTGGCTGCTGTTCTGCCCGGCGGGAGTCAGCCGGTGATTGTGCTTACCAAAATGGATCTTGTCGATTCTCCGGCGGATTTGATACGAAAGGCGGAGGGTATATCGCTCGGCGCGCCGGTATTTGCGGTAAGTACGGTAACCGGCGAAGGAATGGCGGAAATCGCCGATTTCATGCGCTATCAAACGAGCGCGCTCATCGGTATGAGCGGCGTCGGGAAATCGTCGTTCGTGAACTACCTTTCGGGCGGCGAAAAAATGAAGGTAAACGCCATACGCGAGGATGATTCCCGCGGGCGGCATACGACCACGCACAGAGAGCTGATTGCGCTGGACGGCGGAATCATACTCATCGATACGCCCGGTATGCGCGAAATGGCGCTGTGGTCGTCCGGCGGGGTGGAGGATGTGTACGAAGATATCGCGCTTCTTGCCGAGGGCTGCCGATTCCGGGACTGCCGTCATCAGGCGGAACCCGGCTGCAAGGTGAGAGAAGCGGTGGAGGCGGGAATACTCGATAAACGCCGGCTTCGCAATTTCCTTCTCCTTCAGGTGGAGGATGTTCGGGCGGCGTCGCGCGAAAAAAGGAAGATGATTTCAAAATATGCAAGGGCGACCCGCAAAAAGGGCGGAGACTAAGGGTTGAAGTTGAAGGGCATTTTGTGTATAATAATGTCAATCACTATTTTCGGAAAGGACTATGAAATATGAAACTCAGCGTATTTGCGGTACTTCTTCAGGACAAACCCTTTGATCAGGCTTGCGCGTATCTCGCCTCCCAGGGCGTTCAGGCGGTAGAAATCGGCTGCGGCGGCTTCCCCGGAAAGGCGCATTGCGACGCGAAGGACTTCCTTGCCCATCCCGAGAAAATTGACGAGATGCTTAATACCCTTAAAAAGTACAATCTTGAAATCGCCGCGCTTTCCACCCATGGAAATGCCGTGCATCCCAACCCCGAAATCGCCCGTCAGTTCCACGAGGATTTCGAAAACGCCGTGCTTCTCGCCGAGAAGATGGGCGTTGACACAGTAGTCACCTTCTCCGGCTGCCCCGGCGGTTCCAAAGAAGACAAGACCCCCAACTGGGTCACCTGCCCCTGGCCGGACGACTTTTCCGAGATTCTCAAGTATCAGTGGGACGAGGTTCTCATTCCCTACTGGAAGAAGGAAGTTGAATTCGTCCGTGCGCACGGCGTTAAGAAGATTGCCTTCGAAATGCATCCGGGCTTCTGCGTATACAATCCCGAAACGCTGATGAAGCTGAGAAATGCTGTCGGCCCCGAAATCGGCGCGAACTTTGATCCCAGCCACCTGTTCTGGCAGGGCATCAATCCCGTAAACGCCATTCGCTATCTGGGCGACGCGATCTTCTACTTCCATGCGAAGGATACCAAGATCGACGAGATCAATACCGCGATCAACGGCGTTCTGGACACCAAGCATTACGGCGACGAAATCAACCGCGCATGGATCTTCCGCTCCGTTGGCTACGGCCACAGCGAAGAGGTCTGGAAGGACATCATGAGCGCCCTGCGCATGGTAGGCTATGACGGAATGATCTCCATCGAGCATGAAGACAGCCTGATGAGCGTTCCTGAGGGACTCGGAAAGGCCATTGATATGTTAAAGCGCGTCATGATGTTTGAAAACAACGGCGGCATGTGGTGGGCGTGAGGACGCCTGCGGCGCCGGTGAAATTCGACTTGCGGCGCTCCCTATGGGGGAAATGTCAGAAAAGCGGACGGAGAGGGTCTGTCCCGCCAAAATAAAAACAACCGTTACGAGCCTGTTGCCTAAAAATACGCGGCAATAGGCTCGTAACTATGTTTCGATTTTCAGGCGTGTTTGAAGGCTATATCCTCTCCAGCGCTTATTTGGGGCCGCTGCAAAAATATAAATGGCAAAAGGGAAGATTTGCCGGCGAACCAGCCTATTGCCGCCCTTCCGACAGGAAGAGATCAGCGTTTCCGAAAGCGCGTCGCCCGCATCCGTACCGCTTCCCGATACTGCCCGGGATGTGCGCCGAAGTCTTTCTGTGATGGCACGTACGCGGCGGGAAAGCGCCTGTTCGTTTATTGATATGCGCTAATTCCATAGAATCATTCTGCATATGTACCCATTAGACACTGAAAAACCGACGGCGGTTGTGCGAAAACTGCAATGATCTGTATGCCTACGCGCGCAAAAGCACCATCTCTTCTCAAACCTTCTTTACAAAGCGCGCAATTCATAGTATGATGTGAAAAAACAATACGGAGGGATTCTTTTGAAAAAGCGCTGGCAGGATTCCTATACGGAACAGGTGCATATATTAATGCCTGAGCACATCAACGGCTCCGGGCGTTTGTTCGGCGGTCGGCTGATTTCTTGGATTGATGTGGTTGCGGGCGTTACGGCGCGGCGGCATTCCGGGCGCGATGTTACGACGGCATGCGTGGATCATCTTACGTTTTTGGGGCCTGCGCATGTAAACGACATCGTATTGATCACGGGGCGCATTACCTGGACAGGCAGAACCAGCATGGAGGTGCGCGTGGACACGTTTACCGAGAGCGGCGGCGTGCGCGCGCATGTCAACCGCGCGTATCTGGTGATGGTGGCGCTTGATGAAAACGAAAAGCCGGTACCCGTTCCGATGCTTGAGATTGAAACGGACGAGGACAGGCGGATCTGGAACGAAGCGATGGAGAGAAAGGAAGAGCGTGCGAGGCGGCGCGAGTAGAAACGGTTTGAAACTGCTGCGTTGGCCTTTTAGATATGTTTTGGATTACATGCCCTTTTCCCGCAGAATGCGTTGAAAAGGGCATTTATTCTGCTCTTTATTGTCAAAAGCGAATTTCCTGTGCTGCCCGGTATATTTCAGATGCGGATTTGTTGCGTGATGTGCGAATATTTGTTATAATAAAGTATCATGGGGGATGAGTGCGGCTATAGGATTCTCGGAAAGGCGGATTTTGATATGGAAGGCAGAATTCAAAGCTATCCGCCGGTTGTGAATGAAGGTTCGCGGGTACTGATTGTAGGCAGTATGCCGAGCGTTGAATCTTTGCGGTGCGGGTTTTACTATGCGCATCCGCGAAATGCATTCTGGCGTATATTATCAGAAGCGTTTGAACGGCCCATGCCGCAGACGATTGACGAGAAAAAGCGGCTGATCCTTGATAACCATCTTGCGCTCTGGGACGTATATGCATCCTGCGAGCGTCAGGGATCTTTGGACAGCGCCATTAAAAACGGAAGCATCAACGATTTTGCCGCGTTCTTTTTGCGCTATCCCGCGATACGCGTTGTGCTGGCAAACGGTACGCAGGCGTTTAACGCCTTTCCCAAGGGGTGCAATTTGAAGGTTTTAAGAATGCCTTCTACCAGTCCCGCGTATACAAAGCCGTATCAGGAGAAATCGGAAATATGGAATCGGGCGCTTCATACATGTTTGGAGGGATAACGATATGAGCATCACGCAGCTTCTTACCAAAAAACGCTTCGGCGAAGAGCTTACCAAAGAAGAAATCCGCGAATTTGTAAAAGGCGTAACGGACGGCTCGTTTGCCGATTATCAGATCAGTGCGATGCTGATGGCCATATGTATAAACGGCATGACGAAGGACGAGACGCTGTATCTGACGATGGAGATGGCGGCCTCCGGCGATATGCTGGATCTCAGCGCCATCAACGGAATCAAGGCGGACAAGCATTCCACCGGCGGCGTAGGCGATACGACGAGCCTGGTGCTTGTGCCGCTGGTGGCGGCATGCGGCGTAAAAATGGCGAAGATGTCCGGGCGCGGACTGGGCTTTACGGGCGGCACGCTGGACAAGATGGAGTCGATTCCGGGGCTCAGCGTAAACATATCCGCAGAGCACTTTACCGAAATTGTAAACGAGAAGGGGCTTGCGATCATCGGGCAGACGAAATCGCTTGCGCCTGCCGACAAGGTGCTGTATGCGCTTCGCGATGTAACCGCGACGGTGGACTGTCTGCCGCTGGTTACTTCGTCGATACTGTCCAAAAAAATTGCCGCGGGTACGGATGTGATCGTGCTGGACGTGAAAACCGGTTCCGGCGCAATTATGGACACGTATGAAAAGTCGATGGAGCTTGCAAAGACGATGGTGGATATTGGAAACCGCACGGGAAAGAAATTCTCTGCGCTGGTTACCGATATGAATCAGCCGCTGGGAAATTATGTCGGAAATGCGCTTGAAGTCTACGAGGCGATTGAGATTCTCTCCGGCGGCGCAGAGGGCGATCTGAAAAAGGTTTCGCTGGCGCTGGGCGCGCATATTCTGCGTTTGAGCGGTATTGTAAATACGGCGGATGAGGGAATACGCTTATTGGAGGAAAAGATACGAAACGGCGAAGGGCTCAAGAAGCTCTCTGAGATGATTGCGGCGCAGGGCGGCGATGCGAGAGTGCCTTATGATCCGTCGCTGCTTCCGAAGGCTGAAAAGCTGATCGACATAAAGGCGAATAAGAGCGGCTATGTAGGCAGTATTCAGACCGATATGATCGGCTATGCCGCGAAATCGCTCGGCGCGGGACGCGAACGCAAAGAGGATGCGATCGATCTTGCGGTGGGCTTGGTTATGAAAAAGCGCGTGGGCGATTATGCGGAAAAAGGCGATACGCTTGTCACCATGCATGTGGGCGCGATTTCCGATGTACCCCGCGCGCAGGCGTTTATTGAGAAAGCGATCGAAATTACCGATGAAAAGCCCGTTCTTCCCGTGCTCATTCGCGGAGTTGTGGAATGAAAAAGGAAATACGCTTCGTTTTATCGGCGCTTTTCCTGCCTGTTATTTCGGCTTTCACGGCGTATGTTTTCCGCGTGCTGATGCTGTGGGCGCAGGGGGAACTGTTTGAAGCGTGGAATCTGACGGAGAAAACCTATCCGTATGCGCCGGTGTGGGCGAGGTCAATAGCGGATGCGTCCTACTCAATTGCGCTTGCCGTCGGCTTTATCATGGCGATCGGAATCGGAATTCCCATACTGACAAGGGGCTGCAAATGGAAAAAAGCGTCCGTTCGCGCATGCGTACTCTCTGCTGTTTCGGGCGCTTTGGCGGCGCTTGCGCTCACGGGCGTTTTGCTGCTTGCCGGAAGCGTAAGGATGAGCCCGCATCGCGCGCCGATTCAATTGGCCTCGGCGCTTGATTTGGCGCTTGATATACTAATTGCCGTGTTTTTGGCAGTTTCTGTTCGTATGGGGCTGTATCGGGCGGAAAAGGCGGCTAAGAGCAGGCAGTTTCGATATATTGCATATGCGTATTCGGGAATCTGTCAGGCGGTGCTGTGGACGGGGATTTACGGTTTTTCGTGGATGGCGTTTGTAAATCACCTGCTTGCGGGCGGTATGCTTATGCGGCTTATGGAAAAAACGGAAAATCCGCTTTCGGAGATCATATTTGTTTCCCTGTTTACGCTTGTTTCCCGCCGCGTATTCGGATATCCCGATTGGCTGACGGGCGTATATCCGGTGTCGGAAAACTGGCTCACAGGCGGAGAAATCGGGCTTGAAGGCTCGGGATGCCTGTTTATTGTGCTTGTAATTTTCATTCTTTCGATGATTGCCGTAAAAACTGTGGATTTGAAGCGTTTTCAAGCGCACAGAAAGGATAGATAAATGAATTCGGAGAAGAAGCTGCTTTTGATTGCAAATCTTCAGGCAGGTCAAAAGCGAATCGGGAAGAAGCTTGCGGAGGTATTGGAGGTATTCTGCAAAAGCGGGTATCTTCCGACCGTTGTGTGCACGCTCTACCCGGGGCATGCGCGCGAGCTTGCCGTTCAGCATGCGCAGGATTATGATATCGTAGTCTGCGCAGGCGGCGACGGCACGCTGAATGAAACCGTGACGGGGCTTTTGTCGCTGAATAAAAAGCTGCCGCTGGGATATCTGCCCTGCGGTACGACCAATGATCTTGCCTCAACACTCACGCTTTCCCGCGACCTTGTGCAGGCGGCAAAGGATGTAGTCGAAGGGAAAAAGATATCGCTGGATGTCGGGCTTTTCAATAAGCGCTATTTTGCCTATACTGCGTCCTTCGGCGTATTTACCCGCGCGTCGTATGAAACGTCGCAGTATACCAAAAACGTGCTGGGGCATCTTGCATATCTGCTGGAGGGGATTAAGGATCTTGCAAATCTGAAAAGCGTGTTTGCTAAAATCAAAACGGACACGGAAGAGCTTTCCGGTGAATTCTTGTTTGGAGCTGTCAGCAATACCACCTCTCTTGCCGGAATTCTTACGATCGATAAAAGCAGGGTGCTTCTGGACGACGGCAAATTTGAAGTGCTGCTTGTGGATATGCCGAGAAACGCAATAGAGATGAGCCGGCTGCTTGCAAACATTACCCAGAAAAAATACGAGGCGCCGATTCATCTGCTTTCGTCGAAATGCATTGATGTTGAGACCAAGGAGCCGCTCAACTGGACGCTGGACGGCGAATTTGAAAAGGGAAATATGAAGTTTCACATAGAAAACCTGCACTCTGCGCTTACATTTATCATCGGCGGCAGGGAATCGCCGCCGGTTGGGGAAATAAACAAGGTTGAAGAGAATGCGCCTGACAATGATGATGCGGCGGAGTAAGGGTATGTGAGTAAGAGATACGGACGGGAGGACAAGAAATGAGCGGTCGTTATGAATATCCGTCGGCAAGCAGATGGTATCAGGAGATCAGTCTGCATCCGGAGTCGTTTCCTTTTACGTTTCAGTATGATTCCCGCGTATACGAGGGCTTTTCCCCGGAGCATTTCGAATTGATTGATAAAAAAGAAGAAGCGCTGGACAACAAAAAAAGCGTAAGCTTTCTTTTTAAGAAGGACGAAAGCCTTCATGTAAGGCTTCTCTTTACCCATTATCCCTCCCACGGCGCAAGCGAATGGACGGTGTGGTTTGAAAATCCGTCGGATAATGACAGCGGTTTGATTGAGAATGTAAAAACGAAGCTGAATATTCCGGGCGCGAACGCGCGCTTATCAGGCATATACGGCGACCATACCAACTGGTACCGCCCGTATTCAATCGATCTTGGCGCCATGCCCGCTTCGTTTGAGTCCAACAGCGGCCGGGCAACGCATGTCAATTTCCCGTATTTCAATTTGGAATGCTCAGACGGCGGCGCAATGCTTGCCATCGGCTGGGCGGGTACGTGGAAAGCGGATTTTGTGTTTGACGGATGCAGCACGGAGTTCTCCGCTTCATCCGTAAACGGGCTGAAAACGATACTGAAAAGCGGCGAAAAAATCAGAACGGCGCTGTTTGTGTACGCGCCGTATGCCGTTCGGAATGAAAACTACGCCGTTAACTATTGGCGCAGCTTCTTTATCGAATGCAATCTTCCGAAGTACGACAATAAAAACACGCCCCTTGCACCCTTTTCCACCTGCTGTCTGGCGTCGGACACCGGCATTCCCAATTCCGACGGCAGCATCTCCGAGCGGCATTTTACGTGGAAAAGAAGCCTTGAAAAGATGTTTGAAGAGGATGCGAAGGTGGACTTCCGCTGGTTTGACGCGGGCTGGTATATCGCGCCGGATCTCACGTCGCCCGAAACCGACTGGTGGGGAAGCGTAGGTACATGGACGCTGGATAAAAACAAATGGCCGGGGGATTCCTTTTTGGAGTCTACGGAGTTTGCCCGCCGAAACGGCATGAAGACACTGATGTGGTTTGAGCCGGAACGCGTGACGGATCCCGAAAATCTTGCAAAGAATTTCGGATATAACGTAAAATGGGCGATTCGAAGAGAAGGCGTAAATGCGATATCCAATAATATCGGAGACGATGAATGCTACCGCTGGACCGTCGACAGGATTATCGATACCCTCCGGGAAAACAAAGTGGAAATGTACCGCGAGGACAACAATTCCGACCCGGCAGGGCTTTGGAAGTATCTGGATGAAATAGAGGGCGGGAACCGGCAGGGCATTACCGAGTGCAAATTCATCGACGCGCACTACAGAATGTGGGACGAGATCATTCAGGCAACTCTCTCTTACGGCGGCTGCGGGTTTGTGGACTCGTGCGCGTCAGGCGGCGGGCGAAACGATCTGGAATCCCTTCGCCGCGGCGTGCCGCTTCTCAGAAGCGATTTCGACCGCACAACCACGTCGATCAGGCTTTCGATGTCTTCCTCCTTCAATAAGTGGATTCCCTTCTGCGGCGCGAATACGAAGGAAAAGAAGGGACAGGTGGATCCTGTAGGACTTAGCGATAAATACATCTGGCGCGCAAGCTATTTGCCCGTGCTCAATGTGGATTCTCAGTTTGTACAGGATCCCGATCAGGATTTCGGCGTCCTTCGCTTCGGGCTTAAGGAGTGGAAGAAGGTGAACCGTTATCTGCTTAAGGATTTCTACGTGCATACGCCCTGGCATACCGAAGAGGAAAATACGGGCTTTACTGCGTACAGCTATTATGACAGCGAAAAGAGAGAGGGCGTGCTTCTTGCCTTCAGGCAGGAAAGATGCATGGAGAGCGAGATTAAGATTTCGCTTCCCTATGTAAAAGAGGATGAAACTATATCGATCACGGACGAGGATACGGGAAAATGTATTCGTTTGTCCGGGCGTGAGATTCGAAAAAACAGGCTTGCGCTTTCCTTTGATCATCCCAGGTGCGCCCGCCTTCTCTGGGTAAAGGCGGAATAAAAGAATGAAATAGAAAGCGGCTGCAGAAACTTCGATTCTGCAGCCCCTGTTTATTCAATTACTTCAATTGCCTGATTTTGTTTGAGGGATTCGGGAACATTGATCAGGCGCTGGTTTTTCGAGCCCCTGAAGCGGAGTTCCAGCGTTCGCTTTTCGAGGATGAACGGGCCGTCGACCAATACGTCCGTATGGGAAAGAAAATCAAGAACGTGGGGATCGGTCTGGCTTTTTTTTATGAGCTCCTCGAACGTCCATCCGCTGTACGCCCATACGTTCAGATGGAGCGCTTTGGCGGCTTTGGCGATTTCGGCGGAGGCTTCGCTTTGACAGAAGGGGTCGCCGCCGGTCAGCGTAACGCCGTCCAGCAGCGGATTATCCTCCATTTCGCGTATAATCGCCGCTGTGTCTGCGATTTTCCCGCCGTCAAAGGGATGCGTTTCGGGGTTATGACAGCCGGGACAGGCGTGCGGACAGCCCTGCGTAAAGACGGCCAGGCGAAAGCCCGGCCCGTCTACAATGGAGTCGTTTTCAATTCCTGCAATGCGGATCAGCATGTTTCATCCACCTTATGCTTTACGCGGTCGCTCTCTTCGGCGCGCTTGGCGTTATTCCACTTATCCATGGTGCCCACCAGGTAGCCGGTGATGCGGCGGATGCGCTCAAACTGTATGCTGCCCTCGGTGCGTCCGCAGTTGGGGCAGGTGTCGCCGATGATGCCGTTATATCCGCACACGGGATCGCGGTCGACGGGATGGTTGATGGAGCCGTAGCCGATGCCGCTTTCCTTCATCACGCGAACGATCTTCTCAAAGGCTTCCAGGTTCTGCGTCGGGTCGCCGTCGAGCTCGACATAGGAAATGTGGCCCGCGTTCGTAAGCTCGTGATAGGGGGCTTCCAGACGGATTTTCTTCGCTGCGCCGATGGGGAAGTATACCGGAATATGGAAGGAGTTCGTGTAATATTCGCGGTCGGTAACGCCGGGGATTATGCCGTACTTTTCGCGGTCCAGGCGCACGAAGCGGCCGGAAAGACCTTCTGCGGGCGTTGCCAGCAGCGTGAAATTCAAGCCGTGCTTCTTGGCGATTTCATCGATGCGGTGGCGCATATGGGCGATGATTTCAAGACCCATGTTCTGTGCGCGGACGCTTTCGCCGTGATGCTCGCCGATCAGGCACTTGAGCGTTTCGGCAAGACCGATAAAGCCGATGGACAGCGTGCCGTGCTTGAGCACCTCGCGAACCTCGTCCTCCCAGTCCAACTTATCGGAATCGATCCAAACGCCCTGTCCCATCAGGAAGGGGAAGTTGCGCACGCGTTTTTTGCACTGAATTTCAAAGCGCTCAAGCAGCTGATCCGCCGCGAGATCCACCATGCGGTTTAACTCGGAGAAGAACATGTCGATGTTCTTATTGGCGTTGATGGCGATGCGCGGAAGGTTGATGGAGGTGAAGGACAGATTTCCGCGGCCGTTGGAGATTTCGCGGGTGGGGTCATACAGGTTGCCGATGACGCGCGTGCGGCAGCCCATGTAGGAAATTTCGGTCTCGGGATGGCCGGGCTTGTAATATCTGAGGTTAAAGGGCGCATCCTGGAACGAGAAGTTCGGGAACAAGCGCTTGGCGCTTACGCGGATGGCGAGCTTGAAAAGATCATAGTTCTTATCTTCGGGATTGTAGTTTACGCCTTCCTTTACGCGGAAAATCTGGATGGGGAAAATCGGCGTTTCGCCGCCGCCCAGACCCGCCTCGGTGGCGAGCAGCAGGTTTCTTACGGTCATGCGTCCCTCGGGAGACATATCCATGCCGTAGTTGATCGAGGAGAAGGGAACCTGCGCGCCGGCGCGGGAGTTCATGGTATTCAGGTTGTGAACCAGTGCTTCCATCGCCTGATAGGTGGCGCGGTCGGTCTCCTGAACGGCTTTCTTGTGGGAGAAGGCCTGAACGGTATCGATTTCTTCATCGGTAAGACTCAGCCGCTTCAGCGCTTCCTTTTCAACGGCCATATACTCCTCCGTCATTTCGAGGGAGGGGCATACGCCCTTTTCATCCAGCGCTTCCATGCAGGCCTTTACGAACTCCTGCGCGTTCTCCATATCCTTCTTAAGCTCCAGTGCGCGCACCATATTCTGCATATAGCGCTTTTTGAAGGTCTTCTTTACGCCTTCCGCCATGGAGTAATCGAAGTTCACGATGGACTGTCCGCCGTGCTGATCGTTCTGGTTGGCCTGAATGGCGATGCAGGCGAGCGCAGAATAGCTGGCGATGTCGTTGGGCTCGCGGAGAACGCCGTGACCGGTGGAGAAGCCGTTGTGGAACAGGGACAGAAGGTCGATCTGCGTGCAGGTGGTGGTGAGGGTATAGAAATCCATATCGTGAATATGGATGTCGCCTTCATTGTGTGCGTTGGCATGATCGGGCTTCAAAACGAACATGGTGTTGAACTGCTTTGCGCCCTCGGAGCCGTATTTCAGCATTGCGCCCATGGCGGTATCGCCGTTGATGTTGGCGTTTTCGCGCTTGATATCGCTGTCGCGTGCGGCTTTGAAGGTGATATCGTCGTAAATGCGCATGAGACGCGTATTCATCTGGCGCACGCGGGAACGCTCGGCGCGGTAGAGTATATAGCTCTTCGCCGTACGGACATAGCCGTTATCGATCAGAACGCGTTCTACTACGTCCTGAACCTCTTCTACGGTCGGCACGCCGATGTTCTCATCCGCGAGGAGGCGGGAGATAACCTGACGTGCGAGCGCTTCCGCTACTGCGCGGTTTTTGGCGCTGCCGGATGCGGCGAAGGCCTTCTGAATGGCGTCGGCAATCTTCGTCTGGTTGAATTCGACCTTGCGGCCGTCGCGCTTGATAATATTGTCAATCATGGGAAACATATACTCCTATTTCTATATGATTGGTCCTATAAGAATAATATACGACTGACCTCGACACCGTATATATTGTATCACGATTCGCCTTCAAATACAATATGTGGTGCGCGGCAGCCGAAACTCTTTATCTGCCGGCGCCTGCAGGGCGTCGGACGACGGTTGCCCATCCAGTGGGAACAGCTTCCATTATAGGTGACTTTACATTCGAAATCAAGAGGAATCAAACGCTTTTATGTGAAAAAAACGACGAAAAAATGTGATGCTTATGTCATGGAATTCCTTGGAATTGACTCTTGACAGATAGATTTTGTCAGCTTTCGACAAAGAAATACGCATCGAAGGCGGTTTTTGGCGTTAAGCGAACGCCCCTTTAAATTTTGTATAAACGGCGTTTTACAGCCTTTTTTATGCATGCGACGAAGAAAAACATCCGAATGATAAAAGTTACCGGGGGTGTTTCAGATAGTTCAGACTTTCTTAAAAAATGCGGCGGCGATAGCGCCCGGGCCGGCATGCGTTCCGATAATGCTTCCGATGATTGTTGTATCAGGCGCTTCTCCTTTTTCGCTGAACAGAGATTCGCTGTCGCGGATGTATTTCATAAGGAGCGCGTCGGATATGCCTGTATAGCCCAGAAGCACCGGCATATTGAAATCTACGCCGCCCGTCTTTTCGATTTCCTGTACAAGCAGATTGTTTCCGTGCTTTGAACCCCTTGCCTTTCCGAGAATGCGGATTTCGCCCTGCACCATCGAAATCACGGGCTTGATTCCCAAAAGTCCTCCCGCAAATGCCGCCGTTTTTGATATTCTGCCGCCTTTTTTCAGATACTCAAGCGTATCCAGAAGCGCAATGATCACCAGGCGTTTTTTCACGCTGTCTAAAATAGCTTTGATTTCCCATGCTTCCATGCCGGACTTGGCCAGGCCCAGCGCATACTCGGCCAGTATTCCGCAGCCGATGGAGACGGATTCGCTGTCGACGATGTATATATCCTTATAGTCCTTCGCCGCGATATTCGCGCTCTGGTTGGTGCCTGAAAAGGAGGAGCCCACCGTAATGACAACGGCCTGACCGCCCTCGCGCTGAACGCTTGAAAATACTTTGGAAAACGCGTCGGGCGAGGCCTGACTGGTCTTTGGAAGCACATCCGATTCGATGAGCATTTCATAGAATTTCTGTTTGCTTAATGTGACTTCGTCGATGTATTCCGTATCTGCGAATGTCAGCGTCAAGGGAACGGAGGCGATTTGCTTTCGTAGGGATACGGGCATATCGCACGAGGAATCGGTAATGATCCGGGTTTGCATATTCGTTCATCTCCTGAATTGCGTTTTTTGGCCGACGGCATTGCCGTCGATTAAAAGTTGAAAGATCAACTTTATGATTATATATCATAGAAGTTGAAATGTCAACAAGTGATGTGCATATGAACCGCACAAAAGCATATATAGAAAATGCTTGACAAAAATCACTCTATGATGCAAAATGGATTTCGGACCTTCCGAAGGAGGTATGAGAATGAATCAGGGTGAAGCGAGAATCGTCGCGTATTCCGAAAAAGGGCTGAATATGTGCGCCGCGGCGGCGCGTATATCGACGTTTGAAGGCTGCGCATTCAAGGCGCTATCGCGCGGAGACGGCGGCGAAAAGGATATAAAGCTGATCGGAAAGGTGCTCTCGTCGGGGCATAAGACCATCATCGAGCACCAGATGTTTACCATCGCCTTTAATGACGTAAGCGTGCTTGCGGAGCAGAGCCTGATTGAATTCCGCCTCGCATCGTACACGGTGAAATCAAGAAGGTACGTAAATTTCTCGGGAGCCGGGTATATCATTCCCGCAGGGCTTTCCGGGGCTGCGGAAGAAGAATTCCGCAGAAATATGGACGGGAAGTTTGAAGCGTATAAAAAGCTTCTTGACCTTGGAATTTCCCGCGAGGACGCAAGATTTGTTTTGCCCTACTGCTTCAGAAGCAATTTCTTTATGACGCTCAACGCCCGCGAGCTTGCGCATGTGATTGCGGCGATGCGCTACGGGCGCTTAAAACGATATCCGGAGCTTGTAAGGCTTGGAGAAATGCTGAATCAGCAGATGAACGAGATCCTGCCGGGCACCGCTGATATCGAAAAGCCCGCTTTTTCGCGCGTAAATACGGATGACAGCGAAGGAACGCTCGAAATGCCGCATAGAGCGGTTACTGAGGCGGCGCTTTTCGGTGCGCCTTCGGATGCCGAAGGGATTCTGAATGCGGCGCTTGACGCAACCAACCGCTTTACGGGCGATGACAAACTGAAAAAGCTCGTGAAGGACGCGCGTCCAAGAGAGCTGGAGCTTTTGAATTACGCATTCATGATCAAAAATGTGTCTCTCTCCTGCGTTACGCATTTCGCCCGCCACCGCATGCAGTCTCTGATCGTACCGGATGTGGAAAGGGCGCTTTTCAAGGGAGCGTACGTGCTTCCCAAGACGATTATGGAAAACGCTGAGGCGCTGATCATTTATGAAAATGCCTTCCGCGAGAACTATGAAAGCGCATGCCGCATTAGAAGCATGGGCGTTGGAAACGACGTGCTTGCCTACTACGCGCTCAGCGGAAACACCGTGGACATTCTTTTATCCATGAACGCCAGAGAGCTTCTGCATTTTCTAAAGCTTCGTACCTGCACAAGGGCGCAGTGGGAGATAAGGGAATCGGCAAACGAAATGCTGATGCTCTTGATGGAAGATTTCAGCGCTCTGTTTAAATATTTCGGCCCCAGCTGCGCGGTGAACGGCTTTTGCCCGGAGGGGCGGCTGAGCTGCGGAAGAATACAAAAGACGGGAGAATGATTGTATGGACAGAAAGCCTGTCATCGGCGTAACGCCTTATCGCCGCAAGACCGAACCGTTTGATCTGTATGTGCCGGAAGGCATTGTAAAGGCGGTTGAACGTCTGGGCGGAGAAGTATTTTTAATCGATTATGACAATATTCGTCTGTATGAGCTGATCGGCATGATCGTGCAGCTGGACGGCGTGATTTTTGCCGGCGGCGTGGACGTTGCGCCCTTCTATTTCGGACAGGATAAAAGCCCTGCCTGCGGCGAAATCGACGAGAAGCGGGACAGGGTCGAGCTGAATATGTTCCCGCTTTTGAGAACGCGGGGAATACCGATTCTCGGCATATGCCGCGGCTGTCAGGTGATCAATGTTGCCTTCGGCGGCACGCTGATTCAGGATATTCCGGAGAAGTTCGGCTTTTCTCACCGCCAGGATGATGCAAACGGTAAGTTCTTCCACGATATCGATATCAAGGAAGGAACGAACCTTTATAAGATCATGGGTGAAAAGACCCTGCTCACCAACAGCTATCACCACCAGGCGGTGGACGAATTGGGCGAGGGGCTGATCGCAAACGCGTGGTCGAAGGACGGCCTGATCGAGGGTATTGAAGCGTCTGAACCCGGCCAGTTCGTATTGGGCGTTCAGTGGCATCCCGAATCCACCATCGACGATGACGAACACTCCATGAAGGTGTTCGGGGCATTTATGGATGAAGTGAATTTCCTGATGTCGATTCCCTGCCACCATCACGACTGATATATAAAAAGAATCCGCCCGGCGGGAAATCCCCGTTCGGGCGGATTCTTTTTATGCAAGATATGATAAAACTGCGTTCAGCGCAATTTTCTGCCCCGTCAAAAGGGAATCGGTTCTGATCCATTCGCCCCTCGTGTGCGCGCCGCCGCCTTCGATTGCGCCGATGGTCACGCCGGGGACGCCCTGACTCAGCGCGGCGTTTGCGTCCGTAGAGCCGGAGGCCTCCGCGACGTCGTTTCCGGTATATCGGTTCATGATGCGTTTCATTCGGTTTGTGAGATCGCACAGCGCATTCTCGTCTACATCTCCCGTACATGGGCGCATTCCAAGCACTTCAACCGATATATTTACGCCCTCCGCGCGGAAGCCCTCTATGACTGCCTGAAAGAAATCGTCCATTTCCCGAAGGCATTCGCGGTTTTCCGAGCGATATTCATATAACACCGAGCATTCGCCTGCGATGCTGTTTACCGTCGTTCCGCCTTCGATCACGCCTACGTTGTAGGTGGTCTTCGCTTTATTGGGCGGCGTTTTTTGATAAAGTCTTGTAATGATTTGAGCCATTTGTTCAATTGCGTTTGTATTTCCGAAATCCCCGTAGGAATGGCCGCCCTCGGCATGCACCGTGATCTTCATCCGAACGGAGCCCACAGCTTTGTTTACCACTTCCGTAAGTCCGCCGTCGATGGAGATCATCTCTTTTACGCGTCCCCGGAAGTCGTTCATAATCTGCAGGCTGCCCTTGAGATTTCCAAGTCCTTCCTCGCACGCGTTCGCTGCAATCAGTACGCCCGTATCCGATGAAAGGCGGTTTTCCGAAACGTATTTCGCCGCCATCAGAAGCGCCGTGAGATTTGCCGTGTCGTCTCCGATTCCGGGCGCGTACAGACAGCCGTCCTTTTCCGTTACTTCAAAATTTTCGGTATCGGGAAACACCACGTCCGTATGCGCCATGATGACCGCAATCGGGTTGTTCTCCGTAATCCCGATGGGAAATAATACGTTTTTCGCGGGATCGATATATACGCCCTGAGCGCCGTTAGAAATGAGCCAGTCCCTTACAAATGCCGCCCGCCGATCCTCGTAATGAGAGGGCGCAGGAATCGCTGCTAACGCCTTTAAAAGCGATATTGCCTCGCCTCGCCTGTCCTCGCACCATTTCTCCTGAATAGCCGTTAAAAACTCCATCCCCATCGCCTCCGTTTCACGTATCATAAACCGTGCGGCGGCGGAAGTCAAGGGGATGGAGTCTTTGGATATTATAAATCTGCAATAAAAGGCTTATTTAAACCGGCTCAGCCCTACCAGATCTACGCCGATTCTGTGGAGCAGCCGAATATTCAGATCCAGCGTTTCTCCGGTAAAGCCGATATCGCGCAGATGCTCAAAGCTCGTATGGCTTTCGAATGTAAAGCTGTGCTCGTATTCGATATCGTCCAGCGCGCGGATCACGTCTCTCCAATTGATAAAGCCGAACAGCGGGGGAATGTGGTCGTCGTCCATGCCGGCGTTATCGTCGATATGCAGGCATTTGAGCCGCTTTCCGATCATGGTGATGTTTTTATACTGGTCTGCGTATTTCAAAAGCTCCGGTCGGTTCGCGCCCTTATAGTTGTTGCTGTTGCAGGTAAGATTTCCGTGCCCCGTATCCCAGCAGATGCCCACCAGGGGATCCTTGAAGCTGTCGACGAAATCAATCAGCGCTTCCGTCCTGCAATAGGGCAGATGCTCGTTTACCGGCCATACGTTTTCGATGGCGATGCCTACGCCGTATTTATGGCTCAGCTCCTGAAGCGGCGCGAAGAATTCGCGGTTGAATGTGAATACGTCCTGATTGGAGCCGTATTGCTTGGGATCGGGTATGGCGTGATAAACCATCCACGGAATTCCGAGCATATGGCAGCCGATGATCGAGCGCCTGTCCAGCTCCCACAAAAGCTCCTTGTCGTGCGCACAGGTGAAAATGGGGCAGGGCGCATGCGCCTGATTAAACCTTGCGCCGTGCTTTGCCGCCGCATCGCCTGCGGAAGCCACCCATTTTTCCCATTCATTCCCGACCATAGGCGAACGGGGATCATAGAACCAGTCCAGAAAGTTGAAATCGAGGTATTCAAAGCCGTTTTTGGCGATGCGGCTTACCTGATCAGCGATGGGAATGATGTAGTTTTTGTCAAATGTCAGATGAATGGACGTGGATACCGGATATGCCATAGTATCAATTCCTTTCCGATATGTAGTTTTGCTTTGCCGTATCAGCCTTTAACGCTTCCAAGAACCAGGCCCTTTGTGAAGTATTTCTGCAAAAACGGGTACACGATCAGCATCGGGAGCGCTCCGATAAACATCATGGCCGCACGCGTGGTGCGCATGTTGACGAGCTTGGCCAGCGCTTCATAGTTCGTTTCCATTTCGCGCATCATGCGGTCGATGGATCGCAGCTGCGCATACAGGTAGGACTGAAGCGGATACTGCGAAACGGAATCCAGATAGATCATGCCGTCAAACCAGCTGTTCCAATGGGAGATAATGCAAAACAGCATTACTGTTGCAATGCCCGCTTTGGAAATGGGAATTACGACGCTGATCAGCGTCTTCATGGGCGTCGCGCCGTCGATCATGGCGGCCTCTTCCAATTCCTTGGGGAGAGAGCGCATGAAATTCATGAGTATGATCATGTTGTATACCGGAACGGCCATGGGAAGGATCATTGACCAGAAGCTTCCGATCAGCCCTAGCTTGGCGACGACCAGATAGCTTGGAATCATGCCGCCGGATACAATCATTGTGATTACGAAGTATACGGCGTAAAAGCTGCGCCCGAAGAGCTGATCCTTTGAATGGCTCAAAGAGAACGCGGCGGGCAGCATGATGAGAAGCTGCACGCTTACGCCGATGATTACGCGAAGCAAGGATGTGCCGAAGGAACGAAGGAACTGATGATCGCTGATTAAATACCGATAGGAGGCCGTAGTCGTCTGAATGGGCAGGAAGGTTACGCGCCCTGCCGCCACGGCGGTTTTATCCGAAAAGGATATCGCCAGCAGGTTTATGAAGGGGAGCACGCATAAGAGCGCCGCTATTACCAGAATCGCGTATGCACCCGCCAAAAAGAACCTGCGGCTCACAGAGATTTTTTTCATACCGCCACCCCCTAAAATACGCGGTAGCCCGCAGCGCGGTCCGCAAGATAATAGGAAAGTATCATGAGCACCGCCGTTACGCCGGATTTAAACAGTCCTACGGCGGACGCAGTGGAATACTGCGCCTGTTCGATGCCCATTCGGTAGACAAATGTGTCGATAATGTCGCCCGTTTCGTATACGGCGGTATTGTACAGGTTGAATACCTGATCAAAGCCTGCGTTCATTACGGAGCCGATGGACAAAACCGTCATAAGCGTAATGATCGAAAGTATGCCCGGCAGCGTAATATGCCAGGTGAGCCGCCAGCGCCCCGCGCCGTCGATCATGCCGGCTTCATACAGTCCCGGATCAATGTTGGTAAGCGCCGCAAGGTAGACGATCGTTCCGTAGCCGAACTCCTTCCATACGTGGGTAAAGAGCAGTGTATAGGGAAACACGCCCTTCTCTCCCAGAAAGAATACGGGGCGTATGCCTACGCGGGAAAGCACGGTATTGACAATTCCGCCGTCGGTAGAGAGGATTTCCTTGAATACGCCGCCTAATATAATCCAGGATATGAAGTGCGGAAGATAGATCAGCGTCTGTATGCTGCGCTTCAGCCACATGATCGAAATCTCGTTTAAAAGAAGCGCAAACATCACCGGAAAAACAATGCCTGCGACGATTTTCATAAACGAAATGAACATGGTGTTGACTACCGCCCTTGTAAAGCCCGGCAGCAGAAACACGGTTGCAAAATTCTGAAAGCCGATCCACGTGGACGAAAAGCTCGTCGTAGGGTTGTATTTCTGAAATGCAATGATTACGCCGTACAGCGGAAAGTATGAAAACAGCAGTATGAACACAACCGCCGGAAGGAGCATGATATGGTACTGCCATTCCTTTCGGACACGCCTTTTTATATTATCAATGGGTATCACATCCTTTTGTGAAATGGTTTTACATCTGCTTCTGCCTGTTGCGCCATCCGGACGGAGTCATTCCGACGGCGGACTTGAATTGCGTTGCGAAATACTGAGCGTTTTCAAAGCCGCATTTCACCGCGATGTCGCCTACGCGCATGTCCGTGGTAATCAGAAGCTTCTTTGCAAGGCTGATTCGCTGATTTGCGATATAGTCGAACAGTCTTTCGCCGGTGGCGTTTTTAAAAAATCGGGACAGATAGGTAGAGTTGTAATTGAGCGCAATCGCCATTTCCTTAAGCGTAAATGGCGCATGGATGTTCTTTATAATGTAATCGCAGATGCGCGAGAGCGTTTCGTCGGAGCCGGTGCTGCGGGTATTTGAAATCTCTCCAAACAGCGCTCGGGCGAAGCTTCCCGCGTTATCAAACGCCTGTTTCCAGGTGGAGGCGTTTCTCGCCGGGCTTAACAACCCCAGCATTTCCTGCCATTCTCCTTTTTGCTGCTTTCCCAGGCGGTTCAGCCGCTTTACCAGCATCAGCCGGATTCTTTCAAGCGTTTCCATGGCGACCGGTGAATGCATATCCGTGACGCCGGAAAACATATTGGAGATTTCACCGAGCGTTTTTTCAAATTCCGCCTGTCGGTCTCTCAGAAGCTGATCCTTAAGCGCTTCAAGCAGTATCTCCGGCACGTTTGCCGGCGCGTTTTTCATCCCCATGGGCGCGTAGGATATACATAAATCCGTTCGCGAATGATCGAGCAGGGATAGCATGGTGTAAATGGTTTTTACGGTCTCTTCCGCCGATACCGCTTTCGGCCACATGATAAAGGCTGAAAAATAGTCGTTTGAGAGATTTACCTGCTTCAGCGCTTCCTCTGCGGCGGCTTTTATGCCGTCGATTCCGCCGCCGTCCACGTGAGGGAATACAAGCGCTGATATAACCGCGCCGTTTTTTTCCGTAAGAAACGCTTCGCATTTATTTTTGAGCATGCTTTCAAGTGCGGATAAGAATTCCAATAATAAAAGCGTGAGCGAAAAATCGTTCGTGTATGCGTTTGCCTGTATGCTTCCGATCAGCAGATATACCTTTTTCTCACCGACCGGTGCAAGGGATGAAAAATCTCCCGCCGTTATCGCTTTATCAAGCGCCTGTCTTCGCCAGAGGCAGCGGATCACCTTTTCATTCTTTTCTGCGCCCAGCAGCATGTGCTTTTCCTGTTCCGACCGGGTTACGCGTTCAAAGGCCTTCTTTACTTCTTTTATTATTACATCGTCGCTTTCCACCTTCAGAAGGAATGACTGGTTGGCGAATTTTGCGGCACGATAGGCGTAATCAAATTCGCTGTGACCGGTCAGGAATACGAGATATACGTCCGGATTCAGTCCGACGAGCGCTTCGGCCAGATGAAGCCCGTCCATTCCGGGCATTCGTATATCCAAAAGCGCAACGCGAACGGTGTTGGACTGCGCATACGAAAGCGCGTCGCGGCCGGAATAGGCCTTTTCGATATGAAAGCCCTCTTTTTCCGCCAGAGGAGAGAGCATTTCTGTCAGGCCGTCCGCTACATGGCGTTCATCGTCGACAATCAGTAGACACATAGTCGCGCAAACTTCCTTTCAAAGATGGTGCTAAACATAAACCGGCAGGAAGGAGGCGAGTCCATCCTGCCAGGCTTTTTACTGGGGGAGCGCGCGGCGTTATCCGCCGTACAGCTCGTTCATTTCATCGGTGATCTGCTGTCCGCCTGCTGTATACCAGGCAGAAGCCAGCTCATCGAAATATTCTACAGGCTGCTCGCCCATGATGATCTGCGTGAAGCCCTCATTCAGCATGGAGGTGAGCGCGCTTCCGCGTTCGATCATGGTGTCCGGCTTCTGACCGCCCAGCGCCGTAACGATATACCAGCCGTTGTCGATATACTCGTTGCCGATGGTGTACGCGCCCTTATCCGATACCTGGAGATATGCGCATACGCTGTTCGGATCCTTGTCATTGATCCATGCCATGCAGCTTAAGTACTTCTGATAGGTCGTTGCATCCGCCTCAACAATGGAGGTGTCGCCGGTTTCGATGGCGTACTTGATGTCCTTGTTCTGCTGGTTGTCGGCGAAGGGATTGTTTACGACAAACGGAGCGGAGAGCGTGTGTACGTTGTCCATGTAATAGGTGAAATCCTCCGCCGTTTCCTCGCCGTTTCTGAAGCCGGTGTATACGTTGATCAGCTTTATAACCGCTTCGGGGTTCTTGCAGTCCTTGGATACTACGCAGTAGTTTTCCACCTGCCAGGGCATTTCCATATATACCTGCTCGCCGTCAACGGAGGGCATGGGATAGGGATACCAGATGGCTTCGGGGCCGTTGGTGATGATGTTGTCGGGCATGCAGCCGAAGGCAAAGCCGTGTTTGGTGACCCAGATGCCCACGCGGTCATTGATGATATCGGCATACATCTGCTCGGTGTTCATGGCGGCAAATTCCGTGGTCAGAATGCCTTCCTCATACCAGGAAGCATAGGTTTCAAGCGCGGTCTTTACGCTTGCGTCTACGCCGCCGAAGCGGATTTCACCGTTGTCATCCTTCAGCCAAGTTTCGCTGTAAGCATGGAAGGAAGGCATCATGTGGATGATGGTGCTCAGCGAGCTGTCCTCTGCGATGCCGTAGGTATCGTCTATGCCGTTTCCGTCAAAGTCGGAGGCCATAAACACGCGGGCAAGCTCGGTGAGCTCGTCAATGGTGGTGGGAACTTCCATACCGGATGCTTCGAGCCAGTCGTTGCGGATGTAGAGATAATAGGGCTTGGTAACGGTGCCGTAGTGCTGCATGGAAATGCCTACGAGTTTTCCGTCTACAATACCGGAATCAAAGCCTACCTGATAGCCTTCCAGGTACTTCTTGGTGGTATCGGAGGCGTAGTCTGCGTATACCTCGCTCAGGTCCGCCAGCAGGCCTGCCTGCGCGAGCTGGCACATCTGCGTGTAGTTGCAGCGGAACGCATCGGGGAGATCGCCCGAGGCGATTGCGAGGTTCAGCTTGGATTCGTATTCGGATGCAACCCAGGCGCTTTCCACCTGAATGTTGAGCCTGTCAAGATACAGGTCGGTCCAGCGGTTCTTTTCGCGGGTTTCACCTTCGCCGAGGAAGCTTACAGCCGCCGTTTCATCGCCCATTGCTGCGGTGATGACAACGGTTTCCGCGTAGGGCGCCTTGCCTCTTTCATCGCTGGTCAGTCCGTCGGAAGCCAGGCATACCGACGACAGCATCATCAGCACAAGTACGAGGGACAGAAGTCGAAGCGTGTGTTTCATGATACTCCTCCATCATCAGTTATTTGGTAAATGTTCGTTATTTACCATCTGATTTGATTATATATCTTCATAAATCGGATTTGTAGTGCAAATAACTGATGTTTCTTTGTTGTATTTTCCTCTTTTTGATATTCAGTTGAAATTGAATTCGCCGCCCGGCTTCAGGCGCACCTTCACACTCAGACCGCCCATATCGGATCTTCCGAACGTAAGGCCGCATTCCCCTCCGTAAATGAGCATGATTCGCTGGTGGATGTTGGAAAGCGCCGTGGTTTCGCTTTCGGGCGAGCGCTGACGGTATACGCGTTCGCGGATAGACCGGAGTGCATCATCCGAAAGGCTCTGTCCGTTGTCTTCAATTTCCACGGTAACATATCCGTCGCTGCTCATCATGGGCGTAATTCTAAGCCTTCCGCCGGACTCCATTGGTTCCAGACTGTAATGAAACGCGTTTTCAATCAGCGGCTGAAGAATCAGCTTCGGAACGCTGACTTCCTGTATGTCTTTGTCAAGCTCGTTGATTTCGATTTCCACCCGTCCCTCAAACCGCATTGCCTGTACGCTTGCATAAATACCGGCGTGGTCGTATTCATCCTTCATGGTTGCCATCGGCTGATTGTTGCGGGTAATGTACTTAAAATACTGGCCCAGCATGCCTGAAATCGCCTCCGCTTTTTCAAAGGAACGGGCTTTTACGGTGCGGTTCAGCATGAAAAAGCTGTTGTACAGAAAATGCGGATTGATCTGCGCCTGAAGCTGGCGGATATCCGCTTCGCGCAGCAGCAGCTTATGCCGGTACACTTCGTTGATGGCCTGATCGAGCTCGCGGCTCATGCGGTTGAAGGCGTGAAACAGATAGTCGAATTCATTCCAGCTTTGCTGCTGAAGCCTTGGAAAGCGCCCCTGTTCCACTTCCGTAAATGCGCCTACCAGCCGGTTCAGCGGATTATTGATGATGGCGCGCATGTACCATATGCTGAGCGTCAGAAATACGATAATCACAATCAGCAAAAGAGTGCTTACAAAGGTTATGGAGCTTATTTTATCCGTGATTTCATTGGTGTACTGAGAGAATACGAATGTGCAGCCCAGGTACCGGCTTTCGAGCGAATGCATGATCAGCGTCTGACCGTGATCCTTGAAAAACGCCGTTTTGCCGCTTTCGATGAGCGCAAGCTTGTCAAGCTGGCTTTGATTCATATTGGATATGAAAAGACCGCCGCTTCCCAGAATGGCGAAATCCGAGTCTTTTTCCTTCTGCATTCCGGAAAGCAGACCCAGAAGCGATTGCGGAGAAATCTCCGCGGAGGCGTTTAAGGGGCGGGCGATTCTTTCGGAGTTTACGCTCAGAAGAATGGAGCCGTTGTACTGATGAAGCGTGCCCGCCTGCGAGCCCATCCGTATCATATCCAAATATACGTCCTCCTGATAGGTATCTAGGTTGGTATGGGAGGAATAATACATTCTTTCTATGGTAGGGAGCATAACCTTCACATTGATGATGGCGTCGCTTGTAAAGCTGACGAAGGCCAGCTTGTCCTTTATGCTGTTGATGAGCTTAATCAGCTGATATTCCGAATACAGATCCTTGAGGTAATTGAACTGCTTAAGCTCTTCGTCCTGCAGAAGCAATACCATAGAATCGGAGATTCTTCCGATTTCCTGCTCCAGGCGGTTGAGAGTGCTCTTCGCCTGATAGCGCACGTTTTCCGACAGGCTTTTTCGGGTTTCACGGGCAGTGAATGCGGTGACAATGCCTGAAAACAGAAAAAAGACCAGCATGATAAAGACAAACATGATAATGATTCGTTTGTAGATGGAGGTGCCGCCGCGCTTCCTTTTCATATGGAATCTTCCCGCCTTCTTTGGTAACTTTGCCGTACGCGGTTTGATTGTAGCATTGATACGAGAACTTCGTCAATTGCAAAAAACTGACTATGGATGTGAGAGCTTATGCATCAATATGTGCCTGCTTACGGAAATAAAAAAGAGAACCGAAACTTACAGTTCTCTTTTTATTTTATTCGTATGTTTCCGTTTGCATATGCCGCCGGATGAAACCTGCCTTATTTTTTATTGGCGCTTGTCGGTGCCTTAGGGCGGGACGGCGTACGGGCGGCGGGGGCAGCGGCCGTGCCGGCCGGGCGCTTTACCGCCGGACGGGGGACGGAGGCGGAGGGTCTTGCCGGTGCGGCGGCTCTCGTATGCGCGCCGGGCGCGGGTCTCGGCTTTCCCTGTGCGCCGCTCGGGGCCTTCGAGTGTACGTTTCTCATTTCGGGATGCGCCTTCAGATAGGCTTCGCGCTGCTTCTGGCGCTTGATATATTCCTTGCGCTTTCTTTCAAGAATCTGTTTGCGGATGCGGTTGCGCTTTCGTACTTTTCTTATGCGAAGCGCGATCAGAACGACGACGCCTGCGACAATAGCCCAGTACAGTATGCGCACAGGGGGGTTATGGCGGGGCATTAACTTAAACAGGAAGGGTGCGTTGTCTTCGATCCACTGATCCATAACTTCATCCATCGTGGGCGGTTCCATTTCCACGTCTCTGGATGCGGCGGCGGCGCCGGAGAGTATATCGCCGGTGGGCGTGAAATACAGCGCGCTTCCGAGCACATCGCCTGCGCTGATGGGCGCTTTGAGCGCATTTTCATTGAAGGTAACCGTGATTCTGTGCGTAAAGTCCTCCGCCATTTGCCTTTGGTAATTCACGTCCTCCAAATCCGTCTTCAGAAACCATTCGCGGTAGTCCTGCGGAATATCTACGATGCTGAGCTTCAGATAGCCGTTGCCGGGATCGTTTTTCGCGGCGTTTTCCACCTCAAAGGACAGGTACTGATCCTCGCACATATCGCAGATGTCGTAGAAGGACATGGAGGTATACAGTTCAAAACCGTAGTTGAAGAGGCGGATCGTATCGGTGAAAGCCTGTACATACAATTTGTCGTCCGGATCGGTATTCAGGGTTACGGAGATCAGGTTGATATCGTCCCGAACCGCCGCTCCGACAAAGCAGCGCCCAGCGGCGTTGGTGGAGCCGGTTTTTACGCCTACACAGTATTCGTAATACAAATCCTTATCGGGAATCAGAAGGTCGTACTTGGTGGTGACGGAAATGCCGTTGGGATGAATGTTTGTGGGGCTTACGATATAGTCCACCTGCTTGACAACATCGCGGAAGGTTGCGTTTTTCATTGCGTACTGCGTAACAAGCGCGAGGTCATAGGCGGTGGTGTAATGGTTTACCTTGTGGTAGCCGTGCGCATTTTCATAGTGCGTTCCGGTCATGCCGAGCTCCTGCGCCTTGCGGTTCATGAGCTTTACAAATTCGGATTCTGAGCCGGAGACGAGGATGGCCAGCGCGATTGCGGCGTCGTTTCCGGAGGAAATCATCATGCCGTAGAGAAGATCGTCGAACAGCATTACTTCGCCCGTCACGATGCCCAGCTTTGAAGAATCGCTGGACACCTCAACGCCCGCGGGAATGGTAATCATCTGTCCCATCGGGCCGTGCTCGATGGCGAGAATGCAGGTCATGATCTTGGTGGTGCTGGCGGGGTAGCGCCGTTCATATGCATTTTTCTCAAACAGTATACGCCCGGTAGTCGCGTCGATCAGAATACAGCTTTCTCCGTACAGATGTCCCTTTTCAAGGCTGGAAGGGGCGCTGGCGGAATAGGTTTCGGGCGTAGCGGCCAATGCCGTCAGATTCAGGCAGATCAAAAGCATCATCAGCCAGGAGAGGCCGATCTTTTTCGTAAAATGCATATGTCTCCTCCAGGAAAAACATTAAAATCCAATATATTTTATCATGCTCGGCGCGCTTTGTACATAAATTGTGCGTGAAATTACGACTGAGTTTTCAACTTTTCGAACCCGTACTGGAAAAGCTTTTTGGCTTCCGTCCACTTTTCCATTCGGTTCCAGCCGCATCGAAGCAGAACTACGATCAATTCATCGCTGCCCTTTACCGCAGCGCCTGTGTAGCACTGCCCGGCGGCGACCGTGTAGCCGGTCTTTATGCCGCGCGCGTACTGATAATAGTAGGGGGAATCGAAATTCGTGATGGAGTAATTGTGCGAAATCTTCATTTCGCCCCGAAGAGACGTGGCGGCCATGGTATAGGATTCGCCGAAGGTAATTTCGCGGAACAGATCGTTGTTGAGCGCGTATTCCGTGAGGATTGCGATATCCCGCGCCGTGGTGTAATGCCCCTCCTGAGTATAGCCGTGCGGATTCTTGAACTGCGTGTTCGTCATGCCGAGTTCCTTCGCTTTTTTGTTCATTTCATCTACGAAGGCGCTGATGCTGCCGCTCACGATTTCCGCAATAGCGTTTGCCGCGTCGTTTCCGCTTCGATAGGTGAGTCCGTACCATAAATCGCGCATCGGCATTTTTTCGCCGTAGAACACGGGAACTCTGGAAGAATCGAGCGCGATGTCCTGAACACATTTGGGAATTGTTACAATTTCCTCCGGGTCCGACTGCTCTATGGCGATTAAAAGCGTCATAATCTTTGTTACGCTGGCCGGCGGGCGGCGAACATCGGCTTCCTTTTCATACAATACCTCTCCCGTTTTCGCGTTTACCAGTATTACGGAAGCCGAAAGAAGCTGCGCAGGGTCCAATTCTACAGCAAATGCGGAGAAAGATAATGAAATCGTTACAAATCCCATAAACAGAGCCAACAGTCGTTTCTTCATGGATATCACCTCATATGTTTGACGCTGCGCATGCCGGAAAGTTCGTCTTTCCAGAAAATGCACAAAACCGATACTATCATAGCACAAAAAGTATTTTTTGTACAGTGATATGAAAATTTACATCCATCTCTTGCAATGAATTAGAAAATCGTTTATAATAAACGTGACATAGGTTTGCAATACTGATAATGGGCGATCAGCCCTTGAAATACAGAACGGAGGCTGCTTGATGGCGCGCAAAATTCTGATTGTGGACGACGAGCCCTTGATCGTAAAGGGTTTGAAATATTCTCTGGAGCAGGATAACTATGAAACCGATTCCGCGGTGGACGGCGAGGAAGCGCTGAACAAGTTTTTTGCCGGTCGGTATGATCTGGTGATTCTGGACGTCATGCTTCCCAGGCTTGACGGCATTGAAGTATGCCAGCGCATCCGTGAAAAGTCCAGCGTTCCGATTATTATGCTCACAGCCAAGGGCGAGGATATGGATAAAATTCTCGGCCTTGAATACGGCGCGGACGATTATATGACCAAGCCCTTTAATATTCTTGAAGTAAAGGCGAGAATCAAGACCATTTTCCGCCGCACCGCCATGATGCAGAAGGAGAGCACCCAGTCCGTGCTCGCCGTTCGCGATATGCGCATAAACTTAAACAACCGCTCCGTTACCATCGGCTCCAAGGAAATCAATCTCACCGCCAAGGAATTTGATCTTCTGCAGCTGTTTGTTTCCAACCGCGGAAAGGTGTTCAGCCGTGAAAACCTGCTGGAGACCATCTGGAAGTACGACTATCTGGGCGATCTGCGCACGGTAGACGTACATATCCGCCGTTTGCGCGAAAAGATTGAAAAGAACCCTGCCCAGCCGGAATTCATATTCACCAAATGGGGTGTCGGCTATTATTTCACTGACAAGGATTAAAAGCATATTCCGCTCCCTTCGATGGCAGTTTGTAATCGCCTATCTGCTGATCATCATCATTGCCTTTACCATAGTGACGGCTTCGGTGATTCAGCTGGTAGGCGAATATCTGTTTAATCAGCGCGTGCGCGAGGAGGAGAGAATCGCTGCGGAGATCGCGCAGTCGATCGAAGAGGACATGCTTCAGCTGAATGCCGTTGCCATGTATGAAAAGGCGCTTCAGGTGAGCATGGAAAACGACGCGCGGGTATTGGTGTTAAACGAATACGGCGTCGTTCAAGTGGATTCTCAGAGCCTTATGAACGGGCACAGACTTGCGATTTTACAGACGGCAAACGTGCTTTCGGGAAGCGAAAGCGATTACGGCTATTATCAGGCGGAGCTTTCCGACCGCCTGCTTATGACCAATACCGCCAGCGCCGGCACGATGACCGGCATATACGCCCGCGCCATTCACGATGATGATCGGCTGACGGGCGTATTGGTGTATGTTTCAAAGGCGCACGACATCTATGAAGGGCTTATGGACGTCACCAAGCAGATATCGCTGATCTTGATCGCCGTGTTTGCGGTCGTCGGCCTTTTCAGCGTTCTGATTGTGCGTTTGTTTACGCATCCGGTCAAGGAATTGAGCGCCGGTATCCAGCAGATGTCCAAGGGCGATTTCACGGCGCGCGTGCGCGTGCGGGGCAAAAATGAATTTTCCGATCTGGCGCGCGCGTTTAACAGCATGTCCTCCCGCATGGAAGCGCTGGACAGAAGCAGAAACCAGTTCGTATCCAACGCGTCGCACGAATTGAAAACGCCGCTGAGTACAATGAAAATTCTTCTTCAGACCATCCTCTATCAGGAAGTATACGACCCCGAAATTTCCCGCGAATTTCTGACCGACATCGATAAGGAAATCGACCGCCTGAGCGCCGTAATCAGCGATCTTCTGACGCTCGTCAGCATTGACAGCGGCGAAATGCGCATTAAAGCTGCGCCGCTTTCGCTGAGGGATTTAATCAGGGACAATGTAAAGCGCCTGATTCCGCTTGCGCGCGAACGCGGCATTGAGCTTGAATACCTGAGATATGAAAATATTGATGTGATGGGCGATATGATGAAGCTCAATCAGGTGTTTTATAACCTGATCGACAACGCAATCAAGTACACCCCACGCGGCGGAAGCGTGAAGGTGGAATTGATCCGGCAGGGAAAAACCGCCGTCGCGAAGGTTTCCGACAACGGAATCGGCATTCCTGCCGAGGATCAGATTCATATTTTCGACCGTTTTTACCGCGTGGACAAGGCGCGTTCGCGTGAAACGGGCGGTACGGGCCTTGGTCTTTCTATCGTGAAGCAGATTGTGCTTCTGCACTCGGGCAGTATTTCCGTAGACTCGGAGGAGAATGTAGGCTCCGCCTTTACGGTAGAGCTTCCGATCTATCAAAAGCAGACCGGAGGAAAGAGCGCATGATCAGAACCATATTGAAATCCTCCGAATACAGAAGACGATTTAAGCAGGGCGCAAAGGCCGTGCTGTGCGTAATGCTTGTTTTTCTGCTTACATCCTGTTCGGCTCTGATTTCCATCAATGAATCAGGGTATGACAGCATTCCTTCGGAGCTTCCGACGCCCGATGTAGAAACGCCTTTGGCGCCCGTTGGCGATGTAACGGAGGGCGAAATCTACCGCGCGAATATCTATTCCATCAGCTCGGACGGGCTTACCCTCGCGCCTTCCATCCGCGTTATGTGGCTCACCGGCGCGGATTCGCTCTCGGAAAGGCTTTCCGAGGAAGCGCTCAGAACGCCTACGCTTCCCGGCGGAGCGCCGATTGCGCCGGCGAATTCTGCGCTTGCCTATGTGGAGGACGGAAACGGGATTGCAACGATCAGCATTCGACCGGGCGAGCATATGTCCGAAGGAAAATCGCAGGCATTCCTTGCCTCCGCTATGGCCAGCACGCTTCTTGAAATTGAAGAGATCAGCGGCGTAAACGTGCTCGTTTCCGGACGGGCGATGGAATACATGTCGCTGCCGATCGGTACGGTTACGCGCGAGAACGCGAGCCTTGAAAAAATGATTCAGGATGCATCGGATGATTTTTCGCATGTTTCGTCCGGTTCGCAGACGGAATGGCGGCTGGTTCGGAATGTGACGCTGTATTATCCGTCGCCCGACGGTAAGTATGTGGTTCCGGAAATCAAGCGGCTTCAGTTTGATACAAGCGACTATGCATCAAGCATCGTGAGGGCGCTGTCTTCAAGGGGCGACGACGAATTCCTTCTGCCGGGGGTTCCGCTTGCATCGGATGCGTTAACGGAGAAATGCCGGTATGTACAAGAAAACGGAGAAAACATACTCGAGATCCGTTTTTCCGGCGATATTGTCAATGCGATTGATGAAAGCGCCGTTGAAAGATGGCAGTTCCTTGCTTCGGTCGTTCTCAGCACGACCACCTTCTGTCCGAATACGGACGGGGTTCGCGTGTTTGTCGGGAAAAGCATGGTGACGAGCGTGCCGGATAAAGGCGGAGAATATATGTCGTTTGCAAACGGCGTCATCAGAAGGAACGATTTTGCCGGAAGAATCGCCGTGCCTGTGAAGGTGTATTTTGAAAATATCGCCGGAAAGCTTTCCTATGAAGTAAAGGCGGTTCCGCTTTCGGAGGCGGATTCCGTTCGCACCCGCTTGCGGCTTCTGATGGAAGGGCCGGATACCTACGGGTTTGTCAGAACCGTTCCGGAGGGAATACTGCCTTCGGATATCCTAGGAACCGGCGTATCGGGCAGCATAGCATCTGTGAATCTTTCCTCGGAGGCGTACAGACTCGCGCAGGAATTGACTAAAGAGGAAGAAAAAATGTTTGTGTATTCCATTGTGAATACGCTTACGGAGATAGACGGTATAAACGGCGTGCGCATATATATCGACGGACGCGAAACCGATACGCTTGCCGGGAATATATGGCTTAGGGGTGTGCTTTTGCCCAATCCCGGCCTGTCGGCCGATTAGATCGATGCTTCCGCCTCGAATAATCGAAAAAACAGATTGATTTGAATCAGCTTCAAAAGCGCGTTTATGTCGGCGCATCCGCCGCGAACGTGCTTTTGTATTTTTTTGCCGTCGATGAAATCATAGATCGGCTCCTTTTCATCTCCGGAAATCCGAAGGGCTTCTGAAAAAAGCTGCCGGAGGCATTCCCTGGGCATTTGGATTTCCGATGAAGACGCGCATGTGCTTTTTGCGCAGCCAAACGCCAGAAACGCTTCTGTTACCCGTTCATCCCATAGAGGAGACAGCGCGGCGAGGGAATGCCTTTGGCAAAGGGATGTAATCCGTCCGCTGTATGCGGGAAGAAAAGACAGCGCCCATACGGCTTTTCTTTCCGATTTTTCATCGTATTCACCCGAATCCGATGAAAAAATCAGGCGGTCAAGCATTTCGCGGCGGCGGTCGGCAAGAAAGGAATCCGCGCAAAGCG
Source organism: Clostridia bacterium (assembly GCA_017396845.1). GTDB lineage: Bacteria > Bacillota > Clostridia > Christensenellales > Aristaeellaceae > SFHK01. Next base: position 55,940 of record JAFQKQ010000010.1, read on the forward strand.
TATGTGCGGCGTCGCTGTTTAGATACATGAGCGCTTTGTCCGTATCGATTTTATACGCATCTTCTGATAAAACGCTTTTCTCCGGCATTACTGCGATTGCGCGCTCGGTTTCCTTCATTTTTGAAAGCGCTGAAAAAAGATACGCCTCTTTAAATCCGCTGCCCGGAAAGCCGATCGTTTCCACGGTGTTTTCCAGAATGTCAATCAGCGAAGGAATCGCCGTTTCCATGCCTTCCATCGATACGCCGAGAGAGCGCAGCTTCTCTTTTTCCAGTTTGCAGTTATACTCTTTATCCCAATATACGCGCATTTCGCCGTTTGATTTTTCCGCAAGGCGCAGAATCATTTCCGACTGAAGCGAATCGCCCGACCAGATTGCGCCCGGATGAAGGGGCAGCATATCCTTTATCGCCTCTGAATAACGCTCTTTATAGGCGTTTTCGTCGTGTTTTACGCAGCTTTTGACGGCGCGGATCAGAGAATAGTATCTTTTTATCCGCGCACCCCTTGCATCTGCGATCAAAACCGTTCCCGGCTCCAATATCCGTATGTCCTGAAACGGTGTTCTGCCCGGCGTCGGCGTCTTATTCAAAAGCAGCATTTCAAGCATTCCTTCGCGGCCGACTCTTCTTCCGGCGACGCCCGCCAGCAGCAGCAGCTTTTCTTCGGATGCAAACGCGCAGCTCCTTGAGCGCCACGCATAATACACGTCAATCGCGCCGATTCTGTCGCGGGCGACGATCATGCGGTCCTCCGCCCGGTCGATCACTGCCGTCATCACCGCGCCTTCCATGTGCCTCGGATAATCCGCGCCCCATGTTTGATAGGCTTTTAGGACTACATGGCTCATGCCGGTATTGTAGGGAATTTTCAGCGCACGGCACAGCTGCATATGATTTCTCAGTTTGCCTTCGGCAAGCGCAATCACGCCGCCTTCCGTGAATACGTTTTTTCCGCTCATGGCGTGCGTACCCAGTGAGACAAACGTTTCCCCCGTAATCGACTGTACATGCGCCGTCCGCGCCTGCCGGTACATGCCTAAAAACGCCATAAATAGCGCCTCCTCACAATCATTCATCAAAAAAGTCTATGCTTTGATTCGTTTCGGCATGCGTAAGGGTACAAATATTCCAAAAAATACTTGTAAAAATGCAAATAAACTATTGCATACCGGAATACAACATGATATAATCCCTATAATTTCATAGAAGGATAGAGGCGCGGGATATAAGGATTCATCGCAAGCCGGCGGGCGTTTGAGCGGTGATGAGGGCATTTCCGCCGAATTGCGCGAGGAGGCGTCTAAGCGTGATGGTATTCACGGACAATATCCTGAATACTGTCTGCACAAGCTTGTGCAGGAGGGCTATCAGCCAAAGATGTAACAATACATATCAGGCGGTATGCGCATCCTGTGCATACGGTCTGATTTTTATTTCGGGAGGAAAGATATATGTACACTTTTAAGGGCAGCTATGTGGCAATTGTAACACCCTTTCATGAGGACGGAAGCGTGAATTTCAAGAAGCTCGAAGAACTGATCGATTTTCAGATTCAAAACGGCACCGACGGCATTGTAGTGCTCGGCACCACCGGCGAATCGAGCACGATGAGCCATGAGGAGGACGAGGATGTTGTGCGCTCGGCCATGAGCGCGATTGCGGGACGCGTTCCGCTTGTTGCAGGCGCCGGCTCCAACAGCACGGAAACCTCGCTTATGAAATCCCTTGCATACGACAAGCTCGGCGTAGACGCGCTGCTTTTGATCACGCCCTACTATAACAAAGCCAACCAGAGGGGCATGGTTCGCCATTTTACCGACGTTGCCGACCGTGTGAACGCCAAGGTCATTGCGTATAATGTTCCGGGAAGAACCGGCTGCTCGCTCACACCCGCATCGGTAGCAAAGCTCAAGGAGCATAAGAACATCGTAGGTATTAAGGAAGCGTCCGGCGATATGAGCTATGTGATGAACATTGCGCATTTGGCAAGCGAGGATTTTGCCATTATTTCCGGAAACGACGATATTACGCTTCCCATCATGGCAGCGGGCGGCGTCGGCTGCATATCGGTGCTTGCCAATATCTGCCCGAAGGAGACGAGCGATATGATTCACGCATATCTGTCGGGCGATATCGCAGGAGCGAGAGAGATTCAGCTGAAGTATCTCAAGCTCATCCATGCGCTCTTCAGCGATGTAAATCCGATTCCCGTAAAGACCGCCATGAACCTGATGGGCATGAACGCAGGCCCCTTCCGCATGCCGCTTTGCGAGATGGACGAGGATAAGGAGAAGGCGCTTTATCAGGTGCTGAAGGAGTACAATCTGGTATAACGGAGGAAGCGTATGAATGTAATACTGGTAGGCTACGGACGTATGAACCGAATGATCGAGGATATGCTGATCGATCAGGGGCATAAGATTGCGGGCATTGTGGATTTTGATTTCCTTTCATCGCCGGACGAAGCACCGGAGAGAGCGGACGTGGTAATTGATTTTTCGCATGCCGACAACCTTACGAAAACGCTTTCCTTCTGCGCGCGCACGCATACGCCTGCGGTCATTGGAACCACAAATCTTACGGATGAACACAGACAGATGCTTTGGGAAGCTGCCGAGAACGCCCCCATACTGTATTCGGCGAATTATTCGCTCGGCGTTGCGGTCATGAAGCGCGCCGCAAGGATGCTCTATGAAGCGCTGGGAGAAGATTTCGATATCGAAATCGTTGAGACGCATCATAACAAAAAAGCGGACGCGCCCAGCGGTACGGCAAAGGCGCTTGCAGACGCGATCGACCCCGAGCATACGCTTCCCCGCGTATACGGGCGCGAGGGCGCAACCGGCGCGAGGAAAAAGGAGATCGGCATTCACGCGGTTCGCGGCGGAACCGTCGCGGGCGAGCATCGGGCGCTGTTTCTGGGCGAAGATGAAATTCTGGAAATCCGCCATGAGGCGGCAAGCCGAAGAATCTTTGCCGCCGGCGCAGTCCGCGCATCTGCCGGTATCATTCGGAAAAAGCCGGGACTTTACAGCATGGAAGACATACTGTGGGAGGAATAGCGTATGAACGCACAGGAAATCATCAATTTTATTCACAATGCGGAAAAAAAGACTCCGGTAAAAGCATATATAAAGGAAAAAACGCCCATTGATTACGGCGTTCTTCGCGTATTCGGCGCGGGCGACAAGATTGTTTTCGGCGACTGGAAGGATGTCGAGCCGTTTTTACAGGCGCATGCGGCGGAAATTGAGGACGTTGTCATTGAAAGCGACTGCAGGAACAGCGCAGTGCCGCTGCTTGATACCAAATCAATTCCTGCGCGCATCGAGCCCGGCGCAATCATCCGCGACAGGGTAGAGATCGGCGAACGAGCTGTAATCATGATGGGCGCGATCATCAACATCGGCGCGATTGTCGGCGAAGGCACCATGATTGATATGGGCGCTGTGCTCGGCGGCCGCGCGACCGTCGGCAAAAACTGCCATGTCGGCGCAGGCGCCGTGCTGGCCGGCGTTGTGGAACCCGCCAGCGCCACGCCCGTCATCGTAGAAGACGGCGTTTTAATCGGCGCAAACGCCGTTGTGATCGAGGGCGTAAGAATCGGGAAGGGCGCTGTCGTCGCCGCGGGCGCGGTCGTTACGCAGGATGTTCCCGAAAATGCGGTCGTTGCAGGCGTTCCGGCGAGAATCATTAAGATGAAGGATGAAAAAACCGAAGGCAAAACCGCGCTGATCGACGCGCTGAGAAGCCTGTAAGGCGAAAAAAACAAATAAAATGCCGCTCCCTGTCGTATGTGACCGGGAGCGGCGATGCGTTTTGGAAAGATTTACGGGCGAAGTCCCAGACCGCCTTCGAGGGTGATCGTTTCGCCGTTCATGTACTTGAGATCGGGGTTTGCAAGCTGTACGCATGCGCGGCCGATATCCGTTTCGGGGTCGCCGAAGTATCCGGCCGGGGGCGTATGCACGTTCTTTTCGAACGCTTCGGGATACGCCTTCTGGAACTGCTCAAGCTGAGCGGTCCAGGCGAGGGGGCAGATTACGTTTACATTGATGCCGTCCTTGGCCCATTCGGTTGCCGCAACGCGGGTGAGACCGCGAATGCCTTCCTTGGCGGCTGCGTAGGAGCACTGGCCGTAATTTCCGAAAAGACCTGCGCCGGAAGCGAAGTTGATAACGCTGCCCTTGCTCTTGACAAGATGGGGATAGCAGGCCTTCATATAGTGGAAGGCTGCATAGAGACCGGAATAGATGGCGAGGTCAAACTGCTCGGCGGTGTGATCCTTGATGGCGACGCCGGAAGCGGAGGCCTGCGCATTGTTGATGAGTACGTCGATGGAGCCGAATTCCGCGATCGCCTTTTCTACGACCATGTTGGCGATGGCTTCGTTGTCAGAGCCTGCGGAGATGTCCGCCTGAACGGGCAGAACCTTAATGCCGTACAGACGCTCGAGCTCTTCCTTCGCGTCCTCCAGCTTTTTCACATTGCGTCCGGTGATTACGATATTTGCGCCTTCCTTGGCGTATGCGGTTGCGATGCCGTAGCCGATGGAGCCGGCTTTGCCGTTTGAAAGCACGGCGCGTCCGCCGCCGGTGAGAAGAAGCGTCTTATTCTTTAAGAAACCCATTGATATGCCTCCTTGAACTGAAAGGATATTCCAATGTAAGGATACACTATTTTTGTAGATATATCAATATCTGAAGAGCAAAATTTTCAAAATCTTCCGAAACGGCGGTAACCCCTATATTTTTACTGCATATGATAGGACTTATCAAGCGATTTTTCTTTTGAATATATGGATTTTCGTTTGACGGGAGGATAAAAACGTACTATACTATTTTAGAAAACACCGTGCGCAAAATCGATTGAACGGAGAGATATAAGCATGATATGCATTCAAAAGGAGATTGAGAGACTCGAAAGGCTGTATGAAGGCCGAAGGGCTTTTCACGGAGAAATGCACGACCATTCGGCAAGCGGCGGAACGAGCGACGGAAAAACGCCGCTGGATGCATGGAAAAAGCAGATGGCGGAGCTTAAAATGGACTTTGCCGCAATACTCGATCACAGACAGGTGCGCCATATGTATTTGCCCGAATGGAATGATACCGTGTTCATTGCAGGCACTGAGCCGGGTACGGGCATATCCGATTGCAATGCCAGGGACAGCCATCTGCACTATAATATTCTGCTTCCCGACCGCGATTTGCTGGCGGAGATACTCAATGAATTTCCGGAGTATGAATTTACCGGCGGCATTGAGGGGCATTTCAAATACCCGTGGTTTACCCGCGAGCGCTTCTGTGAATTGATCGATTCCGTAAAAGCGCATGGAGGCATGTTTGTGCATCCGCATCCGAAGCAGGTAATGGACTCGGATGATCCCCTCGATTACTGGTTCCGCGACGAAACCGGTATAGAGGTATTCTATATTTCCATGGACAGTGAAGAGACGAAGGCGAATTACCCGCTGTGGCGGAGTCTGTTGAGCGCCGGAAAACGCGTATGGGCGTCGGCGGGCGGCGACCTGCATACGGATGCGCACGATTACGCGCTTACGACCGTGTACTCCGAAAAACAGCAGTGCGCAAGCTTTATTTCGCACATCCGGGTCGGCGATTACACCTGCGGCGGCGTTGGCATTCGAATGGCCATCGGCGATACCGTAATGGGTGGTCAGTGCGCTTTTTCGGGAAATACGCTGATTGTATCGGTAAAGGATTTCCATGACAGCGTAAAGTTAGCGGGCCACGATTACCGCATGGATTTGTTTGCAGGAGAAGAGGTGGTATTTTCTGCGCCGGTGAATCCCGATAAAACACATTATTTTGCCGTTCCTGCGAAGGACGCGCCTTTTTACCGCGCAGAAATTTTTGACGAGACGAGAAATTTGAGAATTGCCATCGGAAATCCGATCTGGAACGAGCGGTGACGAGCTTTGGAGGCGGTTGTATGAATAGATTTTTGCGGGTTTTGTCGATGGTTCTTATGTCTTCCATGATGCTTACTGCGTCGGCTGAAGGGACAAGCGTGTTTACGGATAAGATGATCGAGCATTCGCTTGTGTCCGTCGGAAATAACGAAAGGTTTCGGCGGGCTGCAGAGAAGGCAAGGGCGGGAGAGGAGGTAACGCTTGCGTACCTTGGCGGTTCGATTACCGAAGGCGCTCTGGCACAGCCTCAGAGAACGAAGTGCTATGCGTATGTGTCGTGCGAGATTTTTAAGGAAAAGTATGCTTCGAATCCTGAAAACGTACGCTATGTGAACGCCGGCATATCGGGCACGCCGTCGCTTTTGGGTCTTACGCGGCTTGAAAAGGATATACTTTCCAAATCGCCCGATATCGTGTTTGTAGAATTCGCCGTGAACGATTCTACGGATCCCAAGAGCAAGATCGTATATGAAAGCCTTGTAAGAAGGCTGATCGCAAGCGAAACCGAGCCCGCGGTCATTTTGATTTTCACTATGATGAACTCCGGCTACAATGCGCAGCCGCATATGCAGCAAGTGGGCAAGCACTACGATTTAGGCATGATATCCATAAAGAACGCTATCAGCCCTGAAATCACGCTTGGAAATATGACGTTTGCCGATTACTCCTCTGATTATGCCCATCCGACTACGGAGGGACATGCGTTTATCGCGGACATGATCGGATACTATTTTGACAAAGCAACTGAGGGAGACAGCGCGCCCTACGAGATTCCTCAGGATACCGTATACGGAAATGATTACGAAGCGCTTATCAATATTGAAAAGGGCGATCCGGAAATCCTTGACAGAGGAAGCTTTCTCCACGGCGTATATCCCTGCTATACATATCTGTACGGCTGGAAGCGGACGGGCGGCGCAAACAAGCCTATGACGCTTAAGATAGGCGCAAAGAGCATGACGATTGCCTATAGACAGGAAAAAAATACCTCCTGCGGAAGGCTTGAAATTGTGGTAGACGGCGAAGTAGTAAAAACCATAAACGGCTATGACGACGGCGCCTGGGGCAATATCGTAACGGATGTGATTGATTTTGAGGATTCAAAGGAAAGAACGATTGAACTCAGAATGGCGCAGGGCGACGAAAGCAAGAGCTTCACGATTTACGATATCGCATATGTGAAATAGTGAGAACAAAAAAAGAGATGCTGCGGAAGGATGGATTTTACGCAGCATCTCTTTTTTATGAAGCCTTTTGCAGCCTTGGTTTTTTGTCCTTGATCGCGTTGATCCACCTGCCGCTTCTGTAGCGCAGGAACATGAAAAACGCGCGGACAGCCTGATCGAAGCACATGCATGTGACGGCTTCGGGAAGTCCCAGATGGAAAACGCGAATGCACAGTACCGCGCCCAGCGCACGGATCAGCCAGTTGCCGGCGGCGGTGATGTAAAACGGCCAGCGGGTGTCGCCCGCGCCTCGAAGCGCGCCTGCGAGAATCCAGGCGATGACCTGTATGGGCTGAACGAACGCCACAATGCGAAGGCACCTCATGGCGAGCGGGATGACGTCGGCGTCCTTGGATATGATTCGAACCATGGGATTGGCGAAAATATACAGCCCGGCGCCGGCAGCCAGCATGACGAGTACGCCGATCAAAACGGTATAGCGCACATATCGTTTGGCGAGCTCCGGTTTTTTCGCGCCGAGGGACTGTCCCACCAATGTGGTTGCGGAGGTTGCAAATGCAAACGCAGGCATAAACGACAGCGATTCCGCCGTTGAATACACGGTATTGGAAGCGACGGCTACTGTTCCGAGCGTCGCGATGGATTTTGTAACCACGATGCCGGACAGCGACATGCACATGCGCTCAAGCATTGCGGGGATGGAGAGCGACACTACGCGCCCGATGACGGCTTTATCGGGCTTATAGGAATCCTTTAAGGATATGCGCGTGGGATCCTTTTTGATAAACAGCATAACGGCCAGGGTCGTTCCGCCCAGGAACCACGAAAAGCCGGTAGAGAGCGCCGCGCCGCGTACGCCGAGCCCCGCGCCGAACATCCGGAACGACCAGTCGATATTCATGCAGTCGACGGCGATGCGGATGGTGTGCGGCTCGTGAATCAGGAGGTAGTTGCCGACTACGTTTAATATATTGACTACGATATTTATGCGAAGCGGCGTCTTTGTGTCGCCCCTTCCTCTGAATACCGAGCCCAGCACCATCATCGCCATTGTGAAAATGCGGAAGCTCGAAGTGATCAATAGGTAATCCTGCGCAAGATACAGATATTCCTCCTCCGCGCCCATCCAAAGGGGAATCAGCTTGTGGAGAAATACCGGAAGAAGCGCCAAGGGAAGACCTACGATCAGAAGCAGCAAAAGCGCATGACGGATATAGCTTTTGGCAGCCTCATAATCCTTAGCGCCCACGCTTCGGGCTACGTATGCGGTAATGCCTACGCCCAGCGCCATCACAACGCCGTTAATCAAAAATACAAACGAATTTGAAATGGAGATTGCCGCCGTCGCGGCCTTTCCCACAGAGCCGACCATTGCGGTATCTGCGAAGCTTACAAGCGTAGAGAGAATCTGCTCCAGAAATAGAGGCCATGCGAGATAGAGGATAATTTTGAGCGGCGAATGCCTCTCGTCCGTCAGATCAAGCCTTTGTTTTGCCATAAAGCGTCCTGCCTTTTTTATATTTATTTGAATATAGCATCTTTATCTATATCTGTCAACCGAGTAGGACAGATTTCTTTATGAAAAGATGGATAGATTTCGGTGATTCAGAGATACAATCAAAAAAAGGGTATATATGGAAAGCATTGATGTTATAAAGAAAAACTGCGCGGCCTTGAATGCAAATTCTGAGCAATACCTTGCGTTCAATCATTCGGAGAAGATGCTGCCTCCGATTCCTGAAAAACCCGAAAGCGTATTTCGTCTTTCGTATACCTCAAACGGCGTACATGTATGGCTATACGCTTCTGAAAAGGTGCGAAAGTTTTCCACGGACGAAGCGGATGCAAGGAAGCTTTTAAAGGAAAAATCGCGCCTTGGCCGATGAGATATGAGGAACAGACAAGCCCAGGGCTCGGCCGGCCTAAGAAATCTCAGAGGCGGAATTCACGCTGAAAGGGGCCAACGGATCTCCGTTAGCCCCCAAAGGAAACAATCAGAACAGGAATATTGCGGTGTTTATTTTAATTGCCGCTCAGCGCCTCGATGGTCGGGGCGTTTTTTATATCCTCAATAGATAGGCGCATGTATACGACTCTGTGCCAGAGATGGGGGATGATAAAATGGATTTCATCATCTTTTACGATCATGTCCGTGTAGGAGATCTGGTGGTTATAAAACGGTTGATCGAAGCCGGGAAGACAGGCGTTTGCAAAGATGAGGCGCGGCTCAGTCCAGGTTTCGCCTTCGTCATAGGAAAAGGACGCCCAGAGCTCGGAACGGTCCGCCATGGTTTCCTCGTTTGAGCCGGAGAGCCCGGAGTAATTGCGGTCGTGATGCCGGTTATGGTGAAGGCACAAAAGTGCGGAGCCAACGTTCACGATCATCGCAGGCGCGTCGGGATGAACGAGCGGCGTGGGGGAGGGGGTATCCCAGGTTACGCCGTCGTCGCGGGAGAGCGTCTTATAGAGGCGGCCGGAGGGGGTTCTGATCATCATGAGAACGCGTCCGTTTCCGAGATTGATTGCCCGCCCCTCGTCCATGCGTTCATAGCCCGGACACTGGAAACCCTTTCTGCGGCCGGGCGGCGTTATGCGCCAGGTGTTTCCTTTGTCTATGCTTCTTAATACGTACTGAAAGGTTTCAAGCGGCCTGTCCGTATGCCAATAGGCCTCGTGGCTTCCGATGATCCATGCGCCCGAATCCGTTTCGCACATGCGGGTGACCGACATGCCCTGATAATCCGGGTCCTCTTCGGGACGGATGAGCTTCGGCCCGTTCCATGTATACCCGTCGTCATGCGATACGTAAAAGCCGATCGGCGCGTTCTCTACGGTCTTCGTGTCCGGCTTGTAGGCTTCCTCGACAGGCTGCGTGCCGAAGCAGTAAATGTCTTTTGAGCCCTTCGGAATCAGAGGAATAAAGCCGTGCTGCGCAGTCTGAAAGCCGGTGGCGCTGATCGGACCTGTCCACGAACGCCCGTCGTCTTTGGAGCGGAACATCACCATGCGGTTTGCATGAATCCCTTCTGTATACCCTTTTCCCACCGGGAACATCACCATAAGCTCACCCGCGGGCGTATAGGTTCCTCTCGTTTCGCATACGCGGTCTTCTCCGGCAGCCTCGTAAAGTACCTTTCCGACCGCGCCCTTTACGGTAATCAGCTGCGCTTCTTCATGATAGATGAGGCCGTTCGGCAGCGCGTCCGTAAAAAGCTTCGAGCTTTCGTTTCCACCGAGCCTGACTTCCTTTTTTACCGGATATCTTCTCATTTGACAACTCCTTTTTCATAATAAAAAGTCTCCCGCAGCGGGATGCACTACGGGAGACAGAATGTGAGAGATTAACCCTTTACGGAGCCGACCATAACGCCCTTTACGAAGTACTTCTGAACGAAGGGGTATACGACGATGATCGGGGTTGCGGTTACAACGATAACCGCGCAGCGAAGGGAGGTGGAGGCGGGCTTTACGTCCATCATTTCGTACTGCTCCGCGCCGAGGCCTTCCAGGTCGCTTACGGAGTTGATGATGTTTCTCAGAATGTTCTGCATGGGCAGCTTTTCATAGCTGTTGATGTAGAGCATTGCGTCGAACCAGCTGTTCCAGTGACCGACCGCGTAGAATAGACCGATGGTGGCCAGAACCGCCTGAGACAGCGGAAGGGTTACGCGGTAGAAGATCTGCCACTGGTTTGCGCCGTCGATCAGCGCGGCTTCTTCAAGGCTCTCAGGGATTGCATAGAAGAAGTTTCTCATGATGAACATATTCCATGCACTGACAAGGCCGGGAATGATCAGAGACCAGCGGCTGTCGATGAGACCAAAGAGCTTTACGACCATGTATCCGGGAATCAGACCGCCGGAGAAAAGCATGGTGAAGAACACAAGGCCGTTAACGCTGATTCTGCCCTTCAGATACCTTTTAGAAAGGCTGTACGCCATGAGCGCGGTAACTGTAAGGGAGAGGAAGGTACCGACGATGGTTCTGAAAAGCGTATTTGAGTAGGCGCGGATGATGTTTGAGCGGCAGTTCCAAAGATACTCGTAGGAACCAAGATCAATATCCTCCGGCCAGAGGATGAATACGCCGCGGCGCGCGATTTCGGAGGCGCTTACAAAGGAGTTTACGACGACGGAAAGAACGGGAACCAGTATGATGACAACCAGCAGAAGCATGATCATTACGTTTACCGCGTCAAAGATCATCATACCCTTGGAGCGAATTTTGTTTTTATTCTTAGCCATTACCAAATTCCCTCCTGTCCCAGCTTTTTGCACAGCGTGTTGGAGCCGATAACCATGATCATTGCGATGATCGAGGAGAAGAGGCCTACAGCCGTGGAGTAGGAATAGCTGTTATTGATGAGACCTTCGCGGTATACGAACGTATTGATAACGTCTGCAGTGTCGTAAATGGCCTCGTTGTAAAGAAGCAGGATTTTCTCCTGACCTACATTCAGAAGGTTACCTACGTTCAAAACCAGCTGCAGCGTGATAACGGGCATGATGCCGGGGATGGTTACATGCCACATCTTGCGGAATACGCCCGCACCGTCGAGTTCGGCGGCTTCATACAGGCTCGCGTCTACGCCGGAAATTGCGGCTAGATAGATAATCGTGTTCCAGCCGATGGACTGCCATACGCCGGAAATTACGAAAATGGATCGGAAGTATTTGGGGTCACCTAGGAAATATATAGGCTGTCTGCCGAAGGCATTGATGATGGTGTTGAGAAGACCGCCGTCGGTAGACAGGATATTTCGAATGATACCGGCTACGATAACGATAGAGAGGAAGTGCGGAAGATAGGAAATCGTCTGCACGATCTTCTTGAATCGCAACCACCGAAGCTCATTGATCATGAGCGCAAGGAAAATAGCAAGGGGGAAGCCCCACAGAAGCGAATAGAAGCTTAAGAGGAATGTATTGCGCATAAGCCTCCAGAAGTAATAGGAGGACAGGAAGCGCTCAAACCAGTAGAAACCGAACCATTCGGAGGTAAAGATACCTTCGATGCCGAAAAACGGCTTGTAGTTCTGGAACGAAATCACGATACCTACCATCGGCAGATACTTAAAGCAGATGAAGTAGAGAAGACCCGGCAGAAGGAACAGGTACAAAAGCCAGTCCTTTTTCAGATAGAAAAGTATGCCCTTCTTCTTCTTAGAAGGCGCTATTACGCGAGCATTTTCCGTATTCATTAAAGTATCTCACCTCGTTTAAGGATCAGGGCACGATTATCTTTTGGATGCGCGTCCCCGCACAAAACGCGGGGACGCGCAAAAGTATGTCAATTAGGCGGCAGTGTCAAGATAGAGTTCCCACTGACGGGTGTACTCATCGATAACTTCCTGCAGGCCTGCGGCGTACAGTTCTTCGACGAACTGGTCGAACTCGGCGAGGTCGCGCTCACCGGTAACGAACTTGAGGCAGTTCTCGGCGTAGTAGGTGTTAACGTCGCCGTTGGAGGGAGCATTGAGGCTCAGAGCTTCGGTGTCGAAGGTGCAGGCCCAGGTCTCACCGGGCATGATGCACATTTCTTCGGTCAGAGCGAGCTTCTCCTGCAGCCACAGGTTGTGCATATCCTGACGTCCGTCCTCGTAGAATTCGCTGGTCAGAATTTCGGTGGGGAGACCGAGGGATACGCAGAAGTCGCGGGCGTATACGCGGGCGCCTTCGAGATCCTTCTTGATCTTGTTGTTCTCAACGGCAGCGGGATCGGCGGGATCATAGATCCAGTGCTCGTTCTCGAAGCCGATGCAGGTGGTGTTGTAGTTGTAGGAATCATAGGACCAAGCAACGAACTTGAGGAGAGCCTCAACGTTCTGGCACTTGGAGGAGATCAGCAGGCCCTGGGGAGAACGGGTGCCGTTCTGGGTCTGGATCTTAACGCCGTTGTCGCCAACGATACCATTCTCGTTGATGGTGTATACGTAGGTGTACTTGTCGTAGTCGAAGTCAGGCATGTTGGCCTCGAGGTTTGCATTCTCAAGGGTTACACGGCTGTACCAGTGTGCGGTTGCGGCGACAGCGCCGGAAGCGATGTACTGGCGGAGAGTGGTGGCATCCCAGGAGAAGCACTCGGAGTGGAAGATGCCGTCGTTGTACCACTGGTTCATCTTCGCGAGGAAGTCTTCATAGCCTTCTGCGAGGTAGTAGGGCATAACGTCGCCGTTGTCAGCGAGCCAGAAGCCCTTACCGGTCTCAACATAGCCGCCCAGGAAGGTCATTTCGAGGTCGGAGAGGCTGGAGGTGGCCAGAGCGATGGTGCCACCGTTTCCGTAGAAATCAGCTTCCTTTACCGCGTAGATGTACTCTTCGAGCTCTTCGATGGTGGAGGGGATTTCCATATCGAGGGCCTCGAGGTAGTCATTGCGGAAGAATACGGGGTAAGCTGCGGTGGAGTTGTTGCGCGGGATGGCCCACAGAACGCCCTGATCGTCGGTCAGACCTTCAACAGATCCGTACCAGGGGCTCCAGATGTCGATGAGCTTCTTGAGATCTTCGTTGTCCTTGTAAGCATCGAGGTTGGTGATGATGCCGTCAGCGGCATATTCCTTCCAGTTTCCCCACCAAGCGTCGAGCTGATCGCCGCTGGCAAGAAGTACGGAAAGCTTCTGCGCCTCGTCGCCGGACGGGGGCTGGATGATGTCGACCTTTACGCCGACCTGCTCAATGATGTAATCCTGCATGGCCTTGTACATTTCCGCTTCGGTACCTGCGGAAACAGAGAAAGCGCCGGAGTTGTTGTAGAAGACGATGTAGGGAACATCAGCTTCTGCGAACGCGGTGGTGCCGAGAGACAGCGCGAGAACGAGCGCGAGCATCAGGGCAAAGAACTTCCTGGTCATGATGATTTCCTCCCATTTGTTTTTTATAATCGCCGCCTTTTCGGGCGGTAATTATTTTGTTTTGTTATCTTTCGGCAAACCGCTGCCGTCAAAGCGGGAAAACGAGCCGCTGCCGTTTCCGTGCCTGAGCTGATTCCGATACTGAGCGGGCGTATGCTTCAGGATGCTTTTAAAGGCCTGTGTAAAGTACGAGGCGCTGGAATAGCCGCATTTGACGGCGATATCGGATATCGGGATGTTGGGATTTGAAAGCAGGCGCCTTGCCATATTGATTCGCCGGTCGGATATGTATTCCATTACCGTCATGTTGGTCTTGTCCTTGAAGTAGTGGCACATGTAATACTTGTCGATATGAACGTGCTTGGCGATATCGTCAAGCGAAAGCTTTTCACTGATGTGATGGTTGATGTATGCCAGAATGTGATCAATCAATTCGCTGCTTGCGTCGTCGATCGGCTTTGCGGCGGACGCAATCGATAAAAGGCGGAAAAAGTCGCCCCAGAGCAGAAATTCGTTTTCATCGCCTTTTTTGCCGAAGCGGTCATTCACGGAACGAAACAAACGGTCCGCCTCCGCCGCCTCTTTTTCGCCCAGCGGGCAGCAGGAGCCGCTTCGCTGAAAGAACAGCTTCTCCACTTCGTTCGTCAGATTCATGCTGTCTGCGATTCGCGCAAAGGCGTCCATGGAAAAAATCAGCTTGTTTCGGGTATACGTTTCATGGTTGACGGGCGTAGTGCCGTGCGTCTCCGTGCCGTCGATCAGATATAAAGCGCCCGACAGTATGGGATAAAGCGTATCCCGGATCAGCACCTGTCCTTCGCCCTCGACGACCTGAATCATCTCCAGGCAGTCGCTGTGCGCGTGATGCGTATGCGTAAGCGCATCCTTGCCCCGCTGGTGATACTCCAGTTCGTAAAACATATATCCCTCACTCATACTATATCATAATTTACTATATCATATATTATGTAATAAAACAATCGTCATAAAGCAGTCGCCAATATATTCCGCATGTAATGTAGAAATCTTGCTGTGTATCTACCTTGTATTAATCTCTGTAAGCAGGTATAATTAAAATGAAGTTTTGTAGGCATATTTGCCTGCGGCTTCATTTTCGGATGATTACGGCTGAATATATTTACTGCTGCGGCGCTTCGGCCTGCAGGTGGTAAAGGCGGAGGGAAATATCATGCACACCGAGTATACGTCCATCGTGGAAACCGCGCTTCAAAACGGCTATCCTCTCTATCGGATTCCCGGCATTGTGGTAACACACAAAGGAACCGTGATCGTATGCTACGAAGCGAGAATGACTACTGCCTCCCGCGGCATCGGCGATTGGTCGGTAATCGATCTGTATATAAAGAGAAGCCTCGACGGCGGGAAAACCTGGCTTCCCCGCCAGAAGATGCTCTCCGGAAACGGAAAAAATACCACCAACAATCCCGTTCTCATCGTGGATGGCGAAAAGATTCATTTTATCGGTCTTGAAAACTATAAAAGGGCCTTTACCCGTGTAAGCGAGGACGACGGCGAAACCTGGTCCGAGGCAAAGGAAATCACCTGCGCCTGGGACGAAGCCCGCGATCAGTACGATTGGACGGTCATCGCGGCGGGCCCCGGACACGGCTTTAAGCATTCCTCCGGAAGGCTGATCGTTCCCGTATGGTATACAAGGAACACGGAGTGTATCTACGCGCACAATCCCGCCCGCTGTGGAACCGTTTATTCCGACGACAGAGGCGAAACCTGGCATGCGGGCGACGTTTTAAAGCCCGATTTTATGACCGATCCCAACGAATCGGCGGTCGCAGAGACAAAGGACGGCGGCGTTGTCATCAATATGCGTTCCGTGCGTCCGGGCGAGAAATTCATTGAGCACCGCGGAACGCCCGTCGGCAATCATTACCGTGCGCAGGCATATTCCAAAAACGGTTATTCCAATTGGGAAAACGCTGCCTTCCAGACGGATCTTCCCGATCCCGAGTGCGCAAGCGGTATGTGCAATTTCCCGGGCGGCATCATATACACCGGCTGCGACAGCGTAAGAAGCCGCACGATGCTGACGCTGAAGGTGAGCAAAGATGACGGAAAAACCTGGTCCAAGGGGCATATGTATGAAGTCCTCGGCGGCTACAGCGATTGCTATTATTCCTCTGAGCATGAGGCGGCGTTTGTCGCCTATGAGCATAACGACTACCTTGATATCCGCGTAAGCAAAATTCATCTGGCCGAATAAGGAGGGAGCACCCATGAATGCATTGAACACCACTTTGATCGAGCGCTCCGGCAAAAACGGCTATGCCTATTATCGCATTCCCGGAATCATCGCTACCGAAAAGGGAACCCTGATTACCTATTACGAAGCGCGTCAGGGCGGCGACTGGGCCGTGATCGACATTTACATGCAGCGCTCTACAGACGGCGGAAAGACCTGGGAAGAGCGGAAAATGCTCTTTTCCGGCAACCACAAGAATACCACCAACAACCCCGTGATGTTTGTAGACGGCGATACCATTCACTTCCTCTGCTTTGAAAACTACAAGCGTCTGTTCTATATGAAGTCGGTTGACGACGGCGTTACCTTTACCGAGCCCCGCGAAATTACCGACACACTCGAAGCGGTACGCGATATCTGGCCCTGGACGTGCGCGGCAGTCGGCCCCGGCCACGGCATGAAAATGGCAAACGGCCGCCTGATTGCGACCGTATGGATGGCAAGCGCCCCCGAAAACATCTTTGCGCACGGCCCTGCCAAGGTAACCACCATCTATTCCGACGATCACGGCGAGACCTGGAAGCTTGGCGAAGTATATCAGCCCGACGGCTCCATCAGCCCCAACGAAGCCTGCATCGCGCAGCTCTCCGACGGCAGAATGCTCATGAACATCCGCACCCAGAAGACCCAGCCCAGATTGCCGATTCTTCCCCACTACCGCCTGCTCGCCATCAGCGATGACGGCATCTCCGGCTGGAAAGAGACCTGGTTTGAAAAGCAGCTGCCCGACCCGCAGTGCATGGGCGGCATGTGCAACTATCCCGGCGGCATACTCTTCACCAACTGCGCAAGCTATGTATCCCGCTCTTACCACACGCTGTACGCCTCCCACGACGACGGCAAGACCTGGACTGACAAGGTTATGTATGAGCCCCTCGCCGGCTACAGCGACTGCTGCTACAACCCCGTTACGAAGACTGCGTTCGTTTCCTATGAATACGACCGCGAAACCGAAATCCGCGTAAGAGAAATAGAGCTGTAAGGCTTAAACATAAGGAAGTGCAAGAAAAATGGAAATTAAAGGCCTCATCCCCGCAATGGCGACTCCGATGAATGAGAACGGCTCCATCAACATCGATCTCATTCGGCCCCTCGTTGACAAGCTGATTGCAGACGGCGCATACGGCGTATTCGCTGTAGGCAGCATGGGCGAAGCGGCGTCCCTTAGCGTGGACGAGAGACTTCAGGTGATCCGCGCCGCCGTGAAGGCAGCTAACGGCCGCATTCCCGTGCTCGGCGGAACCGGCTTCATTACCACCGAGGAAACCGTTCGCATGACCAAGCTCCTGGAGGACGAAGGCGTGGCAGCCGTGTCCGTCATCACCCCCTCCTACTGGAAGCTCTCTCAGGAAGCGATGTACCGCCACTATGCGACCGTCATCGAGAATACCACTCTGCCTGTATTTGCCTACAACCTTCCCAACAACACCGGCAACAACCTGAATCCCGAAACCGTTGGCAAGCTCTATAAGGAGTGCGGCCTCAAGGGTGCGAAGGATTCCAGCGCCAATTGGGAAAACACCAAGGGTTATATGGACAATGTAGGCAGCGACTTCACGATGCTGATCGGCGAAGACAGCCTGTGCTTAAAGGCGCTTCAGTACGGCGCAAAGGGCAACATCTCTGCGCCCTGCAACGCCTACACCTACGTTATGGCCGCGATCTACAACCGCTTCATCAAGGGCGATATTACCGGTGCGGAAGAAGCCCAGAACGACTGGAATTATCTCACCAAGCGCCTCAATTCCACCGGTCAGTTCCCCGGCACCTTCAAATACGCCACCGATCGCCTGACCGCCAAGGTAGGCCCCGTGCGCAAGCCCTGCCTCACCCCGGATGCAGAAGCGTTCGAACGCCTCCTTCCCGAAATGGAAGCGGTTGCGGCGAAGTACCGCTGATAAGCGCAGCATGCAAAAGTGCCCGCCCCATCCCGATGATACCGGGATGGGGCGGGGTTTATTTTGGGTTATTTTGTGCTGGATACGATAAGCTGACGCGCCTGTCCCTTTGGAAGAGGCGCTACGGCGAAGCCGTGACGCAGAGGGTTATGTCGATACCTTTCGGATAATTTGCCGCCTTTCATACCCTCTCGGTCTGCTTCGCCGACAGCCCTCCCAAAGGGATGGCAAAGAAAAAACGCCGTTGCAGCTTACGCTGACGGCGTTGCCTTGACAGGATGTTCCGGCATTTTTTTCTGTACATGTTTTGCGTTTTGCAAACCGCTTATCCGAGTTTTGTTCCCTTCGTTCCCTTCGCGCCCTTCGTTCCGCCGACGCTTGAGAGGATCCTGGACTGATAGGAGAATACGTTTTCGTTCTTTTCGGCGTTTGCCAGAAGGGCGTATTCCACCATTTTGTCGATCATCTGGGAGAAGGAAATGCCCTTGGGTTCCCAGAGGTAGAAGGCGAGTGAGCCGGGGATGGTGTTGATTTCGCCGATGAAGATATCATTTGTGTCCTGATCGACCAGGAAGTCCACGCGGGACACGCCTCTGCAGTCGAGGGCGTTAAAGGCGGATACGGCCATAGTTTCGATTTTCGTTGTCATTTCCGGGCTGATGGGAGCGGGCATCTGGCGCTGAAGGCTGGTCATGCCCTTGCTGGGGCCGCCCTTTGCACCGCCCTTTGCACCGCGAAGGTATTTCTCTTCGAAGGAGAGGAATTCCGTCCAGCGAACGGGCATTTCGGTCGTGCTTGCGATGGCGTCGCCGGCATAGCCGAGAACCGCGCAGTTGATCTCCATCAGGTTTTTCACGCCCTGCTCCACCAGCACGCGGCGGTCATAGGAAACGGCGACGTCGATGGCTTCGGCAAGGCCGTTTACATCATCGGCACGGTTGATGCCGATGGAGGAGCCGAGATTGGCGGGCTTTACGTATACGGGGAAGGGAAGGGAAGCGGTGATTCTTGAAAGCACGCCCGCGCGGTTTCTCTTCCAATCGTGTCTGTCTACGCATTCGTCCTTCAGAACGGGAAGGCCGGAAGCGCGGAACATGCGCTTCATGGCGATTTTGTCCATGCCGATCGCGGAGCCGAGAACGCCGGAGGAGGTGTAGGGAATGCCCCACAATTCAAGCATGCCCTGAAGGGTGCCGTCTTCGCCGTTCATGCCGTGCATGACGGGCATAACCACGTCCGCCTCTGCGATCTGACGCAGGCGACCGATGGGGAAGAGCTTGTCGTCGGGATGCTGCATCAGGCGGAGCTTTCCTTCTACGCCCATCGGAAGCACGCGGACGACGGCTCTGGGATCAAAGGAGCGGTACAGCGCGATATCGGCGAGCTTTTCGCCGGTATACCAGTCGCCGTTGGGGGCGATGTATACGTAGATGATGTCATATTCATTGGAATTGGCGTTCTGCGCCGCCTGAAGCGCGGAGATAATCGATACATCGTGCTCGCAGGTGCGGCTTCCGTATACGACGGCGAGTCTGATTTTCATGCTGACAGGCTTCCTTTCTGTTTCTATTCGGTGTAATTGTCGGGAAGATCGTTTTCAAACAGCACGCAATCGCCGGCAGAGGCGAACTGCGGAATGAGCGCCGTGGCTTCTTCCAGCGTGTTTACCACGCGGATGCAGTCCTCGCTGAAGCCGGACTGAATGAGGCCCTGGCGAATGGGGGTTGTATGCTTGGGGCCGACCAGTATCGCCGCATCGCAGACCTTTGCGATCTGAACGCCGAGTCGGTAATTGAATTTCGCTTCGTCTTCGCCCAATTCCACAAAGCCGGGCGTGATGATCAGATGCTTCCCGGGGAAGGAGCCGACCACGTTCAGCGCTTCCTTCGCGCCGACGGGGTTGGAGTTGAACGCGTCGTCGATTACGTTCATGTGGCCGCTGATCAGCTGCAAACGGTGCTTTACAGGCTTGATCAGCTTTACGCCTTGGCTGATTTCTTCCATCGTCATGCCCATTTCGCGGGCGACGGCGCAGCAAAGAACGATGTTTGAGATGTTGTGGCGCCCCAGAAGCTTGGTTTCCATGCGGAGGTTTTCGCCGGTATCTGTGACGAGCGTAAAGCGGGAGCCGAACGCGCCTACTTCGATATCCTCGGCATGCATGTTGAGGTACCCTTTTCCGAGGCCGGCGCGCTTCTTTTCGCCCTTTGCGCGCTCGTACAGCTTATCCACCTCGCCGTCGTCGGCGGCAAAGAAGGCGCAGCCGTTCTTGGGAAGGCCTTCAATCAGCTCGAATTTGGTGTTTGCAACCGTTTCTACGGTTTTGAATGTTTCCAGATGCTGGGGGCCTACGCTTGTGATGAGGCCGTAGGAGGGATGAACGAGGTCCACGAGCTCCTTGATGTCGCCCACATGGCGCGCACCCATTTCGGCGATAAATACCTGATGCCCTTCTTCCAGATCGTTATTGATCACCTTCGAAAGCCCCATCGGGGTGTTGATGGAAGCCTTCGGGTAGAAAACGTTGTATTTTACGGACAGAATTGTTGCGAGGCAGTATTTGGTAGAGGTTTTTCCGTAGCTGCCTGTGATGCCGATTTTGATAAGGTCGCTTCTTTTGTCGAGTTTTGCCTGCGCAGCTTTAAAAAAGCCCATATTGATGTGCTCTTCAACGGGCTGTACCACGTACGCCGCCAGCATCGGAAGGAAGGGCGCGGCGATCATGAGCGCATAAGGCGAAAGCCAGGTGAGCATGAGGCCGGAATTCACGGTATCGTTGCGCTTAAAAATCAGTACGGACACAGCAAGGATGGCGGATGTTACCAGAACGAGGGATATAATCAGGCGGATTACGCGGCGGGTATACACCAGCGGCTTTTTCTGGCGGGATTTATAATCGCGAACGACCATGACGGCGGTATAAACGATAAACAGCGCGCCCGTAATGAGGTTTGCCGTGATCATGCTTTCGCGCCGCTCGCCCGTCATGAACATGGACACGAGGATCGGAAGCACATAAAACAATACAGAAGCGCCCGCGCCCGCGCGAAGCGTCCAGCCGAACATGTTGGAGGAATCCTTTTTAAGCCACCTCATATAACCGTCCAGCTGATAGCTCTCCAGCTGAAGCATATGAATATAGTATCGGCATGCTGCGATTGCGCCGATAAAGGCGATTGCCAGCTGAAGTATCGTAAGCCACCACATAGAATTCATCCTCCTGCGTCAGCCGAGTAAGAAGATATTTGAAACGGTCAGAAAGCGGGAATACTGCTCAAGGTACGCAAAGTGTCCGCACCCTTCGAACACTACCAGTCCCGCGTCGAGAATGCCCTTTTCCATCGCCTGTCCCATCCAAAGCGGGGTCGCCGTATCGTTTTCGCCCCAGATGAGGAGAGTGGAAGCTTTCACAAAGGGGAGGCAGTCGGTTAAATCCTGAGAGATGACCATCTGAAAGGTTTCTCTCATGAGGGGCGACGCGTTTTTGTAATCGGCGGAGCCGAAGTGATTGCGCATCATATCCCTCGCCTTGTCGATAAACGTATCGCCTGCGATTTTGCGGGTGAGCTTATTGTCGGCGACGCCGGAAATGGCATGGAATATACCGCTTGACAGCTTGCTCATGCCGCTCTTTTTCGGCGGAAGTCCGGCGCAGCCGGTGAGAATCTGCTTTTGGATGACGGACGGCTCCATTTTCGACATCAGAAGCGCCACGCGCCCGCCGAAGGAATGGGCAATCACGTCCACGTTTTCTACGTTCAGAGAATGGATAAATGCGAGGGTGAGCTCGGCGTACTCCGTGACCGACCAGCCCTTATCCGGCTCCGGACTCTTTCCGAAGCCCGGAAAATCCACCGCGATTACGCGATAGTGGTCGGAAAAGTCCCGAATGACGGGAATCCAGCTTTCGGTGCTTCCGCCCCAGCCGTGCATGAGAAGAAGCGTCCTTTCGCCATTTCCCGTGACTTCATAATGCATTTTTCTTTCGCCACAAGAAAAATCCATAAGTAAAAACGCCTCCCTTCATATTGAAACGTCAACCTTTATATTTTACCGTTGCAATGTAAACTTGTCTACGGTTTTATGCGTATCACGCGTCATCTTTGGTTAATTCCTCGGATTCCAGGCGTATGAGCATGGGGTCGTTTTCTGCGTCTTCCCTGGGCATTGCAATCAGCGCCATTACGATTGCGTCCTCGCCCGTGTCTTCGTAGTAGCCCTTTTTGAATCCTACGCGGATAAATCCGAGCTTATGATACATGCTTCGGGCTGCCTGATTGGAAGCTCGTACTTCCAGCTCCATAAACATCGCGCCGGAAGCGGCGGACAGAGTGATGAGACTCTTCATCAGCCTTTCGCCCAGCCCCTGCCCACGGTATTTTTCCAGTATGCATACGCTCATCACGTGCGCTTCTTCCATCATCAGCCACACGCAGCCGTAGCCGATCAGGGTTTCGCTGTCAAAAAGCCCCAGATATCTGGAGCAGGGGTTTGAGGTAAGATCCTTTTCAAAAATCTCGATCGACCATGGGGATCGAAAGCAAGCGTTTTCAATTCTGAGAATTTCTCCCGCCATACCGGCGTCAAGCGTTCGTATGGAATAATTCATACCTTCGCCCTCGTTGTCTTCTCGTTTCTTTCCCTCTCCGCTTGAGGAAGGCGCAGATAAATGGGAAGAAGTCTTTCGGGGTCGATAAGTTCCGCTTCCGGCAGGGAGGCAATATAGCATGCGGAGGACGCGCGGAGCACTCTTGCGTGAAGCGGAGCGAATACGGCGCGGTTACCGATCAGATTTTTAATGGCCTCTTCATGAACGGCTACGCCGTCGCCGGTAAAATACAGCGTCTCATTTTCGGGAAGCGAACGGATAAAATCGACGAGCGGAAGCGCGTCGTCCTGTCTTACGCGAACGAGCGCGCCCTCTTCATACCGATATGCCGCCGAATACACCTGCTGCCGCCTTGCGTCCAGAATCGGGCAGATAATTCCCTTTGCCTGATACGCGCCTGCCGCCAGCGCGTGAAGTGCATTTACGGACACGCATTTTTTGTTCTGCGCATGCGCCATGGCGCGTGCGGCGCATACGCCGATTCGAACGCCCGTAAAGGAGCCGGGGCCCGCTACGGCGGCAAAAATGTCGATATCCGATATGTCAAGCCCCGCGCTTTCGATCACCCGTTCCACCGCCGGCATCAGCGTTTCGGAATGGGTAAGCGCGGAATTCATAACAACCTCCTCAAGCAGCCTGCCGTCTTTGGAAACGGCGGCGGAGCATGCGGGGCCGGAGGTGTCTATAGAGAGTATGGTCATTGGTCTTCCTCCCATTTTCGGATCGAAAGAAGAATTTCATCCGCTCTTTCGTCCATGCCGATCAGGGCGATTTCGATTTCCCGCGCTTCAAAGTCTTCCGCGCGGTAAATATCCACCTCCACCCGCACATCGGGCGAAAGATCTGCCTGCTGCGGCCATTCCACGAGCGCTACGCCGTCGGAGGCGATGTGATCGCAGAGACCGGCGGCAAAAAGCTCGTCGGCGCTTGACAGGCGGTAAAGGTCAAAGTGATATACCTTTTCCGTATCGCCCTGATAGGGCTGCATGATGGTGAAGGTGGGGCTCGCCATTTCGTCCTTTACGCCGAGGGACGCGGCAATGCCGCGGGCGAGTACGCTCTTTCCGCAGCCGAGATCGCCGTAGAGAAGTACGGTATCGCCGGCCTTGAGAAACTTTCCGAGCGCGCGCCCGAATGTAAATGTGTCCTCAGAGGAACGGGTGATGTACATATCTTTATTCCTTTTAGGTGTTTATTTCAGCCATACCGCGCCTTCGGGGCGAACATAGAGCGGCTTTACCGCGCCCTCGCCGAAGACCGCGTTCATTTTATCGGTATACTCGACCATCAGATGCTTGGGAACGAAGGCCAGAATGGTTCCCGCAAAACCGCCGCCGTGGATGCGCCATGCGCCGCCTGCGTTTTTAAGAATTCTTCTGGACATTTCAAGCGCCAGCGGCATTTCCTGATTGTCGCGTCCGGGAACGCACAGATTCTGAAGCAGCTTCCAACTGCTTTCGCCGGATTCGATTACTCCGTCTAAAAATGCCTTCAGATCATCGTTTTTGAGTGCCTTTGCCATTTCGATCACGCGCGCGTTTTCATCGGCAAAGTGCAGTGCGCGGAGAATCGCGCGGTCGGAGGCCTTGCCCTTGAGGAAAGGAATTTTGCCTTCGATTTGATCGGCGACTTCTCTTAATACGCCTGCGCCCAGAAGGGAAGCGACATTTTTCATCTCAGCGGGAACCGCTGCATATTCGTTTGTCAGATTTCCGTGGTCGCCGCCCGCGCTCACTACGCATACGTCGTAGCCCTTTTCGGAGAAATTATATTTCAGCGCTTCTACCTTTGCGCCGCCGTTTTCAAAATCGATAAACACCAGTCCGCCCACTGCGCTCGCCATCTGATCCATCAGTCCGCAGGGCTTGAGGAAATACTGATTCTCCGCCTTCTGACTGATTTTGGCGTTCAGCTCGGGATCCACCGTCCACGCATTGAACAGCGCGTCGTTTATGGATACGAGCAGCACTTCAAACGCGGCGGAGGAAGAAAGACCGCTGCCGCGCAGTACGCTGCTGGTGACGCATGCGTCAAAGCCGCCGATTTCAAAGCCCGCTTCCTTTAAAAAGGCCGCTACGCCGCGAATCAGCGCAAAGGTGGTCTCTTTTTCTTCAGGATGCATGGTTAAATCGCTTACATCCACGGTAAACGGCTCGTCATATCCCTCGGAATACAGGGTTACGATGCTGTTTCCGCTCTTTCTGGCGACTGCCACGGTGTCCAGATCTACGCTTGCCGCCAGCACGCAGCCGAAATTGTGATCCGTATGATTGCCGACAATCTCCGTACGTCCGGGCGCAGAGATGATTTCGGTATCATCGCTGTTTCCGAATCGGCGTGCAAATTCCTTTTTCAAATTTTCAAAGCGCGCAAGCTGCGTCTTTGCCTGCTCTTCGCCGCCATATAAATGAATCAGGCGATTCATATCCATAAATGGTTCATCCTTTCAATATTTCTCTATTATATATTGTATCGCTTTTTTAGATTCTTGGCAATCCTTTTTTGATGTTTCGGAAGCAACGGTCTTTGATACTTTTTTCAGAGAGGAAAGCTGTACGGGTATTAGCAATGGCAGTAGATATATTTCTTTCAAGAACGAATTCCTCGGGCGCTTTTCCGATAGAAAGGGAGAGGAACCGCGTGAGCCGTGAATGGATGCGGCACATTCAGCGCGTTTGAGATCGAAAGAAAGCTCCTTACCAACTTTACGGAAGTCTGAACTTTCGCGTTTGATATAACTATTACTATAATACATCAAGCGGCGCAGAGCATAGAAAAAAACAGCGTATCCGGTTGAAATGATATATTCTAAAAGTGTTGCAATTCATCCGATTCCGATGCATAATAGAGAATATATTATCCGGAAAGACGGAGGATGAATATGATACAGGATCTGCATTCGCATACATGGTATTCTGCCTGCGGACGCGATGAAATGGAGACGGTGATTGAAACGGCGCTTGCGGGCGGAATCGAGCTACTTGGCATCAGCGACCATAATTACGGGATCGGGAACAGGAAGCAGGAGTATCTTCAGGATATTCAGGAAATGAAAAAGAAATATGAAGGCAGAATCCGGCTGCTTCGGGGCATTGAGATTGCTACGCTCCCAGGGAAGGGACCGGAAAATCCGAAGGATATCGCGGAATTTGACTACTGCCTGATAGAGCATATCGACGAAAGCGAAAGCGTGCTGGGAGCAGACATAATAAGATATGCGGAGGAATCGCCGATTCCCGTGGGTATTGCGCATACGGATTTATTCGGCTTTTCGGAAAAAATGGGCATTGCGCCGCTTACGCTCCTTTCCATGTTTCATGAGAGAGGTATTTTCTGGGAGATGAACGTAAATTACGATTCTATCCACAAATACCGGGAACACAAATATGTGAAGGCGTTTTTGGAAAACTGGGAAATGCTTGATATCGTGAAAAAGTCCGGCATACGCTTGTCGGTAGGCTTTGACGGACATCGAGCGGAGGATTACCTGCCCGAGCGCGTGATACGGATGAACCGGTATCTGGAGGAAAACGGCGTTAAAAAGATATTTGAGTGAGAGGATTATTTATCATCTTTGATACGTAAATTTTATTTGACATTTCTATCTCTCTGCGCAATAATATAGAGAAAGATGTATACGGAGGGATACGCACATGGCTGTGACGAGCGCGCATGAGATAGAAAGGATGCTTTTGTTTGCCGTACAAAAGGGCTTGATCGATAAAGAGGATATGGCATATACCCGAAATCGCCTGTTTGAAATTATGGAAATGGATGCGCCGGATGGGGAAGTGCTTTCGGAAAGCATGGAAATTCCCGATACGCTCACGCCGATTTTGGAGGCGCTTTCGGACACGGCAGCTTCAAAGGGGCTGATCCGGGATACGATGGAATCCCGCGATCTGTTTTCCGCCAAGCTCGCGGGCGCGGTTACGCCGTCGCCGTATGAAGTCAGAAGGCGTTTTCAGGAATTGTATAACGAATCCAAGGAGAAGGCGACCGAGTGGTTCTATGAAATGTGCCGCGCGGCCGACTATATCAAGGTAGACCGCATCAATAAAAATGCACGCTTTTTTGAGGGCGGACTTGAAATCACGATCAATCTTTCAAAGCCGGAAAAGGATCCGAGAGATATCGCAAACGCACTCAAAATGAAAAGCGCCGGATATCCCAAGTGCATGCTGTGCATTGAAAATCCCGGTTATGCCGGAAGACCCGGTTTTCCCGCCCGTCAGAATCACCGCATGATTCCGGTTACGGTGGGCGGCGAGAGCTGGCATATGCAGTATTCGCCGTATCTGTATTACAACGAGCACTGCATCGTACTTTCCGATATTCACCGCCCGATGAAGATCAATAAAGAGGCTTTTGGCCGCCTGTTTGATTTCGTAGAGCAGTACCCGCATTATTTCCTCGGCTCGAACGCCGATCTTCCGATCGTCGGCGGCTCGATTCTGACGCACGATCATTTCCAGGGCGGCTGTTATGAATTCCCGATGGACAAAGCGGGGGACGAGATCGTACTGGATTCGGGCGATGCGGAGATCGCCGCTTCCATTGTCGATTGGCCGATGAGCTGTATTCGCTTAAAGAGCAAATCAAGGGAAAAGCTGATTGAAAGAGCGGATCGGATTCTCAGCGCCTGGCGCGAATATTCCGACGCCGAAAACGACGTATACGCCTTTACCGATCAAAAGCACAACACCATTACTCCTATCGTCAGAAAATCAGGCGGCGCATGGAAGATGGATCTGGTTTTAAGAAACAACCGCACAAGCGACGAGCATCCGCTGGGCATTTTCCATCCGCACAGCGATCTTCACCATATCAAGAAGGAGAACATCGGCCTGATCGAAGTAATGGGTCTTATGATCCTGCCCGGAAGGCTTTTAAAGGAGCTGGACGAAGCCGCCAAATATCTGACGGGCGATAAGCGCATAGAGGACGGCTTTGACAAGGATGCGCCCGGCGCGTGCCACTTCGAATGGATAACAGAGCTTGTAAATGCGTACGGAAACCAAAACACACAGGCGCAGGCGGAGGATATCCTGAGAAAAGGCGTTGCCGGGAAGTGCTGCCGAGTGCTTGCGGACGCGGGCGTATTCAAGCAGACGGAAAAGGGCAGAAAGGGATTTGTGAAGTTCCTGGAAACGGTTGGATTTCAAAAGAGATAATGAAAAAGGGACTGCTTCGGAAAAATTTCTGAAGCAGTCCCTTTTGATGCATGGTCTGCATGCGCATGATGCGCGCGTGTATATCGAGCGCGATGTGCGTGCGCTTTCCGCCGTGTTCAAGCGCGCGACCCAATCCCCCAAGCGCTATTTCTGTGATATCGGCCTTGCCCGCGATCTGATCGCCGACGACCTCGCCTGCGGGCCGCGAACGGCTGGGTGTTTGAAACCTTCGTCATCTCCGAGATTCGGAAAGCCTTTCCAATGCCGGTTTGGACTTAAGTTATTTTGCTTCCTGATATCGCGGCAAGGATAAGAAAAAGGCTGTCAGCAACGGGGAAGCCGCCGAGCCTGAGGGCGAAAACGACTATATCATTAAAAAACCGGCGTTCGCTATCCCATAGAAATCAAGAAAAATGCCTCCGTCACTTCTGACATAACCGGAGCCTTCCGGATTCTTGATACCGTTCCCGACAAGAAACGAGGCATTGCCGCAGTTTGCCGTATGCGTCCGAAGCCCGGTGCTTTTTGGGATAATGTACTGAAGATCCCCGGTATTGTATATATGACGCATAAGAGCAGCCGGTCATTCTGAAACGGTATTCATGAATGATCGGCTGCTCTTATGAAAAGCGGGATGGGAAGCTTTCGTATATCCGTGCGATAAATGGATGTTTTTTCATCAAAAGCATTTTCATAAAATGTATGAATCCCGGCTTCTTTGGGCATTCTTTCGCGGATTATCTGTACTTAAGCCCGTTTGCCGTAAGATACTCGTTCAGCATGCCTGTCCAATCGGTCTGTATGATATCGAAGCCGCGCTTTGCGAGCCAGCCCCAGCTGTTTTCCATATTGCCTAAGATGGCCATGTCGTCCGAATGCCCGGCGCTGAGGACGGTAAGGTAATTGTATACAATGGCGTTGACCCAAGCGAGTATATTATCAGATTTCAGTCGGTTTATATATTCGCGGGAGCAGATATAGCTGTTTTCATCGGAAAAGAGCAGCTCCTGACCGATGTAATTGATGTTCCTTTTTAAAAGCTGCTCATGCACGGATCCCGCCTCGTCCCATGTGACGACCATATACGGAATCTCGGGCGCGAAGCGTTCAATATGATCGAAGTGATAATCGCTTGCGCCCGTCTTTATAAGAATCTGATCCGTCATATCGTAGGCGCGAAGGCGGCGGGCGATGATCTCCGGATGATCGCCGAATTTATCCACGTTGATATAGCGGCGCCCCTTGAATCTTTCCAGCACCTCGTCCAGCGTATGAATGGGAAACTGCGTGGGGGTGAGATCGTAATTCACGTAACGAAGATTGCGGATATCGGAGGCGTACATATTGGAAAGGCTTCCGTTAAAGCCCAGATGCGCCCTTTCCATGCCGGGGTGGAATATGAAGGGAACGCCGTCTTTGGAAAGCGCCACATCGATTTCGATCATATCCGCACCCTGCCTAAGCGCAAGCTCATACGCCGGTATGGTGTTGCAGGGGATATTTCCGCCGGAAGCGCCCCTGTGCGCGGCGATCAGTATTTTTTCCTGCGCGGCTTTTCTGAGATTGAATTCCATTGCTTTCATCCTCCCGGCTATGGTTCTACGTACACAAAATGCTGAACGCCGGAATCGATCGATTTCATCAGACTGCCGGCATTTTCGGGGTAAACTTCCATTTTTTCCATGTCTTCGATCTTCGTCCAGTAAAAGCCCAATTTAAACCGGCGCCCTTCCATCTCTTCAATTCCGTAAAAGGAACCGGAAAGGGGGATGGAGGGATTTTTGAAGCGAACCATGTAGTACAGGCAGATCTGCTGACAGGTTTTCCCGCGCCACGGGAAGAATATTTCCGCCACCCATTTAAGCTCCCCTACTTCAATTTCTTCGCCGAGCTCCTCCATGAATTCGCGCTTCAGCGTTTCTTCGTTGGTCTCCCCGAAGGCGGCCTGTCCGCCGGGATACGCATAGCCGGTATCGTCGTCCGGCTTTTGAAGAAGCACGCAGCCGTCGTGAACAACGATGCCGGCGATTCTGTAGCTGAACATATGCGTATCGGTCTTAAAGGAAATGTCCTGCATAATCTCGCCTCGCTTATCTTACCGTATGCAAAACCGGGTGAAACGTTCGCTTCACCCGTGTTTTGTTCTATTTTCCGGCATCATACGCCTTTTTTGCGATTTTTTCAAGCAGCTCTCTTTTTTTGAGTGTTTTCAGCCAATTCGCGGGGATTGCATCCGGACCGTAGTAAAGACCTGCCAGACCGCCCGCAACGGCGGCGGTGGTATCGGTGTCCGAGCCGAGGTTTACTGATTTGAGTACGCAATCCTGGTAGGTGTTTGTCGTGAGCAGGCACCAGAGGGCGGCATGAAGCGTATCCAGCACGTATCCGCCGGAGGTAATCTTGTCCTCGGTATAGTGGATCAGGTTTTCCGGCGAAACATATTCGGCATTTCCCGGCGCGATTTCTTTTGCGAATTCTCCGCCGAGCGCTTTATACTTGTCCATTGCCTTTGCAAATCCGCGCCCGATCAGATCGTTCAGGGGTTCACCGTCCCTCTTTAAAAGGATTTCCCTTGCGATATATGTGTAGATACCGCAGCATACAAGCGAGCGAACGTGCGCATGGGTGAGCGCGGATGTGGTGTGAACGGGGGTCAGGAATTCCGGATCATCCTCCGCGCAGGTGAGCGAGCGCCACAGGGAGATGGGCAGCGTGCGCATGAGCGAACCGTTGCCGTTGCCGTTTTCCGTGCGGTTACCCGCGGATTCGATATCCTTGCTCATTACAAAATTCATAAGCGCGCGCCTGGTGGTGGAGCCGATGTCAAAAAGCTCATCCGTCGCCGTATATTTGGCGTGTTTCATCCAGGATACGAACTTTTTCATGATATCTTCGGGATCAAAATAGCCCTTTGTCAGGCTGTCCATCACGCAAAGCGCCATACTGGTGTCATCCGACCAGGTGCCGGCGGGCTGAGAGTAGGTTCCCATACCGACCATATCGATGCAGGGATTGTTTTTCATCTCCCGGCGCGTATGAAACTCAAAGGGAACGCCGAGCGCGTCTGCGGTTGCCAGCCCCAGGATTCCTGACAGGAAGGGGTTTTCGGTGGTTTGACAGATAAACTTGGTTGTCATAGCGGTTTCCTCTTTTTGAATAATGTTTTTACACAGTGCTTCGCATCATATGCTGCGCGCGGGCGAGCTTATCCCAGGTTTCATGGCCGCCCTTGATGCTTTCGTTCCATACGCGCGCCAGCTCTTCGCTGTAGCCGAATACTGCGCCGGGGATGCGGGTATAGAGATACTTGTACAGCTCCTCCGAAGCGCCCTTTGTGGCGACTACCGCCGGATGCTCCTGACCGCTTCTGGTTCTGAATACCATGGAATTGAAGCCGCCCGTGGGGATTACACCGTAGAGCTTCATGTTCAGTCTCTTCGGATAGACCCAGGCGATATCGGAGGTATGCAGGATGTGAAAGCCCAATACGGAGCGGTCGATAATGAGGAATTCATCGTTTACGCGAATCCCCTGTACGCTCGGTGTATTCTCATAGAAGGCTTCCAGAGCGATTCTCGCTTGATCGGGCTCCGGCTGCTTTTTCAAAAAATTCTCAACGGCGTATTTATTGAATAAATTGGTAAGCGGCATAATCGAATCCTCCTAATGATTTCAGTCGTGTTCGGGAAGTATGTCCCCCTTGATGACGATATAATACCACACGGGAGGATACGGATTTGAAACGGTTTTCCGCTTCTCAGCCGATGTTTTTCATGTACAGAGGAGGCTTAAGGCTCCCCATGGGCTGAGGCAGGTAGAAGGTTGCGCCGCCGTTTTCCCATGTGAGAAGCGCTGTGCAGGAATCAATCGTGATCAGGGTCTGAAAATCCGGATCATCATCGGCTTCCTTGTAGAAATCATAGTGGGTTATGCTGCAGCTGTCCAGAAGATTCAAATATGCTGTTAATTCGTCCGCCGAAAGAGAATCTATGGTCAGCATGAGGCTGTTCGGCGCTTCTGTAATCTCGTCAAAACACCTGAAGTATGTTATGCTCCCTGTTTCCTGATCTACGTTCAGATGGCTATATGTACAGTTGCCAAAATCCATCCAGTTTGCATCCGGGAATTCTGCGGGTTCATTTTTTATATCAAAGATCATGGCGTTGACGGCGGCATAATCGTTCTTCCGGACAGCGGAGTTAAGCACTTCAAATTGATCGGCTATTGTCTGCGTAAGGGCTTCAAATTCATCGACCAATGCTGCATATTCATCCATAACTTCGTCGCCTTTGTCCACAAGGAGCTCCTGATCCTTCGTCCATTCGTCGCTTAGCGCATAGATGGACGGCCAGCGCGCTTCAAAGGATGCGAGATAATCGGGCACGGCTGTTTCATTGCTCACCGTATTAAGCAGATAATTGCCCATGTACCAAAGGTATTTTATGTCTATGCCGGTAGACGCTTTCTGAAGCTCGAGCCATTTGCCGAGAAGCTCGAAATCTTTCGTCATAAATACTTCATAGGTAAGCTTCTCGCACAAGGATTCAATGGCGAGTACGTCGCTGAGTAGGACAGTTTCGTAGTTATCATACTCGGTTACTACCGTTTGCGAATCCATATCCGAAAACATCAGATCCACGCTTTCATACAGCTTTGTCGTCATTTCGGGAACGGGAAGAAGGTAGATATAATCCCGGGCGGCGTATGCTGCGGCGCGCGCTTTTAAAAGATCGTCCCATTCTCCGGACGCGGCGAAGGCCGAAGCGTAGGAATACGCCCAGTCGACGGCGGACAGACGCGCTTCGTTTTCATCCAGGAAATGATACCAGTCGTATATAAGGTTTTCTTCCGAAATCGATATGGTTAGCTCGCCCAAGCGATTCTGCGTTTGCGTAAAGAGTTTGGAGGCGTTCTCGTATTTTTCCTTGGCGTTTTCGCCCGGAATTGCATCCGTTCGATTCAAGACGCCGGGCGTCATATCCAACAGTTTTTGATGCTGTATCTCGCGTATGCTTCCCTGGTTCGTGATATGCGGTGAATATACGAGGTCAAACATGGCTGCCGTCATATCTGCGTCCGCGTTCAGGGTTTCAACGACCAGCTTGGGAAATTCGGGATATGCGTCTTTCAGCGCCTCTTCGTTTGCCCATTCGTATAAAAACTCGAGCTTTTCCTTGTAATACAGCGCCCGTTCTTCGTTTCTTCGAATCAGTTCGATGGCCAAATCGCCTTCGAAAAACGACTGCGACCAGCTGATCGCGTTTCCGCCGGTATCAAGAAGCTTTTTCATAAACGCCACTGAATTTGTCTGAGCGTCCGAGCCCGCGGCTATATTGTCGATATCGTCTTTATAGAGATCGTAAAAGCGTATAAACTCCGCCTGATCGTTGCTGTTTGCGGCGTTTGCGATGGCGGACGCCTTTTTGTATAGGTTTCCGAAGACGGAAAACGCGCCTACGGTTTGCTCCAGCGCTCTTTCCGCATGCGAATCTTCAAAATATACCTTTTTCTTCGGTTCCTGCCTGCCGAAGGATACATAGTCCTTCAAGAAAAATGCAAGTGCGGAGACAATGCATGCCGTAAGAAGGACATACGCAGATATGCCCAGCGCTCTTCTTATGAGCAGGCGCTTTCGGTTCTGCTGGTCCTTAACGCCGAGATATTCAAAAATTACCTGATGGCTTGCGCGGTAGCCTCCGTTTTCATCCCGGATCAGCATGCCCAGGCGCTTCCAGAGGATGCTGTGTACGATCAGGCCGTACCATTCCTCTGCGTTTTCTGCGCCTGAAAGGATTTCCTTTGTATGACCGATCCACTGCGGGAACGCGCGGCGCATGTTCCGGCTTTTCAGGAATTTATAGCATTTTGACACGGCCTTTAAAAGCTGCGCGTGCGTAAGCATGCCGTTTGTATGCTTCATTTCGCCCGCAATATATGCAAGCACCAGCCATACCGCCGCGTTCAGCTGCCATTTTTCGGGAGAATCCTCGGGCAGATCAGAGATTTCCTTGCTGATCAGCGCATCGAGGTATTTCTGCAAAAGCTCATCCCTGGATTCCACTCGGATCTGGCCTTCGCTTCCGGAGGCCTGAATGAAAAGCGACAATATGAGCGGCATTTTAAGGAGCAGCTGAATTTCGGTTTTTTCGGGCAGAAGCAGACCCTTGTGCGATAGGGCTTCCTTTACGTCTTCATCGTTTAAAAGCGACAGACGGCTTTTTTTCATTGAAAGCTGCTCGGAATCGTTTCTGGACGAAAGCACCATTCGTACGCCCTGCATGCCGGAAAGCATGCGGATTTCATCAAACAGCGCCTTCGTGTCGCCGGCGGCTTCATTAAGCCCGTCTAAGAGCAGAAGCGCTTTGGGATAGATTCCGTCCTTTGTCTGTACGCCGTTTTCCAGTAAAAGATCGAGCTGTCTGCGCGCGTCCTGAATGCCGGCGCTTTCGTTTGTGAAGCGGAGCATTCTAAGTATGCTGTCGCGGATAAAGGAGGCGCTGCTCGCCGTATAGCCGCCCAGAGGAACGTAAATAACGGCGGGCGTTGAAGGCGAGTATTTTTTCGAAGCGCCGAGCGCGGTTTTTAAAAGCGCCGTCGTCTTGCCCATACCGCCCTCCGCCTGAATGAGCATGCTTTCGCCGTCCGGCGATAGGACGAACGGAATTATGTCTGAAACAAGCAGATTTTTTTGATCCACGGTAAGGCGGATGGGGAAGAGAGAATCGCCGGATGCGATATATTCGTAGAACGGGTTGGATTTGATGAGCTTTTCAACGCTTCGCCTGCCGTTTTCCCACAAAGACCAATGCGTAACACCCACGCAGTCGATGCGGTCGATGA
Source organism: Clostridia bacterium (assembly GCA_017396845.1). Classification (GTDB taxonomy): domain Bacteria; phylum Bacillota; class Clostridia; order Christensenellales; family Aristaeellaceae; genus SFHK01. Next base: position 90,713 of record JAFQKQ010000010.1, read on the forward strand.
GCTCCTTAAAGGCATCTTTCATTTCGGAGATGGAGGAAAAGCGCCTTGCCGGCACGCTGTTGAGGCCGCGCCTTAAAATGCTTTTCACCATGCTCTTTACGGTTTCGGGCTCGTCCTTTACCATCCTGGCATCCTGCGCATCAGGCGGGAGCCTTTTCAGCGCATCCATAAGCGTGAGGGCTTTCCCGGAAACGAGCCTGTAGAATACCGCCGCAAGGGCGTAGAGATCGGTTTTTTCGGAAACCGAATAAAAGGATCTGTTTACAATTTCGGGCGCCGTATAACCTTCCTTGACGCTCAAATATTCGCCGCGCCCGGATACGATTTCGTCGATGGTGTGAACGGAATTGAAATCGATCAGCACAATGCGTTCGTTTTCGCCTTCGCCGATTAAAAGAATATTATCGGGGCTTATGTCAAGATGCAGAAGACCTTTTGCATGAAAGGGTTCAAGCGCGGTAAGAATGGCGAGCATACGATTGGCGGCGGACTTCAGGGTTTCGTCGCCCGCCGTATGAAGCGCGTCTTCAAGGCTCCGTCCGCCGGTAAAACCCAGCATGGAATAGAGCGTTCCGTTGAATTCATAGGTGTTTAAGTTTGCGCCGACTGCGTCGGGAGACGCATTCAGGATTTCAAGGTGTATGCGGTTTCCGCGTTCGAAGGAATGCCTGTGAAGCGTAAAGCTGTCCCGGCAGGATTCGTCCACAATAATTTCGCCTGATTCGCCTCTCAGTATGCCGCCCTTCGGATGATAGGGGAACAGCTCCTTGATCAGCACATGATGCTTAAGCCCTTTGTCAAATGCGTCATAATAATGCGCTTTATATACGATGGCATTGGAGCCGCGGCCGATTGCACTTTCCAGAATTACGTTCATGCCCTCGAATGCGAGCACGGTTCCTTCAGGTAAAATTATTCTTGTATCCATCCCTGTCTCCCTTCCGGCGGATGCGCCCTTGTAATCAATGGATTATTTATGATACAAGGATAGCACGCCGGTAAACATATGATTGAAATCAGATTCCCTCATGAGGCAATGCCGCTGGCGAGAAGAACCATGCCCCTCGGCTCTGTCAGAGGGAGAGCCAAGGGGCGCCTGCGTCGGTGCAGCTTACATTGACGGCATGTTCCCGCAGGGGGGCGTTATGGGAAAACAACGCTGCAGCTTAGGCTGTCAGCGTTCACTCTTCCGGGAAAAGCTCTGCCAGAAAATCCGAAATCTTCTGATCTACGTCGAATATATCGTCTACGCACATGCAGTACAGAACCATCCAGTCGAAGCGGTTTCTGGGATCCAGACGCTGGAAACCGCATTCGATGAGCATCTGATTGAGGCGTGTGAACGTGCTTACGAAAATCTCGTCTCTGGTGGGCTCCCAGTCAAGATCTTCGTCATCCTCGTATTCGCTCTCGCCGCCGTTTGTGACGAGGAACAGGAGCATAAGCACCTTTCTGGTAACGTCCGTCTGACGGGATTTCATCTTGGAAAGCGCCGCTTCGTCCGGCCAGTTGGCGCGCACGCTCTTCTGCGCGTCGGTAAAGGCGGCTTTTGTTTTGTCAACGCCCTTTTTACGCTCGGATACCGGCACCATTTTGCGGTAGAGATAGTTTTCGAGCACTTCCTTTGTACTCATGGCGCTTTCTTCATCAAGGCCGTCCTCGATGGCGCCGCCCTCCAGCGTATTCATAAAATCCATAAACAGGTGATACGCCGTGTTATGCATGCTTCCGAGCTTTTGGGAGGATTCAATAATATAGTTGATAAGCGCCTCCTGATCGGAAATGGACATAATCTCGTTTTTGACGAGCGTGGTAAATACGTCGCTGTCTTCTTTTGCCGGCTGCGCTTTACCGTCAAGCGCTTCCTGAACGCGCAGGACCAGCGATTTCGCCTGCAAATAATCCATACCGGCTGTCAGTGCATAGCCGTACGCGATTTCGGAGGGATTTCGCCAGTGAATACCTTCTTCCGCGATCTGGGCGATAAACGTATCCGCCTGTTCCGCGTCGAGCTTTAATATGAAGCAAAGCTCTATGGCGTCTTCCTTTGAAATCGACTGCGTGCGCCCGCTGAGCCAGTTGCGCACCTTTTTGTCGATGGCGTCGCGCTTTTGCTCCGGGTGATTGGCTAAAAGGCCTTCAACGAGCACACTTTTCAGGTTCGTTCCGTTTGAAAACGCGTTCAGCTTATCCTGAAGGGTTCTGAATTGCGCGTTTACTTCCAATATATCGACGGCTTCCGATATGCTCATAGGCTCTTTTGCGCTATTGAGCATCATGCGGCTCAGTTCAGTCATTCGTTCCATAGATATCCCCCTCTATATCGGTTTAGCAGGCTTTGCTGTCGTTTCTGGTGACGTTTTTAATCCACTTGTTACCGCGCAGGCGGAAAAATGCGATAATCCACTTAAAGCACTGATCGATGCGCGTCATCAGGAATACGATCGGAAGCGGCCAATGGAACACGAAAGCGGCAAGCAGTGTTGCGGGAAGAACGATCAGCCAGCCACAGATCATATCGACCTTTGCGACAAAACGGCTGTCGCCCGCGCCGCGGTTGATGCCTACAAAGCAGGCGGCGTGATAGCTGGTGCCGAGCAATGTGAGAGCGCCGATGGCGATCATTGTAAGGCAGAGCGCATGTACTTCGGGATCGGCGCTCGAGCCGTACATAGACGTAAAGGGTGCGCGAAGCAGGAACACAATCAGCGCCATGACGACGGCGATGATGGCAAACATGATCTGGATGGTCTTTGAATATTCGCGGGCGGTATCGTAATCGCCCTTTCCCACCGCTTTTCCAACCACCACGCATGCGCCGCCGGCGAGGGCGAAGGTGAACATGGTGCCAAGGTTCATCATGGAATTGGTGATGGAGTTGGCGGTGATGAACACCTTTCCCATCTGTCCGATGATCGCGGCCTTCAGCATGCCGATCGTCGCCCACTGCATATCGGTAAGACCTACGGGAAGGCCGTATTTTACATAGTCCAGAGAGAGCGCGGAATCGGTTTTGAAAAGTTCTCCGGGCTTAATGGAAAGCACCTTTTGATGGTGGAAGGTATATACCCATACGATTGCCATTTCAATAACGCGCGTAATCAGCGTAGCGACGGCCGCGCCCTGAACGCCCATCTCCGGAAGGCCTAACTTTCCGAAGATCAATATGTAGTTAAGGGCGATATTTACAAACAAAGAGCAGATCGACACATACAGCGTTACGCGAACCACCTCTACCGAGCGCAGCATGCCCGAAAGGGAATTCGTAACAGCGAAGGGAATCCAGCTGAAGCACACGATGGCAAAATACTGAAGGGCGAGCGATGTTACCTCCGTCTGGCTGGAATCAATGACCAGGCGCAGAATTGCGGAGGGAAACAGCTGCGCAATCAGCACGAACAGGAGCGAAACGCCGATCGAAAGCAGGAATACAAATGAAAAGATTTTTTTGATCCTCTCCATGTCGCGCTTTCCCCAGTATTGGGAAATCAGCACGGCCGAACCGCTTACAAGTCCCAGAAGCGTCGCGGTATAAAATGCCGTAAGCGCATTTACCTGCGATACCGCGCTCTGCGCGCTTGTGCCGTCGCCGATGTGGGAAACCATGATATCGTCCGCCACTACTACCAGAAAGCTTACAAGCGATGAAAATGCCGCAGGAAGAGATATACGGAATATCGTTTTGTAAAAATTCTTGTCACGAACCATACGCCCGTCACTCCTTTTTATCCATTACTTCTATTATACAGGATGTGTCAATATCATATAATATTATAAAGGAAGGGATCGAGCGCCTTGCGCCGATGATTTACGCATGTATTTCGCCAAAAATGAATTCGTGAAATCTTTTGGCAACATCAGGCGTAAAATATTTCTTTACTTCGGCAAACACTTTACAATTTAAAGAGAATATGATAGAATTTATTTCATGGAAAAGAGTTTATTGGCGCCAATCCCGTTTGGTAGGAAAATATTACGGTTCGGGAATCTGTTTATCGGCGTCCTTTTGGCCGCTTTGGTTTTGTTTGCGCTTTCGCCGCGCGCTTTGGCTGTTACATTTCCCGAATCCATTACCGAAATCGAAGAAAATGCGTTTGAAGACAATGAAGGTATTACCGAGGTGATCATACCGGAGAATATTACAATTGTTAATGCCGACGCATTTTTAGGATGTACAAATCTAGAAAAAATTGTCGTATACCCGAAGGATGTAACGCTGAATACGAATTCCCTCGGGCGCGAAGGCGATACGCATGTGATATACGGCTATAAGGGTTCTACGGCGGAGGCGTTCGCCAGAGATACGGGTCTTACATTTAAATATATGGATGACGGACTCGACGAAGATACGGGCGAAGAGATCAATAAATATGAGGAAGAGAAAAATGCGCTGCTCACCTACGCCGACGGTCTTCTCGGAAGAACGTATTCCGAAATGGACTGCGTGGAATTTGTGTACAGCTGCTACCGAAACGCGCTCGGAATATCCGTTCATGTCACCTGCGAAGATATTTACCTGAGAACAGACGGCACGGAGATCACAGAAATCCGGGATATGCAGCCGGGCGATATCATCTGCTGGATGGACGACGGCGATCCGGACGGGAATCTGTACAACTGCGAGCATGTGGGTCTGTATGTCGGCGAGGGTTATGTAAACGGCGTATACTATTCTTCCGGCGTATTCATAGAATCCTCCCGCGGCTACGGCGGGGTTCGCTATAACTACATTGCGCCCAGCGGAACCAGCTATTATGTCCGTAACTTTTTGTGCGCATGGCGCGTGCTCGATTAGAATGACGATGGAGGGGCGTAAATGCCTGTCAAAATACCGAATACGCTTCCGGCAGCGGAAATGCTGACGAGAGAGAATATATTTGTCATGTCCAACGAAAGGGCGGAGCATCAGGATATCAGGCCGCTTCGCGTTGGAATTATCAATCTGATGCCGACCAAGGAAACCACCGAGACGCAGATATTAAGGCTTCTCAGCAATTCTCCCTTGCAGGTGGACGTGTTTTTCATCAGAACCGGTACGTATCTCGGCAAGAATACGAAAAAGAGCCATCTGGACGAATTTTATATCACAATCGACGAGGTGATTGCCTCAGGCGCACGGTTTGATGCGCTGATAGTGACGGGAGCGCCGGTGGAAAAGCTGGCGTTTGAGGATGTAAAATACTGGGACGAGCTCACCCGCATTATGGACTGGGCGGATAAAAACGTGTATTCAACGATGTTTATCTGCTGGGCGGCGCTCGCCGGGCTGAAATGGCACTACGGCATTGAAAAGCGGATGCTGGAAGATAAGTGCGTAGGCGTATTTGAACACCGCGTGACTGATGTTCATCACCCGCTGGTGCGCGGCTTTGATGAAAATTTCCTCGCGCCGCATTCGCGCTACGGCACGGTATTGAAAGAAGACATAGTAAAACAGGAAGACCTTGTGATCCTTGCCGAGAGCGAGGAGGCCGGGCTTCATCTGATCGTATCCCGTGACGGACGGCGCGTGTATGTGACGGGACACGGCGAATACGATCGTGATACGCTTAAAAAAGAGTATGAGCGCGATATTGCGCAGGGCATTACCGATTCTTTCCCGAAACACTATTTCCCTCATGACGATCCCAAGAGTGAACCGGCGCTTCGCTGGCGCTCTCATGCCAGCCTTCTGTACGCCAACTGGCTGAATTACCTGGTGTATCAGAACACGCCCTATAATCTTTTGAATCTCTCGTGCGCGAGATAAGGCGGCATGCGGAAGGTTCGCTTTCAAAAGAGGCGGCACCGGAAGATTTTGATTTCAGGAGACAAAGTATGAGCAAGAAGAAATGCCTGATCTCGGTATGTGTTCTTATATGTATGCTGATTTTTACGCTTCCTGCATTATCGGAGGGCGTGCTCACGCTTCCTCCAATGCTGAAAACCATCAGCGAGGAAGCGTTTTTGGGAAATACATCCTTTCAAACGGTAGTATTTCCCGAGGGGCTTACCGTGATTCCAAAAAAGGCGTTTGCCGAAAGCGGACTTACGGAGGTCACGATTCCGGAAACCATTGAAGACATCGCGGAAGATGCGTTTTACGGCTGCGAAAGCCTTGAAAAAATTGTTGTTGAAAGCAAGACGGTCGTTCTTGACGACTATTCCCTCGGCCGCGAAGGCGATACCCATCTGATTTACGGCTATAAGGGCTCTACTGCCGAGGAATACGCCAAGAATAACGGGCTTACGTTTAAATATATGGACGAGGGTCTTGACGAGGACACAGGCGAAAACATTCTGGACAGAAAGAGGAATCACCTTTTATCCTGCGCCTCTCATCTCATCGGCTTTCCGGAAAGCAAAATGAACACGGCGGAGTTTGTAAGCTTCTGCTTTGATTATGCTTTGGGCGTGTCCATTGACAATACTTTAAGCGGCATTTATTCCAATACCGGCGGCACAAAGATTACGTCGATGTCCGCGCTTCAGCCGGGCGATATCGTGTGCTTCAGAAGCAGCGAATCCTCCGCCTGCGATCAGGTGGGCATTTATGTCGGCGCGGGTACTGCTGCCAGCGGTTCCTCTTATGACGCAGGCATATACATTGAATCTTCAAACGGCTATGGAAGCGTAAGATACAATTACCTTGGAAGCAGTTATTATAAATCGAACTTCCTGTGCGGCTGGCGGATTGATTGGGATTCGGTTACTGAAAATAATTACGGCGCGACCGAATACGAACTGAAAATGTCCATGCTTCTCCCGTATGCTCAGTCGCTTCACGGAACGAGCGCTTCCCAGATTGATGCAGCCGGCCTTGTAAGCCATGTATTTGATCATGTGCTGGACGTACCGATTTTGAGCACCTGCGACGGTATATACGAGTATACGGCCGGTGATAAGATTACCTCGATCTCCGAGCTTCAGCCGGGCGATGTTGTCTGTTTTAAAACCGATTCCTCCTCCGACTGCGATCAGGTGGGCATATATATCGGCGCGGGCACTGCGTCTAATGGAACAACCTATACAACCGGCATATATATCGAATCTTCCGCGGGCTACGGCTCCGTTCGTTATAACTACATTCCCGCAACCGGCAGCGGTTATTATACCCGTAACTTCCTGTGCGGCTGGAGAGTGAACCTTGACCAGGGAACGGTTGAGGGAGGCGGCGAAGAAGGCGGAGAAGAAGGCGGCGAAAGCGGCGGCGAGCTTGACGATATTGCAAATAAGCAGATCAAAAAGCTTTTGGAGTATGCCGATGGCCTCGTTGGAACGCCGTATTCCCAGATGGACTGCGTGTCATTTGTAAACAACTGCTACAGAAAAGCGCTGAATATTTATATCCCTTACAACTGCTACGGCATATACCACAATACCAACGGTACCAAGATTACATCGGTTGACGCACTTCAGCCGGGCGATATTATCTGCTGGATGGACGATACCGATGAAGACGACGATCTGTACGACTGCGAGCACGTAGGCATGTACGTAGGCGCGGGCACGGTAAACGGAAAATACTATTCCTCCGGCGTGTTCATTGAATCCTCGAGAGGTCACGGCGCAGTAAGATATAAGGAATTTACCAGCTATTATAAGAGAAACTTCCTTTGCGCGTGGCGCATCGTGCTGTAAAAGGCAAAAAGAAAGATTGCAGGCATATCCGAAGGCCGAGGGGCGCGGATATGCCTGTAATATATCAGGCGGAGGGATATGCAAAAGTATCCCTCCGCCTGCGTTTATACTTACGAATGCTTGTTTTATTTTTTCGTTTCAAACATTGCAATGATGTCGTTGAGCCTGGTTAAGCATTTTGCGAATTCTGCTTCGATTTCCGCGCCGCATTTTACAAGCGATGCCACCGTCTGTTCACAGGCGGCGTCGGCGTATGTTTTGAACATTTCACGCGCGTGCTCTGTGAGGGACAGATTTACTACGCGCCTGTCCAGATTGCTGCGGGTTCGGATGACCATTCCGTTTTTCTCCAACTCGTTTACCACCTGGCTCACCTGCTGTTTGGGCATCTGAGCGCGCAGAACCAATTCGCTTGTGGAAATGGAGTCGCTTTCCGAAATGATGGACATTACCAGGAATTCCATCTTCGTGAATTCTTCCCTGTGCGCTTGAGCCATGGGGCGCATGATCTTTTCAGAGTACAGTCTGTAAAAGCGTGACAGTGCATCCATCGTCTCTCTGCGAAGTTCTTCAGTCATGTTTTTCACATCCAATCTTTTGTGTCGTCTGCTGACATGTTGTACTATATCGTGCCCGTAGTGAACAGGTGGGTTTGATATGCAGTGATAGTAAAACAATATTGACCATCATTCTTTCAATACAATCGTACACCTATATCTTGTTTTTGTCAAGAGGTATAGAAAGGATAACAGTATGTTTACAAAGCCGCGAAAGAGCAGCGGGCTTCCGGCAGCATTTACAGCCGGATATCCGGCGGCTGCGGATCTTATAGCTGCAGAGGAAGAGGCGGGGGGAAAGACGACCTTTGCACGATACAGGGTGAGAGAAAGTATACTATACTTATTCGACGGATTTATTTTCCATTTGTTCCCGATGGTTTGATCGGTGTGTATTAAGCAAGCGGCGCATCGTTATCGAAGCGGACGGAGAGGTTTTTGGTTAGAATGCTGTCGTGCGGCATAGTCCGCTTTCTCCTGCGCTCACGCGCGGCCCCTTTCAAAGGCCGGGGCAAGAGGCTTGTATACCGGCGCAGTATTCCTTTAGCATATTTTGTATTCCGGTGTTTCCTTTCGTATAAAAGGGCTGCCGTAGAATTTCTTCTGCAACAGCCTCATTTCACTTTCCTTTTTATTTCCTATCGCAAAGCTCGATAAATTCGTCTACTTCCTTTCGGATTACGTTCAGCGCGCTTCTCCAGTAATCAGCGCTGCGGACGTCGATGCCTACGCTCAGCGCTACATCGGCGATCTTGCCGCTTCCGCAGCTTGCGAGCAGCTGATTGTACTTGGGCAGGAAGGACGCGCCCTCCTTCAGATACTTTTCAAACACGCCCAGTCCGAACAGGTGGCCGAAGGCGTAGGGGAAGTTATAGAAGTGAAGGCCCGGGCTGTAGTAGTGGCTCTTGCATACCCACATGCTGGGGTGGCGGAAATCGGGATCGAGGCCGTCGCCGTAGGATTCGTTCTGCGCGTCGAGCATCATCTGATTGAGCTCGTTTGCCGTGGGAATATGAGTTTTCCTGGCTTCAAACACATTGCTTTCAAATATAAAGCGGCTCAAAATGTCCACAATCGTCTGCGTGGATTCCATGAGGCTGCTTTCAAGCAGCGTAAAGCGCGTATTTTCATCGGCGTTTGACTTCACTATGTGGCTCAGAAGCGTTTCGTTGAATATGGAGGCGGTCTCCGCAAGCGGCATCGGCGCTTCCGTCATCAGAACCGGCATGCTTTCCAGGCACTTGTTGTGCCAGGCGTGGCCGAGTTCATGGGCGATGGTGGAAACGTCCGAGAAGCTGCCGACGAAATTCGTAAGTACGCGGCTGAGTTTCTTGTCGTGGAAGCCCGCGCAGAATGCGCCGCCCGCTTTGCCTTCTCTCGGATACATGTCGATCCAGCGGTTTTCAAACGCGTGATCGATAAACGCGCCCATTTCGGGGCTGACCTCGGTAAACACCTTTACCAGCAGCTCGTGCGCTTCGTCCGCCGTGTATTTTTTCACGCTCTCGCCGATCGGCGCGAAAAGATCATAGAAGGGAAGGCCGTTTTTGTGGCCGAGCAGCTCCGCCTTCTTTTTCAGATACCTTCTGAAATCGGGAAGCGCTTCTTTGATTGCGGTCAGCATTGCGTCGAGCGTTTCCTTGTCCATGCGGCTCTCTGTGAGCTGCTGAATCAGATTATCGGGATATTTCTTGATTTCGCACATTGTGATGGCCTGTCCCTTGATGCAGCCGAGGCAGTACGCCATCGAGGTTTCTACCTTTTTATAGGAGGCAAGCTCCGCCTCGTATGCGCTCTTGCGAACCGCAGGATCCGCGTCGTTTGCCATGCCGCGAACGGCGGGCAGCGGCAGATTCTCTCCGTTCAGCTCTACCGTATGCGAACCCATCAGCCGGTCGCGCAGCTTTGAAAACGCGTCCGCGCCGTCAAGCGACATCCGGAGCATCCATTTTTCCATGTCCGGCGGAAGCATGTGATCGAAGGATTCCTTCATTTCCTCAATTATAAACCTGTGCTTTGAAAGAAGCTCGCTTGTGTGGATCACATCATTCAGATTCTCAATGCCGCCTACATAACGCGTGATGCGGCTGACAACCAGCTGAACGCCGACCATCATATTGCTCAGTTCGTCCAGATACTTAAGCGCTTCCATGTTTTCGGATTCCACAGAGAGCGTGAGCTGAACAAAACCAAACGCGCTTGAAATCACATTGACAAGCTTTTCATCAAGCGCAATCAGCTTTTCAAGCTTTTGAACATCGTTCATATCCGCATCAAGCGCTGTGCCAATCTCGGAAAGAATCCCCGAAACAGAATCTATATCCGCCCGAAATGCCGGATCGTCAAATCCCTTGTAAAATACGGAAAGATCCCAGGTTGCGTCCTTCATAAATATCCTCCCCAAAAGCGGCAAAAGCCATATATATCCATATATATTGTAGTATGAAATGTCGGGTGTGTCAAGAAGGGAGGATGGATATTACGGGGCGATTCGATCTTTCAAATGATATAGACAAACCTTTGAATCTATGCTATTATCATAACCAAGCACATACGGTATTATGATATACGGGAGGGTACATTTATGAAGGTATCGGCTCATCGCGCGTTTCGGCTTTTGAAGGAATTGGCGTTTGTCAGGGTCAGCGCTTCCAAGGAGGAGCGATTGGCGGCGGAAAGGCTTATGCAGGAGGCCATGGAGGCTGCGGACGAGGTGCGTATTGAGGAGTTTCCGGTTTGGTGCGGAAAGGTTACGCATCAGAAGCTGGTTGTGACGAACCCTTATTACAAGGAATATGAGGTTACGGGATACGAGTGTGCGGCTTCTACGCCCGAAAGCGGCATTGACGGCGAATTTTACTATGCCGAAGGGCTGCAGGCGGCGCATCTTGACCGGATGAAGGACAAGATCATCATGATCAACGGCCGCCTTCGCAGGGCTGATTACGAGAAGATTCAGAAGGTGGGCGTGAAGGCGATCCTCACGTTCTCCGGCTCTACCATCGACCGCGTAAACGAGACGGACTGCGATATCAGAAAGATCCGCGAAATGCTGTTCGAGCCGTTCGGCGATCAGGTTGCGCTCAATATGCGCGCGGCGGACGCGGCGGAGATTGTAAGGCGCGGCGCGAAGACGATGCATATCGAGCTGAAGAGCGAAAAATATGAGGATATGAGCGCGAACGTTTGCGCAGTGATCGAGGGAACGGAGAAGAAGGATGAAATCATATCCTTCGGTGCGCATTACGATTCCGTGCACTTTTCAACCGGCGTGTACGACAACATGTCGGGAAGCGTGATTCTGATGGAGCTTTTGAAGTATTTCTCCGAGCACAGGCCTCGCCGTACGATGAAATTCAACTGGTACGGAAGCGAGGAGCAGGGGCTTCTGGGCAGCAAAGCATGGGTGAAGGCGCATGAGGACGAACTCGACAAGCACGTTCTGATGATCAATGTAGACGTAGCCGCGCCGACGCTTGGACAGAACATCGCGCCTACGCTTGCCACCGAAAAAGCCGTGGGCTATGTGGACGCACTGATGCGCGAAGCGGGATTTGCGTGCGATGTAAAGATGGACATTTATTCCTCCGACTGCATTCCCTTCGCCGATAAGGGCGTTCCCGCCGTCAATTTCTGCCGCTTCGGCGCGCCCGGCGCGAATTACATTCACGACCGCCGCGATAACCTGAAGAGCAATTACATCGACGAAAAGGCGCTTGATATCACGCTTCAGCAGGTGCTGTTCTTCGCGGGAAGAGTCGACGGCGCTTCGGTATTCCCGATCGAAAAGAAGATTTCGGACGAGATTAAGAAGAAAGTGGACGAGTACCTGTTTAAGGAAAAGAAGGCCTAAACTAAAACAATCCAAAGTCTGTTATTTAGCGAATAATTAGCCGAATAACAGACTTTGGTCTTTAATATAGGAAAAGAATGATGCTCGTTCAAGGCGCAGCAGACTGTAAACAGAATATGGTTTGTAAAAATATATTTAAATGATTTTTTAAAAGACTTAAGTCTTTTATTCATACATGAGAAGGGCTTGCGATATTTGGCGGCGGGAAGTGAGTGCTGTGCTAAAAAAGAATAAGGTCTGAAAATATCTGTAAAAACAACTATAAAACAGACTGCAGTCTTTTATGTGCTGCGACAGGTTGTTTTATATAAGAAGTGATTTCGAATTTAAACGAGATGCGGTCAGTGAATGAAGCGCAATACCGGCACAGAAACAGACTGGAGTCTGTATTACAGCAAAGGGCTTTCTTGTCAATTGCTAGGTGCAGATATTTAAGTTAAAAACAGAATAAAGTCTGAAATATAATAAAATGATATTCAGAAAAAAGACCAAAGTCTTATATGGACGTGACGATGGATACGAAGCATGACGGTCTTTTTTGGTCTGAGTTCAAAACAGAACAACGTCTTAAAATACTGTTGAATAGTTACATATAAACAGACCGAAGTCGTTATATAGAGAACGCTGCGTTTTGCGAGTATTCAGCATAAACAGCAAAAGTCTGAAAACAGCATTATGATAGATTGAAAAAACAGACCGAAGTCTTATAATATGTATTAAATCCGGTTCGGACGGTATCGCCGGGGAATTAAAACAGAAGCAAGTCTGAAAAATAGTCAAAAAATGCAGAAATAAAAGACTGAAGTCTTATAAAGGGGACATAAACTTGATGCTGATGGGGAAGTTTAAACGGATTTAAGCTGATAAACGGGCGGTGCGGTTGCTCGGAAACAGTTCGGTAGGAAAACGAGGGGGGAAGCTTGCCGGACAATCAGTGCATGGGAAGGAAAAGGGCTCTTCCGGGTTTTCATTGAAAAACTTGCTGCTCTGTGATATGATAAACAAAAAATGTCTGGTGATGAATGATGGAACGGTTCGAATTAAACGATACCGACAAGCGGCTTATTGAGATTGCTCTGGATGTGCTGAAGCGGAATTTTGACGACGGGGTGTACAATCATACGGTCGGCTGCGCGCTGCTGTGCGCGGATGGCAGCATTTTCAGCGGTGTGAACTGCGACGGAATTCACGGCTCGTGCGCGGAGTATGTTACCATCGGCATGGCAATCTCCGCAGGTCAGCGGGAATTTGATACGATCGTCGCAGCGCACGATAAGCATCTGAATTTCGTCATCCCGCCCTGTGGGAACTGCCGTCAGATGCTTTATGAATATTGCCCTGACGTCAAGGTGATTGTAAACGATGAAAACGGAAAGCTCATAAAAGTAAAAGCCCGCGATCTTCTGCCTTTTGCCTGGCAGAGCGTGGTGTGCTGAGCGGAAGAATCATACATACAGGAGGAAAAACATGAAAACCTTCCATTTTACGGAAAAACCGATTGAGATTTTCGGGCTTGATGTAATTGACCGCAAAAAAGAGATGTATCACAGGCTTCCGGATTCTCAGACGAAAGCGGTAAGCGAAGCGGTTTGCAGCCGCAGTAAAACGGCCGGCGGCGCCCGGGTTCGGTTCCGCACGGATTCGAAAACGCTGCATGTGAAAATGAGCCTTGGAACCATATCGCCGGACATTTGCATGCCGATGTGCGGTTCTGCGGGCGCGGATGTGATGCTTGGGGCGGGACTCAAGAGCCGGTTTCTGGGGCTTGTAAATCCGCTTTCTTATGACAATCATTTCCCGGAGGCAGCGTTTACGCTGTCGGGCGACATAGAGCAGGTGACGATCAATCTTCCGAGAAACGAGATTCTTACGGGGCTTGAAATAGGAATTGACGACGGCGCGCAGCTTCTTGCGCCCTTGCCCTATTCGAGACCGGGAAAGCTCTGCTTTTACGGATCATCCATTACGGAGGGCGGCTGTTCAACGCGCGTATCAAACGCGTACACTGCATGCGTCGCCCGCTGGCTCGACATGGACTATGTGAACTACGGATTCTCGGGCGCGGCGCGGGGAGAGATTGCGATGGCGGATATTATCGCAAAGCGCGATTTCGCCGCGTTCATATACGATTACGATCACAATGCGCCGAGCGCCGAGTTCCTGAAGGATACGCATCAGCCCTTTTTCAGACATATCCGTAAAGCGAAGCCTGAGCTTCCGATACTGATTCTTTCAAGGCCCGATTTCGATATCAACGCGAAAGACAGCGTAATAAGGCGCGATGTGATCATGAAAACATACGCGGATGCGCGAAACGAAGGCGATAACAACGTATGGTTTTTAGACGGCGAACAATTCTTTGTGGGGCTTGGCGTTGAAATGTGCACGGTGGACAGGTGCCACCCGAACGATTTGGGATTTTTCCGGATGGCGGAAGCGGTTTATCGGATGCTGGATAGGATTTTGGAAAGGTAGTCACGCAAAAAAGATTGCTTTGCTAATATTGGAGCCTCTCGGGTCCCTTTGAAAAGGGCGCCAAGAGGCTCCAATGCTTTGCTGAGGCGGTTCGGGAGAAAGCATTGCCGTATCGAAGGAATAGCGATCAAAGCCAAATCACAAGCCCTTTGCCCCCTTCCGATAAAAAGGCACGGCGCGTAAAGAGGCTTGCGGATTTATAATTTCTTCTGTTATGCGTTTTTCATTAGCGCTGCTCCCGCCTTTTGCCCCGCAGCTTTTTCCTCGTTTCACTCTATCAGATTCTTAAGCGCTTCCGGTAGCCTGGAATCGAAGATCATTTCCTTTCCCGAAAGCGGGTGAATGAAGCGCATGTGCGCAGAATGCAGCGCAAAGCGCTCGGGGAGTATATCGTTTTCTTCCGTTCCGTAGAGAAAATCGCCGAATACGGGACAGCCGATTGCGGACATATGCACGCGGATCTGATGCGTGCGTCCCGTTTCCAGGCGAAGATGCACAAGCGCGCGATTGTTATTCACCAGAATTGTTTCATAGTGCGTGCGGCAGCTTTTTCCGTCCGGGCGCACCTCGCGCCTTACCGTCGCGCCGTCCGCTTTGCCGATGGGAAGATCGATTACGCCTAAAGCGGGATTCGGGATTCCGTCTGTTACAGCGAGATATTCGCGCACAAAATCGGGCGTATGAAGCTGCTTTGATAAAAGCATTTGTGCATGCGCGTTTTTGGCGGCGGCCATCAGTCCGCTTGTGCCCTTGTCAAGCCGGTTTACCGGGCGGAAAACAAAGCCGGGCGTATCCCTGTATATATGCATCAGCCGATTTTCGAGCGTATTGTCCGGCTGCTTGGGCGAGGACTGCGTGGGAAGCGGCGCTTCTTTGTCGATGATGATCAGATCCTCATCCTCAAACAGTATATTAACGGGCTTGTCCTCCGGCATAACGGTGAAATCGGGTTCGTCGTCCGTAAGTGTAATGGTGATCGTTTCGCCGGATTTCACCTTGTAATCCGCATGTACGCTCACGCCGTTTACTAAGAGCGTCCCGTTTGCCTTCGCACGTGCGAGCTGATGGCTGGAAAGCGAGAGCTTTGTGCGAACTACGCGCTTGATCAAACGTCCGTCGTCGTCTTCGGCTGCAATGTAGGTCAGGGTTCTCATAGCTTTACTTCCTCAAACAGTTCCTTTCCGGTTCCGAGTCTCAGCATATGATCAAATCCTGCGCTTTTCAGATATTCGGGCGTTTCGTCAAACCATGCGTTCAGCTGATGCGCGCGGTGACAGTCGGAGGAAGGAATCACTTCGCCGCCGATCATATGCCAGAACGAAAGCAGTGGAAGAATCGGATACGGACAGGGCTGATTGCTTCTTGCAATGCCGCCGGTGTTTACTTCCAGCACATTGCAGACCTTGATCATTCGCTCCATGGCTGCTTTTCCGGCGTCCAAATACGCCTTTGCGCTCTCGTCATACCAATGGCGCTTTCTGTTTCCTTTGCAAAGCAAATCAAAATGCGCGATGATATCCGGCTGTATGGCTTCGATATAGGCGGCGGAAGCCTCAAAGTACTGTGCCGCCGCCTTCATCCAGTCGCCGTCCGCATGCGTTTTTACCCAGTTTTCCAGGCGGTCCGCGTCGCCGTCCACCGCCGCCCATTCGCCGTTTTCTGCGGTCAGATAATGATTTGCGCCTAAAATATATTCGTATTTTGTTTTATCCGCAGGCGACAGGCGATCCCTTTCAAGCCCGCGCCATATTTTCATGCGTCCGTCATAAACAGACTTCAGTCTGT
Source organism: Clostridia bacterium (assembly GCA_017396845.1). Classification (GTDB taxonomy): domain Bacteria; phylum Bacillota; class Clostridia; order Christensenellales; family Aristaeellaceae; genus SFHK01. The sequence continues at coordinate 107,003 of JAFQKQ010000010.1, forward strand.
TTACTTCGGCGATATACGCATTTTCGGTTTCTGCGGTCAGTCCGAACGCGCCGTCGATCACCTGCTGAGCATGCTCCGAAAACCCGAGAGACACAAATCCGAGTTCGAACGCCTGATTTGCCATTTCCTCAATCGTATTTTTTCCGTCCACGAACGTGGAATGCGTGTGCGGATTGGAAAGTATTTTCATGAAAGATACCTCCGAAAATTGCTTTTCATATTATAGCATTCGAAGGAGAAATGTGCAACCGGGGACGGGCGGCATATGGTAATGAGCGTATTTTGACGTAGCACATGCGGTTTTTCAAAAACAATAAAGCAAATATGCGAAGGCATGCGGGGATATAGCAGTATGAATACTTTTTCGGGATACTTGTTTGTTCAACAAAAGCGCCGATGAAGCTCACCGGCGCTTTTGAAATATAAAAGTATTAAACAATCTTTCCCGGATTCAGTATGCCGTTCGGGTCGAAGGCCAACTTGATGCCGCGCATGATGGCGATGGGGGCGTCTCCCATGGATTCCTTAAGGAACTGCTTTTTTGCGTGGCCTACGCCGTGTTCGCCGGAAATCTGGCCGCCGAGCTCGCGGGCTTTTTCGTACAGGCCGTCCATCAACGCCTGAACGTTTTTCTTCCAGATTTCATCGTTCAAATCATCCTGACAGGCATAGATATGCAGATTTCCGTCGCCTGCATGGCCGAAGGAGCGAACGCGGATGGAATATTTTGCGGAAAGGCGCTGGCTTTCTTCGATAAAGGCTGCGATTTTATTTCTCGGAACGACTACGTCGCACTCGTCCATGGAGGGGGTTCCGCCCTTGATAGCCTCAAGGAATGCGCCTCTTGCATCCCAGATCGAGGTCTTTCTTTCGTCGGTATCCGCCAAAAGCACATCCTCCGCGCCGCAGGAAAGAAGAATATCCGTAAGCTGCTCGACGGCGGGGGAGAGGGAGGTCATGTCCGCCGCGTCCAGACGAACGAGCAGATAGGCGTTTGCGCTCTTGTCGGGGAACTGCTTTCCGAGGTAGCGCTCGCTGTCCTCGATAACCTCTTTTTCCATGAATTCGACGGCTGTGGGCGTTGCGCCGTTAAGAACGGGAGAGACCGCCTCTACGCACCTTGAAAGGCTTTCAAAGGGCGCAAGCAGGCTTACGTTGTATTTGGGCTCGGCAATCAGCTTCACCGTAATTTCGGAAAGGAAGCCCAGCGTTCCCTCGCTTCCGCAGATCAGCTGTATGAGGTTATAGCCGCTGGAGGTTTTTACGGTCTTTCCGCCGAGCGACAGGATTTCGCCCGAGGCGAGCACGAATTTCATGCCAAGCACATAATCGCGCGTGACGCCGAAGCGCACGGCGCGCATGCCGCCGGCGTTCGTCATCACGTTTCCGCCGATGGTGGCGCTCTTCTCGCCGGGATCCGGCGGATAGAAAAGGCCGGTGCCTTCCAGAAGCTTTGAAAATTCCATCAAAAGCAGACCCGGTTCGACCGTCGCGGTCATGTTGACGGGATCGACCTCGATCAGCCTTTTCATTCTTTCGGTCGACAGCACGATTCCGCCGTGAATGGCTACGCAGCCGCCGCAAAGCCCCGTTCCGGAGCCGCGCGGGGTGACGGGAATCAGGCGCTCGTTGCAGTATTTCAGTATTTCGGAGATTTCTTCGGTGCTCTGCGCCTGAATAACGCATTCGGGCGCGTAGAGGCCGTATTCCGTCATTTCGTCGCGATGATAATCCTCGCTGATCGCTTCTCCCCAAAACACGCGGTCTTCGCCTGCGATTTTGATAAATACGGAAATATCCTCCGCCGTTACCTTGTTAAAGCTCATATTCCGCGCGCCTCCTTGATTTTCCGAATGAGCTCGGGCACGATTTCATAAATATCGCCCACGATGCCGATGTGCGCACACTTGAAGATCGGCGCTTCGGGATCGGAGTTGATGGCGATGATGTGATCGGAATCCTTCATGCTGGCGGTAAACTGAATTGCGCCGCTGATGCCGCAGGCAATTAACAGGCGCGGTTTGACCGTGCGACCCGAAAGGCCGATCTGGCGGGCGTTGGTATTCCATCCCTTTTCAACCAGCGGACGGGAGGTAGCCCACTCGCCGCCTAAGAGGGAGGCGAGTTCTTTGATCATATTGAGGTCGGATTCCTTTCTTAAGGCGCGTCCTGCGGCGACGATGATTTCCGCATCGGAAATGTTGGCGCTCTTAAGAACGGGCGACTGAGAGATGAATCTGACGGGCGAAGAAATTTTCACGGTTTTGCGGGTAACGATTTCGCCCGACGGGGCATCCGTTTTTTCGGGCGCGTTCATCACCTTATAGCGTACGGTGGCAAACTGCGGACGCGTGTTGGTTGTGATAATCTGCGCCATGATGTTGCCGCCGAAGGCGGGTCGAATCTGCACGAGGTCGGAATTCTCGCGCATTTCGAGCTTGGTGCAGTCCGCCGTCAGACCGGTGTGGAAGCGCGTGGCCAGGCGAGGGGCGAGCGAGCGCCCGAGCGCGGTTGCACCCACCAATACTACGGAGGGCTTTGCAAATTTGATTGCGTCTGCGATCTGATCGGCAAACGCCTCGGCGCGGAAATAGGAAAGCTCTTTATCGTCGTATACAAAAATCCGCTCTGCGCCGTAATAGCGAAGAAGGGACGCGTGCTCCGAAAGGTTTTCGCCCACCAATACGGCGGTAATTTCGTGATGCGTGCCGCCCTTAAGCTCCTTTGCCTTTCCGAGGAGCTCCAAAGACACCGGATGCAGCTTGCCGCCGGTTACTTCTGCAAAAACCATGATGCCGTTCCATTTGGATTTATCTACGCTCTTGGCGCGGGTTTCCAGCTTTATAATTGCGCTTTCGGGGCATGCTTTTACGCATACGCTGCAAACGCGGCAGCCCGCGTTGATTTCGGGTTTGCCGTTTGCAATTTCAATCGCGCCGAAGGGGCAGGCGTTTATGCATGCGCCGCATTTGGTGCATTTTCTTTCGAGTATCGCAATAGAAGCCATAATCTCTCGCCCCTCCCTTACAGAAATTTCTTTTGAATCAGGTGTTCAAAAAGCTTGTCCGCCATGTTTTCGCCCGTCCAGCTCTCATGCACCACGTCATTTTCCGGAGGGAATATGCGCTCCACCTGCGTGGGACTGCCGCTTAAACCGTAGTGCTCCGGGTCGGTATCGATAAACGAATCGAGCGTTACAATGGAAACCGGGCGGTCAGAGGTTTCGCGTTTTTTCTTAAGAGAGGGAAGGCGGGGCGTGTATATATCCTGCTCAACCGTTACCAGGCACGGGAACGGCATCCATACCGTTTCCACCACGTCCTGAAGCTCCTGAACAACGCGCACGCCGCCGTTTTCAATGGAAATATCGCTTACCCATGCCGCATGCGGAATGCCCATGTGCTCCGCGATGGCGGGGCCCACCTGTGCGGTATCGCCGTCGGTGGTCTGTTTTCCGCAGATGATCAGATCAAAATCGCCGATCGAGCGGATGGCCTGAGACAAGGTATAGCTGGTTGCAAGCACGTCCGCGCCGCCGAGCCTTCTGTCTGAAAACACGTATCCTTCATCTGCGCCCATCATGAACGCTTCCTGTATAATCGCCTTTGCCTGCGGAGGGCCCATCGTACCCACGGTAATGGAAGCTTCGCAGCTTTCCTTCAAGCGAAGCGCGGCTTCAAGCGCGAAAAGATCATACGGATTCATTTTTGAGGATATGCCCTCGCGCTTCAATACGCCTGTCTTTTCATCCACCTGTACTTTATTGGTGGACGGCACCTGTTTTATAGCTACAAATATATTCATAATACGCGTCACTTCCTGATGCTTTACTGTGTATACTGAGAATATTCTAACACAACGGGCGAATAGAGTCAATGAAGGATCGTGCGGGTTCAAGGATTCTATTGTGCGTTCATGGTTTCTGTGAAACGGTTATCATGCCCGTCAGGGCGGATGAGGATTACAGACAAACGGATTGTATGATAATATAAAAGCGGTACATTAAAACAGAGCCGGTGCAGAATGAAAAGCTTCTGCATCGGCTCTGTTTTGATGTGCGGCGCATTCTGCATGCGCCTATGCTTTTGCTTCTTACTTTGCAAACGCGTCGCAGTATGCGCAGCAGTAGGTGCGCTTTTCGGGATCTGTCAGGCGGAATTCCTGACGGAGCTCGCGTTCGGTGGAGGTAATGCAGCGGGGATTTTTGCATTTGATGACGTCGAATACTCTTTCGGGGAGCTTCAGGCGCTCGCGCTTAAAGAGCTTGCCGTCTTTTATGATGTTTACGGTGATGCCGGGATCGATATAGCCCAGCACATCCAGATTCAGATCAATGATCTCGCCGATTTTGATGATGTCCTTTTTCTCCATCTTTTTGCTGTCGGCGTTTTTGATCATGGCGACAACGCATTCCTTTTCATCCAGATGCAGAATCTTATAGATTTCCATGCCGCGTCCGGCGGTGATGTGGTCGATTACGATGCCTTCCTTAATCTGTCCGATAATCATGCCTTCACCCCCAGGAGCTTCATAATCAGCGCCATACGCATGAACTTGCCGTTTAAGACCTGCTTGAAGTAGCAGGCGCGCGGATCGTCGTCCACGGATACGGAGATTTCGTTTACGCGGGGCAGCGGATGCATTACACAAAGATCGCTCTTCGCCTTGGAAAGCTTCTCCGGCGTAAGGATGTAGGTATCCTTCAAGCGAATGTAATCGGCTTCGTTGAAGAAGCGCTCGCGCTGCACGCGGGTCATGTAGAGAATATCGAGATTCTGGATGTTGTCTTCCAGCGAACGAACCTCGGTATAGGGAATACCGCTCTTTGCAAGATACGCGGCCTTTACATACTCCGGAATGCGCAGCTCATCCGGCGAAATAAGCACGAAGGAGATGTTTTCGTAGCGGCTCATCGCGCCGATCAGGGAGTGAACGGTGCGCCCAAACATGAGGTCGCCGCAAAGGCCGATGGTGAGGCCGTTGAGTCTGCCCTTTTCGCGGCGGATGGTGCAAAGGTCGGCGAGGGTCTGCGTGGGATGGTTGTGCCCGCCGTCGCCCGCATTGATTACGGGAACGGACGCGCGCATATCCGCAACCTTCGGTGCGCCTTCCTTCGGGTGGCGCATGGCGATGATATCGGCGTAGCAGGATACGGTTTTCGCGGTATCCGATACGCTCTCACCCTTCGATGCGGAGGAGGACTGCGCCTCGGAGAAGCCCAGCACGTTTCCGCCGAGCTCGTACATGGCGGCTTCAAACGACAGGCGCGTGCGGGTGGAGGGTTCAAAAAACAGCGTTGCAAGCTTTTTTCCCTTGCAGAGGGACGCGTACTTTTCGGGATGCACCATGATATCGTCCGCTGTATTCAAAAGCTCGTCGATCTCTCCGATGGAAAGATCCATGATGTCGTTAAGACCGTTCATATTATGCCTCCATCCAGCTTTCGTCGGAGGGATTGTTGCGGAAGGCGATCAGCTTCTGAACGTCCTCCTTCTTGATGTAGCCGGTCTCGGCTGCGGCCTCGGCCACAACGTCGAAGGTTACAAGGCTTACGTTCTTTACGTTTGCGCTTTCAAGCTTGTCAATGCCCTTCTGCATGCCGTAGGTGAATATGCTTACGATGCCGAGCACCTGAGCGCCTTCTTCGCGAAGCGCTTCCACAACCTCGATGGCGCTTCCGCCGGTGGAGATCAGATCTTCTACTACGACAACCTTCTGTCCGGGCAGGAGTTTGCCTTCAATGCGGTTCTGGCGGCCATGATCCTTGTTGCCGGAGCGGACATAGCCCATGGGGAGGGACATGATATCGGCGGTGATGGCGGCATGCGCGATGCCGGCGGTGGAGGTGCCCATGAGAACCTCTGCCTCGGGGAAGTGAAGCTTGATGGCCTCTGCAAAGGCGTGCTCCACATCGTTTCTGGCTGCAACATCGGTCAGAATGAGGCGATTGTCGCAGTATACGGGGCTTTTGATGCCGCTTGCCCATGTGAAGGGCTCCTGCGGACGGAAAAATACGGCGCCGATGCGCAGAAGATGCGCGGCGATAATCTTAGAAACATCCATGTTTTTTATCCTCCTCGGTTCGTTTTTTATTCGGCAAATTCCTTCATGCATCGTTTCCATGCGGCGAGCGGATCTTCGGCGCGGGTGATCGGGCGGCCGACGACGATAAAGCTGCTGCCCAGCTGCTTTGCCTTTTCGGGGGTGGTTACGCGAGCCTGATCGCCTACATCGCCGTCTGCAAAGCGGACGCCGGGGGTGACGGTGATAAAGTCGTTGCCGATTTTCTCGTGTACGATCGGGCTTTCCAGAGGCGAGCAAACGATGCCGTCAAGGCCGGATTTACGGGCGTTCATGGCATAGTGCATAACGGTGTCCTGAACGTCGCCTGCGATCAGTATTTCGTTGTTCATGGCTTCCCTGGTAAGGGAGGTCAGCATCGTGACGGCGATCAGCTTGGTCTTTCTCTCGCCCGCAGACGGAGTAAGTCCCTCCAGCGCCGCTTCCATCATGGCGCAGCCGCCGCCGGCGTGGAGGTTGGTCATATCGACTTCAAGCCCCTTTAAAACCTTCATGGCGCTTTTTACGGTGTTGGGAATGTCATGAAGCTTAAGATCGAGGAAGATGTTATGGCCGCGCTCCTTGATTCTGCGCACGATTTCGGGGCCTGCCGCGTAGAACAGTTCCATGCCAATCTTCAGATACGGCTTTTCGCCCTCAAAGCGATCGAGGAAGGAAAGGGTTTCGTTCATTCCGGGAAAGTCGCATGCGATAATTACGTCTCGTTTCATTCGTGCGCGCCTCCTATGATGTCTGTAAGATTGTGAATCCCGTATTTGTCCATGACCTCGGGAAGGGAGTTTATGATTTCGGGGCATGCCCAGGGGTTTACAAGGTTTTTCGCGCCTACCTGTACGGCGGTTGCGCCGGACAGCATCATTTCGATTACGTCCTCGGCCGTTTCAATGCCGCCCATGCCTACGATCGGAATCTTGACGGCTTCGTATACCTGATATACCATTCTCACGGCGACCGGGAATATGCATCCGCCGGAAACGCCGCCGGTTTTGTTTTTGAGAAGCGGCTTTCGGCTTTTAAGATCAATCCGCATGCCGAGGAGCGTGTTGATCAGGCTGATTCCGTCCGCGCCCGCGTCTTCACATGCCTTGGCGATCGATGCGATATCTGTAACGTTCGGGGAGAGCTTTACGATGACGGGCTTTTTCGTTACCTTTTTCACGGCCTTCGTCACTTCCGCCGCGCCCTCGGGCGTAGTTCCGAAGCTCATGCCGCCGCCGTGTACGTTCGGGCAGGACACGTTTACTTCAAGCCAGCCGATGTTATCCTCCCGATCCAGAAGCTCGCACACGCTTGCGTAGTCGCTTACGGAAAAGCCACTGACGTTTGCCATGACGGGCTTTTTGAAATGCTCGCGGATCCAGGGAAGCTCCTCTTTGATTACCTTTTCAACGCCGGGATTCTGAAGTCCGACGGCATTTAGCATGCCGCCTGCGCACTCGGCGATTCTCGGAAGCGGGTTTCCCGAGCGGGGGGAGAGGGTGGTTCCCTTAAAGGAGAAGGAGCCCAATATATTCAAGTCGTACAGTTCGCTGAACTCGCGTCCGTATCCGAACGTGCCGCTTGCCGGGATGACGGGGTTATCAAGCGTGATTCCGCATAAGCTTACCTTTGTTACGGCCATAGTATTTCCTCCCCGTCAAATACGGGCCCGTCCTTGCAGACGCGCTTGAGCCCGGTTTTCATTTCCATGCTGCAGCCCATGCACGCGCCGAAGCCACACGCCATGCGGGCTTCAAAGCTGTACTGAGCGGGGGTTTTAATGTGCTTACGGGCGGCGTTTAACATGGGCATGGGGCCGCATGCGTAGAGGAAGGTGGAATCGCCGGGCAGATGGTCGGTGGCAAAGCCTTTTTCGCCAATGGATCCGTCCTCCGTATACAAAAGCACCTCTGCGCCCGCTTCTTCAAACTCTCTTTTGTAGTATACATCCTTTTCACTTCGAAAACCGATAGCGACGCGCACGGTTTTGCCCATTTCGATGAGCGCTTTGGCAAGGCCGTACATCGGCGCTACGCCGGAGCCGCCGCCAAGCAGCGTGGGTCTTTCACCGGCTTTTGAAAGATCGAAGCCGTTTCCGAGGTTCGTAAGCGCCATCACGCTTTCGCCCTCTTTCATATGCGCCATTTTGTCCGTGCCTTTGCCTACGACCTTATAAATGAGGATCATTTTTTCGCCGTCTGCGAAGCATACCGAGATCGGACGGCGAAGATACAGGCCGTCCACATGCACGTTTACAAACGTTCCGGGGCGCGCGCAGTCGGAGGCGTCTCCCGAAAGAACCATTTCAAATGTGTCCCGCGCGATTTCGCGGTTGGATCGGATGATAAATTCTGCGTCTCTCATCTGTAGTCATTCCTCACTGATCGATGGTGGAGATGCGGATGGTGCTTTCCTCAAGTACGTCCAGAACCACGCGCACGGTGTCGAGCGAGGTGAACATCGTTACGCCGTTTTCAATGGCGAGGCGGCGGATTTCCGTGCCGTCTGCCGCCTGATGGGCGTGGCCGATATTGCGGGTGTTGAGAACGTATGCGATATGTCCCTGACGGATGGCGTTGGGAACATCGTCGGAGCCGTCCGAAATCTTGTTCAGCACGCGGGTGCGGATGCCGTGCTCCTTCAGATAATTCGCCGTTCCGCGCGTGGCCTCGATATTGAAGCCCAGCTTGTAGAAGCGTTCGATCAGCTCCAGCGCTTCCGGCTTGTCCTTGTCGGCGATGGTGGCAAATACCGTGCCGTAGTTCTGAAGCGTCATGCCGCTGGCCTGAAGGGCCTTAAACAGCGCGCGGTTTAATTTGTCGTCGTAGCCGATGGCTTCGCCGGTGGATTTCATTTCGGGCGACAGGTATGCGTCCATGCCGCGCAGCTTGTGGAAGGAGAATACGGGCGCTTTTACATACCAGCGCTTCTTCTCGTCCGGATATAGATCGAATATGCCCTGCTCCTTTAAGGTTACGCCGAGGATCGCGCGGGTGGCGATGTCGGCAAGCGGGTAGCCGGTCGCCTTCGAAAGGAAGGGAACGGTGCGCGAGGAGCGGGGGTTTACTTCGATGATGAATACCTGATCGTACTTGTCTACGATGAACTGAATATTGTAAAGACCTATGATGCCCAGTCCCAGACCCAGCTTTTTCGTGTATTCCAGAATCTTTCCCTTGACGGCGGAGGATACGCTGAAGGAGGGATATACGGAGATACTGTCGCCGGAGTGAATGCCGGTGCGCTCTACAAGCTCCATAATACCCGCGACAAACACATTGCGTCCGTCGCATACCGCGTCTACCTCGAGCTCTTTTCCGAGGATATAGTGGTCAACCAGCACCGGCTTGTCTGTATCGATTTCTACGGCGGTCTTCAGATAGTGCCTTAACTGCTCTTCGTTTCCTACGATCTGCATGGCGCGTCCGCCGAGTACGAAGCTCGGGCGCACCAGCACCGGATAGCCGATCTCCTCTGCCGTTCTTACGCCGTCTTCGATGTTCGTAACCGCGCGGCCTTCGGGCTGGGGAATATTCAGGCTCTTGAGTACTTTTTCAAAGGAATCGCGGTTTTCGGCGCGTTCAATCGCGTCTACGTCGGTTCCGATGATGTTAACGCCGCGCTTTAAGAGCGGCTCCGCCAGGTTGATGGCCGTCTGTCCGCCGAGGGAGGCGATGACCTCAAACGCATTTTCGTGCTCAAGCGCGTTCATTACATCTTCGGGCGTGAGTGGCTCAAAGTACAGCTTGTCGGCGGTGGTGTAGTCGGTGGATACGGTTTCGGGGTTGTTGTTGATGATAATGGCTTCCAGGCCGGTGGAGCGGATGGTGGTAACGGCATGAACGCTGGAATAGTCGAATTCCACGCCCTGACCGATGCGGATGGGTCCTGCGCCGAGCACGACGACCTTTTTCCTGCCGTCAACGGTATTCTGGTTTTCGCCGGTATAAGTGGAGTAGAAGTAGGGAATGTATGCGCCGGTGTGGCAGGTATCTACCATCCGGTATACGGGGCGGATGCCGTTATATCTGCGCATGTTCCATACTGCGGTTTCTTCGGCGTCCCAGAGGGCAGCGATATATTTATCGGAGAAGCCGAGCGCCTTTGCATGCGCAAGAGCCCCGGTATCAAGATGCTTTGCCTTGAGTTCCTTTTCGTAATCTACGATTTCCTTGATGGATTCAAGGAAGAGCTCCGTGATGGCGGTAATTTCATGCACGCGCTCGATGCTTGCGCCCAAGCGGAACATCTGCGCTGCGGCGTAAAGCGTATCGTCGCGGAATTCGGAAAGATACTTTTCGATTTCGTCCATGGACATATTGTCAAACTTTTTCAGGTACAGATGGCATACGCCGGTCTCCAGGGAGCGCACCGCCTTTAAAAGGCACTCCGAGAACGTAGAGCCGATGGCCATGACTTCACCTGTTGCCTTCATCTGAGTGCCCAGGCGGTTATCGGCCTCGGTGAACTTGTCAAACGGGAAGCGGGGGTATTTGCATACGCAGTAGTCGAGGCGCGGAACGAAGGAAGCGAAGGTGTTGGCGATCGGGATTTCGCTTAAGCGCATGCCGACGGCGATTTTTGCAGTGACGCGCGCGATGGGATAGCCGCTGGCCTTCGATGCGAGCGCCGAGGAGCGGGATACGCGGGGATTGACTTCGATTACATAATATTCGCTCGACGCGGGATTGAGCGCGAACTGAACGTTGCAGCCGCCTTCGATTTCAAGCGCGCGGATGATTTTAAGCGCGCTCTCCATCAGCATATTTTCGTCCTTTTTGTTCAGCGACATGATCGGAGCCACGACCACGCTGTCGCCGGTATGAACGCCGACGGGATCCACGTTTTCCATGCCGCAGATCGGGATGGCGGTATCGCCGCCGTCGCGCATGACTTCAAACTCAATTTCCTTATAGCCCTTTACGCTCTTTTCTACGAGCACCTGACTTACGGGCGATAAGCGGATGGCGGTTTCCGCCTTGTCGTTCATTTCTTCTTTGGAGTATACAAAGCCGCCGCCGGTGCCGCCCAGGGTGAACGCGGGACGAAGCACGACGGGGTAGCCGATTTCGTCGGCCGCTTCAAAGATTTCTTCCTTGCTGTAGGCGATGCGGGAGGGAATGACGGGCTCGCCGATTTCCTCGCACAGCTCTTTAAACAGCTCTCTGTCCTCTGCGCGTTCGATGGAAGCGCTCTTGGTGCCCAGAAGCTGGGTTCTGCATTCGCGCAGGATGCCCTTCTTTTCAAGCTGCATCGCAAGGTTGAGGCCCGTCTGTCCGCCGATTCCGGGGATAATGGCGTCCGGACGCTCGTAGCGGAGTATGCGGGCTACGTATTCCAGCGTCAGAGGCTCCATGTATACTTTATCTGCGATGGTGGTATCGGTCATGATGGTTGCCGGGTTCGAGTTTACGAGTATGACCTCGTAGCCCTCTTCCTTCAGTGCCAGACACGCCTGCGTGCCGGCATAGTCAAATTCCGCCGCCTGTCCGATGACGATGGGGCCGGAGCCGATGATCATGATTTTGTTAAGATCTGTACGCTTAGGCATGTTTTATTCCTCCACATTGTAAGGGTATACTGTATTTCCCTGATATACCGTAAGCACGATATCGCCGTGCTTTTCAAAGCCCTCAAAGGGGGTGGCGTGTCCCATGGAAACGAGCTCGCTTCCGCGGACAACGCCCTTTTTTGAAGGGTCAAACACTGTAAAATCCGCGCTTTCGCCTTCCCTGATTTTAAAGCCGCTGAATCCGAAGCGGGTTTTGGGCGCTTTTGTCAGAGAATCGATCAGGCGCTCAAGCGGCACGATGCCCTTTTCGACCAGATGCGTCATCATCATTGAAAACGCCGTTTCAATGCCCGTTACGCCCATGGCGCTTCCCATAAAGCCCTTGGATTTCTCTTCTTCGGAGTGAGGCGCGTGATCGGTAGCCAAAATGTCGATGGTTCCGTCGATAAAGCCCTCTACGAGCGCCTTCCTGTCTTCTTCCGAGCGAATGGGCGGGTTCATTTTATAGCGCCCTTCGTTTTTGAGCATGGAATCGTTCATGATGAGGTAATGCGGCCCGGTTTCGCACGTTACGTTTACGCCCTCCGCCTTGGCCTTTCTGATCAGGTTCACGCTTTCCTTGGTGGAAATATGGCATACATGGTATTTTGCGCCGGTCTCCTTTGCAAGGCGCAGATCGCGCTCGATCATCTTCCATTCGCTTTCGCTGGATATACCGGGAAGGGAATTGCTTTTTGCAAATTCACCCGCGTGGCACACGCCGCCGTTTACCAGCGCCATTACCTCGCAGTGCGCCGCGATCACCTTATCAAGGGCTTTCGCCGTAAGCATTGCGCTTCGCATCATTTCTTCGTCGTCAACGCCGCTTCCGTCGTCCGAGAAGCCTATAACGAGCTCCTTCATGCCCGCCATATCGGAAAGCGTTTTGCCTTTTCTTTCCATGGTGATCGTTCCGTAAGGAACCACCTGAATTCCGGCGTCGCGCCCGATGATCTTAAGCTGCTCGTTTACATGTTCCTTTGTGTCCGGCGCGGGGTTCAGATTAGGCATGGTTCCCACCAGCGTATATCCGCCCTTTGCGGCGGCTCTGCTGCCGGTGAATATGGTTTCCTTATATGAAAAACCCGGCTCACGGAAATGCACATGCACATCCGCGAAGCCGGGAAAAACCATATAGCCGGAAAGGGAAACAATGCGATCGTCTTTCAAATCGGAAACATCGCCCACGCGTTCAAACATGCCGTTCAAAACGGAAAAATCGACTGTTTCCAGTCTGCCGTTTCTAAAAACCTGTCCGCCCGTGTATACCGTGCGCAAAATGGCACGCTCCTTCCGTGTTCGCCTGCGCTTTGCCTGAGCGATTTCCTCAAAAAACGCAGGCCTGATTTGCCTGCAGACGGAACCGCCGGCACCTGTTTTTGAAAGAAAACCTTCTTAAAAAACATTTGCGCCGTGCTTTATCTTTATCGGGAAAATTATACTCGCTTCATTTGTATCATGTCAAGCGCTGATGTGTGAATATACTGTAATACCGTAATTTGGGAAGCGTATGCTTAAAAGGAAGCGGCGCTGTAAGCGCCGATAAAATGAAACCCGGCGGACAATCGAAAGACCGTCCGCCGGGGGGATGGATTTCACGAATATAAGCTTAATCCCACTCGACCGCTTCTATAAGCGCTTGAGCCTGTTCGAGCTTAGGAAGCTGATCCGAAAGCGTTACAAACGAGTATACGCCGCTGTAATCGGGGGTCGGAATGAAATAGTAGCTAAGGAACATTTCACGCTGCAAATCGACGCCTATGCTGCTGAAATCAACAGTTCCTTTGATTTGAATCCGAAGGGCGTTGTTTCCGTCCATGTCGAAGACTTCCGAATCGGTAATGGAATAGGAGCTGAATACTACGCCGGAGGACTTCATTCCGGTCAAAAAGCCGTCTACAAGCGTGCTGCTTAATGAAGTGGAGAGTTCGCGGCTCATGGCGTAAAGTTCCGAACTGCTGATGCCGCCCTGCCAGACAATCATAATTGCGGTCGTATAATCGCCGGAAGTGACAAATGGATAGAGCGTATACAAAAATCCGCCGTTGGATTTGTTGCCCGCAATATCCGTGGGGCCGGGTGTATACGGCATATGGAAATCGCCGTAATCAAACATGCCGCTGACGGCAGCGTTATTATTGTTGCTTAAATTGGGGATTACGGACGAGGTATTCTCTTTCCACTTTATGGTTTCAACTACATAGCCAAGATACGCCAGAGAAAACTCATCTATCGCCGTGCAGGCAAAGCACAGGGTTCCGCCGTTGATATCCATCATGTATTGTTTCGAATACATATCCATATGCGCACTGGGATCGCTTGCGGATGTCCACAGGCATTTAATTGTAAAGTATATCGTATCTACGCCGTCCAGAACAATGCTGCCCGCATCAAGAACCTGAGAATTTGAGAATACAGAGACTCCGTCTTTCAAAGCTTCAATTGACATGCCGACAAGCTTCGCCTGGGATTCGATATTATCCTGCGTCCATGAAGATACGTTGGACGGTGTGGATGCCCAGGTGATATTCACGGAGGAAAGTGTGTCGTTCAGGTTGGACAAGGGGTAAAGGATGATCACTCCGCCATCGTTCAGTTCCATAATCGTGTCGTAAGCGGTTGTTTCGTGTTCTATGGTGAAAAATCTCGTCTCCAATGCAAACGCCTGTGCAAACATGCTTAGGAAAAGAACGGCGGCCGTTAACGCGCAAAGAAATCTCTTCATGGGAGCGTACCTCCTCTGTAATTTGGTGCTGATGCTCAGATGTTAAGAGCGCATATGCTTTCGTTTAATTATAACAGTAAAAAGGACAAAAAGCAATCGCCTAAACTCACAAAAATAGGTATATTTTGAATGTATTTATGCGGACTTTTCAAATAAACATCGGTAACTGCTTGACGGGAACTCAAAGGAAAGGTATACTATAATATGAATATTTATATTAATATGGCGAGGTGTGGGTATGGCAAAATATGTGCTTTCCGCTTTTGCGGACGAAGCGGATAATAAGCTGATCGGTCAGATTGAGGCGCTTACCAAGGCCGGAATCGCGGGCGTGGAGCTTCGCGGCGTCGACGGCAAAAATGTAAAGGATCTTACGCTTGACGAAGCGAAGGCTGTATATGAAAAGCTTTCCGAAGCGGGCATTTCGGTTGCCTCCATGGGTTCGCCTTTTGGAAAGATCATGATTACCGACGGATTCGATGAGCATCTGGAGCAGTTCAAGCATGCGCTTGAAATCTGCAAGGTTCTCCATTGCGACCGCATGCGCATGTTCTCCTTCTTCTATCCCAAGGGAGAGGATCCCGCGCAGTACAGAGGCGAAGTTATCGACAGGCTCGAAAAAATGCTTGTCCTTGCCGAAGAAAACGGAATTACGCTGTGCCACGAAAATGAAAAGGGCATCTACGGCGATACTGCCGAGCGCTGCCTGGATCTGATCAATCATTTCGGCGGCAGGCTTAAGTGCATCTTCGACCCCGCCAACTTCATTCAGTGCGGCGAAAAACCCATTGAAAACTATAAGCTTCTTAAGGAGCACATCTTCTATATGCATATCAAGGACGCGATGCTGGATACCGGCGCCGTAGTTCCCAGCGGCTGCGGAGACGGAAGCATCCGTGAAATCCTTGATGATCTTTCCGCCCGCGCGGACGGACTGGTGCTCTCGATCGAGCCGCATCTGACCGTGTTCAGCGGACTTGACAAGCTTCAGGATGAAGAGGTCAAGCATCAGTATACATACCCCGACAATCCTACCGCTTTCCAGGCGGCGGCGGACGCGCTTACCGGCATTTTGGGCGATCTCGGATTTAAGACGGAAAAGACAGGAGAGTGGACAAAAATGGATAAGGTTAGAATCGGTATTATCGGCGTTGGAAATATGGGCTCCGGTCATGCAAAGAACATTATTGCCGGAAATATTCCGGATCTTGTGCTGACGGCGATTGCGGATGTAAAGGAAGAAAGACGCGCATGGGCGAAGGAAACGCTGCCCGGCGTAGAAGTATTTGCGTGCGCCTCCGAAATGATGGCAAGCGGTCTGATCGACGCGGTCATCGTTGCAACGCCCCACTACGACCATCCGCGCCTTGTAAAGGAAGCGCTGGACAAGGGTCTGCATGCGCTTTGCGAAAAGCCTGCCGGCGTATATACCAAGGCTGTGCGCGAGCTTAACGAGTATGCCGAAAAGTGCGACAAGATCTACGCCATCATGTTCAACCAGCGCACCAACTGCGTATACCGCAAGATGAAGGAAATTGTTGACAGCGGCGAGATGGGCGAAATCAAGCGCACCAACTGGCTGATCACCGACTGGTTCCGTTCTCAGAGCTACTATGATTCCGGCGCATGGCGCGCCACCTGGGGCGGAGAAGGCGGCGGCGTGCTTCTCAATCAGTGCCCGCACAACCTGGATCTGTGGCAGTGGATCTGCGGCATGCCCAACAAGGTACGCGCCTTCTGCCATAACGGCAAATGGCACGATATCGAGGTTGAGGACGATGTGACCGCATACGTAGAGTATCCCAACGGAGCGACCGGCGTATTCATCACCACCACCTCCGATGCGCCCGGCACCAACCGCTTTGAAATCGATCTGGACGGCGGCCAGCTGATTTGCGACGGCAAGAAGCTCATCATGAAGAAGCTCAAGATGGGCATTAATGAATTCCATAAGACCTGGACCAAGGGCTTTGGCTCCCCCGAATATGAGGAGATCGAAGTGGAGACCGACGGCTACAATCCGCAGCACACCGGCGTTCTGATTCAGTTCACTAACAAGATCCTGGGCCGCGGCGAACTGGTTGCCAACGGCGCGGAGGGCATCAACGGCCTTACCATTTCCAACGCCATGCACCTTTCCAGCTGGCTGGACAAGACGATCGAGCTGCCGCTTGATGAGGACAAGTTCCTGGAAGAGCTCAACAAGCGCCGCGCGGCTTCCCGCCTGAAGGAAGGCGACGGCGTAACGCTGGATACCGACGGCACCTACGGAACCAAATAATAAACGGGCGAAATTTCGAAAGGGGCAGCTGAAATGATTCGAATCGGCGTTTGCACGGATATAAAGAATATTGGCGAGTTATCTCAGGTCGGCTATGACTACTTAGAGGCGTCCGTCGCCGCGATTCATGCGATGAGCGACGAGGAATTCGAAAAGACAACGGAAATCGTGGACGCATCGCCCATCAAGGTCGAGGCCTGCAACTGCCTTCTGCCCGCGACGATCAAGGTGGTAGGCGATGAAGTAAATGCGCAGGCGATTCACGACTATCTGGACAAAGCATTTGCGCGCGTAAGCCGTCTGGGCTGCAAGGTCGTCGTGTTCGGCTCCGGCCGTTCCCGTCAGGTACCCGACGGATACGACACCGGCAAGGCTTGGCGGCAGATTTCGAACTTCCTGCGCCTGGCGGAAAGGCATGCGATGGAGAACGATATCGTGATCGCCATCGAGCCGCTCAGAGCCGGGGAATGCAATATTATGAACTATGTGTCCGAGGCGACGCTGATGGCTTCCCTCATCCAGATGCCGCATGTGGCGGTTCTGGGCGACACATACCATATGGCGATGGGCAGCGAGCCGTTTTCCGCGCTCAGAATGGCGGGCTATCAGCTGAAGCACATCCATACCGCCAACGCCATCGGCCGCAAGTATCCCAAAGAGGGCGACGGAGAAAGATATAAAGAGCTGTTTGACACGCTTAAGGAAATCGGCTATGAAGGCCGCGTAAGCGTAGAGGGCGGCTGCGATGATTTCTCAAAGGACGTCCGCGATGCATTCAAGGTTTTGAACGCGGCGCGTTCCTGACAGATTCCCAAACCGGGCGGGGCGTGCTTGCGCGCCCCGCTCAATTGCGTATTTGAAAGCGCGCCGTAGACTTTATTGTTCTTATCGGCGCAAGAGGAGTTCTGTTAATGGTATTTTCCAGCAATGTATTCCTGTTTTTCTTTCTGCCGATCGTACTGATCGTATATTTCGCGGTTTCGAGAAACCGCACGGCGTCCAATATCGTTCTGACGCTTTTCAGCCTCCTGTTCTATGCATGGGGGGAGACGAAGTTTGTTCTTGTGATGCTTGTCAGCATCTTTTTTAACTACCTGTTTGCACTTGGAATTGAAAAATACGGAGAACGGAAAAAGCTCAGGAAGGGGCTTCTCATCGGAAGTCTTGTAATGAACGTAGGTCTCCTTGGCGTATTTAAATATCTCAGCTTTTTTATCACCAACTTAAACGCTGCGTTTTCGTTGAATCTTCCGGATCCCAAGCTCATGCTTCCCATCGGCATTTCCTTTTTCACTTTTCAGGCGATCAGCTATGTGGCGGATGTGTACAGAGGGCGGGGAGAGGCGCAGAAGGGATTTCTGGGCGTATGCCTGTATATCTCCTTTTTCCCGCAGCTGATCGCTGGTCCCATCGTTCGGTATGAAACGGTGGCGGGTGAAATCAAGGGACGGCGCGAAACGGCGGACGATTTTACCGAGGGCGTGAGAAGGTTCCTGGTGGGCCTTTCCAAAAAGGCGATTCTTGCCAACAGCCTTGCGCTGATTGTGGACAATATATTCAGCCTGCCGGCGGGCGAAATGTCGGTATTTCTTTCGTGGTATGCGGCTTTTGCGTATCTGATTCAGGTGTATTACGATTTTTCCGGTTATTCCGATATGGCAATCGGCCTTGGCAGGATGTTCGGATTTCATTTTCTGGAGAATTTCAATTATCCGTTTATTTCCCGCTCTGTTACGGAATTCTGGCGCAGGTGGCACATATCATTGGCCTCGTGGTTCAGGGATTATGTGTTTTTCCCGCTGGGCGGAAGCCGTGTGAAATCGAAAATCCGAGTTCTTTTCAATATGTTTGTGGTGTGGACGCTTACGGGGTTTTGGCACGGAGCCGAGTGGACGTATGTGCTTTGGGGCGTAAGCTTTTTTGTGCTGGTCGCGCTTGAAAAGATGACGGGCCTTTCCAAATGGATGGAAAAGCATAAAATCGGGCATGCATATGCGATGATCGTGATTACGGTTGTGACGGTGCTGATCAGGTCTTCGTCCGTATCGTATGCGTTCGAATTCTATAAAATCATGTTCTTTGTATGCGATGCGCCGCTTTGGAATACCAATTCAGCGCTGTTTTTAAAGGAATTCGGGCTGTTCTTTTTCGCATCCGTCGTTTGCTCGCTGCCTTTGGGACGCTTGTTCGAAAAGCGTTTCAAAATTCCGGACGGAGCGATGCAACTCATTCGCGGTGCGGCGCTTCTGGTCGTATCCTTTATCGCAATTACGTATGTGGTAAGCGGAAGCTACAATCCGTTTATCTATTTCAATTTCTGAGGGCTTGAGCATGAGAAAGAAAATCAACATTGTTTTGTCGGTGCTCTTTATCGCGTTCATATTTGCGATTTTTGCAGGCACAATGGTGAAATACGGCAAAAATTACGCCTACGGCTTCTTTAAAAGCTATAAAGAGGAAATTACGCCGGACGCGTCGCTGTACGAGGAAATCCGGGCGCGGATCAATAAGCTTGAATCAAATGCCGGGCAAAGGCTGATTTTCAGAAACGATATGCGGGAAATGAACGCGTATTTTCAGTCGCTCATCGGAAAAGACATGCTGAATATCGGAAGCAATTACACGGTGCAGCTGAAATACGGCGGGTATTACGACCTGTTTACGGGCGCATATGATACTGAAAAAACAGACGAGCTTGTGAACTTTGCCAAGAAGCTCAAGGAAGAAAAGGGAATTCCTACGGTATTCGTCTACTGCCATTGCGGGCTTTATGAAGAGGAAGAGCTTCACGAAATTTACCGCGATTTTGACAACAACAACGAATGCGCGGACGTGCTTTTAAAAGCCTTTGAAGACGGCGGCGTGATATGCATAGACAGCCGCGAAGCTTATCAAAAGGCTTCCCTTTCAATCGATCAGGCGGTCATGAGAACGGATATTCATTGGACGCACAGAATGGCGCTGGAAACGGCGGCCGAGACGGTCCGTAAGATGAATTCAGCGCTTGGATTTTCATTTGATGAAGATAAGCTGAAGTACGGGAATTTCAATGTGGAGACGCATGAAAAGCTTCTCTACGGCGAAATCGCGCAGCGGCTGGGCGAGGCTTTTATGGAAGAGGACGATATATCTATTATGACGCCCAAGTACGATACGCATATTGTATATGAGGCGGAAAACGAGGGAACCGTCAGGCGCGAGGGAACGTTTGAGGAGGCAATTGTAGAAAGACGGAAGATAGAAAACGATTCCGAGGGCGCATACGAAGGCAAAAAAAATACGCAGGCGTATTATGTGTACGGCGATTATCTGGCAAAGACGCATACCGTAAACGAGGACGCCGCGCCTGTAAAGATCCTCGTTTTTAAGGACAGTTACGGAACGCCGGTCGCCAGCTTTTTGTCGCTGACTATGCGAGATGTGTACGCGGTGGATTTAAGAAGCAGCGATATGAGCATGAACGAGTGGGTGGAAACGGTGCAGCCGGACGCAGTGCTCTTTGCATACAGCCAGCAGATGCTGCGCAATTTCGATTATGTGATCGCCGATTGAGGGGGATGTAAATGCTTCTTAGTGATATCAGGGATTTTCTTGTTGAGAATTCCGGCGCCGAACAGGTGCTTGAAAATGAAGGGATGGCAAAGTATACCACGTTCCGCGTGGGCGGCCCCGCTGAATTACTCTACCTTCCGAAGACGGAGGAGGAAATCGCTGAGTGCATCAAAATCTGCCGCCTTCACGATGTGCCTGTGACGCTGATCGGAAACGGCAGCAACCTGATTGTAAGGGACGGCGGCATTAAGGGCGTTACCATAAGGCTTGCGGAAAACTTTGCGGGCGTTGAGGTTATGGGAAACAGGATTACCGCGCGGGCGGGCGAATCGCTTGCGAGAGTTTCAAACGCCGCTAAAAGAGCCAGCCTTACCGGCCTTGAATTTGCCTCCGGCATCCCGGGAAGTCTTGGCGGAGCGATGGCGATGAATGCGGGCGCATACGGCGGACAGATGTCGGATGTGGTTGTAAGCGCACGCGTTCTGGATATAAAATCGCTGGAAATCCGTATGTATAATCTTGAAGCGCTTGAAATGGGCTACAGAACGAGCAGGCCGCTGAAAGAGGGCGGCGTGGTTTTGAGCGCAGAGATGGCGCTTGAAAAGGGCAATATTGCAGAAATCGGCGAAAAAATGGATGAACTGAACCGCAGACGGCGCGAAAAACAGCCGCTTACGTATCCGAGCGCCGGCTCTACCTTCAAGCGTCCGGAGGGCTATTTTGCGGGCGCGCTCATTGAAAAAGCGGGACTGAAGGGCGTAAGCGTAGGCGGCGCGCAGGTTTCCGAGCTTCATGCGGGCTTTATCATCAATACGGGAAATGCGAATGCAAAGGATATTTTGGCGCTGATCGAGCTTGTAAAAAAACGCGTATACGAGGATTCCGGCGTTATGATGGAAACAGAGGTACGCGTGCTGGGTGAAGACACGTAAATACGGCAGGTGAAGCAGATGACGTTTTCTGAAAACGTAAAAAACGAGCTTGTAAAAAAGGAATGCCAGTGGGACTGCTGCGCAAAGGCTGAGCTGGCGGCGGCGCTTTTGCTGTCGGGCGGCGTTGCGTTTCGCGGGCGCGGCAAATACGGGCTTACGCTGTCAACGGAGAACGGCAGCGTGTACCGCTATTATTTCGGGCTGATCAAGCGCTATTTCGGGGTTTCCTGCGAGATCAGAACGCTGAAAACCTCGCGCCTTGGCGAAAGGGTGCGGTATCTGCTCACTTTTCCCGAGGACAGCGTGGAAAAGATCATGTCGGAGCTTGAACTTACGGATGAAAACGCGCTTTTCGGCGTAAGGCAGACGCCTGTGAAAGCAATATATGAAAGAACCTGCTGTCAGGCGGCGTTTTTAAAGAGCGCGTTTCTGATTTCGGGCAGCCTCTCAAGCCCCGAAAAGGAGTATTCCCTTGGAATCGCGGCGGGCAATGAGGAAATGGCGGCGTGCGTAGCGGATGCGATGCAATTGCTCAATCTGAATGCGCGGGTAAGCCCCCGAAAGGCGCAGTTTGTCGCATATCTCAAAAGCGCGGAGGATATTTCGGAATATCTGATTCATGCGGGCGCGCATTCGGCGGTGCTGTCGCTGGAAAACACGCGCATATACAAGGAGCTTCGAAATCAGGTGAACCGCGCCGCAAACTGCGACAGCAACAATATTGAAAGAACGGTCAAGTCTGCGCAGAATCAGATTGAGGATATTGAATTGGTCGATCGGCATATCGGGCTTGAAAAGCTGCCGCCGCCCGTTCGGGAGATTGCGCAGCTTCGGCTCATGGAGCCGAACGCATCCTTGGCGGAGCTTGGCGAAATGTGTTCTCCGCCCATTGGAAAATCGGGCGTAAACAATAGGCTCAGAAGGATTACGGAAATGGCGAAAAGCTTAAGGGGGGAAAACTGAGATGAACGTAAAAATGCTCTTGCTGTCCTCGTTGGAAAAGGTGTTCCCGAATTTCGAACCGCGCGCATTTGACGGGCGTATCGAGGGTTTTCAAAATGAGATCGCGTCGTTTCAGGTTGCGTGGAAGGCGGAAGACGTTGATTTCATCCGCGAATATGCGCGGATCCGCGTAGAGTCGCCGATTGCGGCCTATATCCGCGTTCGCCGCGTGCGCTATGTGCCGGTGCTTTATCCCGCGCAGGCGGACGCCGATGACAATTATCTTTCCAAGGCGCCCGGCCTTTTCCCGGATCCCCTTACCGATATCGAGCATGACCGCGTACGCGTATGGACAAACCATTGGGAGAGCGCGTGGCTGGATGTGGAAACGGACGAGGGCGTCCCGGGCGGCGAATACCCGATCGATGTGATTCTGGAAACGGAAGCGGGCGAAACGCTTGCAAGGTGCGCCTGCGTATACAGAAAGATCGCGATTGAGCTTCCGAAGCAGAAGCTTCTTCATACGAAATGGTTCCACTACGACGCGCTTTGCGATTCCTACGGCACGGAGATGTTCTCGGAGAAATTCTGGGAGATTTTTGAAAACTATGTGCGCGTGTACCGCAAGCGCACGATGAACGTGCTGCTCACGCCCGTTCACACGCCGCCGCTTGATACCGGCGTCGGGCTTGAAAGGCGCACGTGTCAATTGGTGGATATCGAAAAGACGGAAAACGGCTATGAATTCGGATTTGATAAGCTGGAGAGATTCGTAAGAATCGCGAAGGCTGCGGGCATAGAGTATTTTGAGATTGCGCATCTGTTTTCACAGTGGGGCGCAAAATACGCGCCAAAGATCGTCGCGAAGGTAAACGGCGAACTAAAGCGCATATTCGGCTGGGAGACGGAAGCGACGGGCGGGGAATATCTTTCTTTCCTGGACAGCTACCTTCCCGCGCTGATTGACGAGCTTACAAAGCTTGGAATCATCGATCAATGCATTTTCCACATCTCGGATGAACCCAACAGGGACAACCTTGATAACTACATGAAGGCGAAGACGGCGGTCGATAAGTACCTTGACGGAAGAATCGTGATCGACGCGCTTTCGGATATCGAGCTTTATAAGAGCGGCGCGGTGAAAAAGCCCGTTCCCTCCAATAACCATATACGCGCGTTCCTGGATGAGAACATCGACGGACTGTGGACGTATTACTGCGTGGGTCAGTATAAGGACGTATCAAACACCTTTATTTCCATGCCCTCGCAGAGAACGCGAATCATCGGCGTTCAGATGTACAAATACAATATCGAGGGCTTTTTGCAGTGGGGCTTCAATTTCTATAACGCCCAGTTCTCGGAGTATACCGTGAATCCCTTCATGACCAACGACGGCGATGGCTTTACGCCTGCGGGCGACTGCTTCCAGGTATATCCCGGAAAGGACTTGCGTCCGATCGAATCCATCCGCATCATGCTGATGGATGAGGCGGTAAACGATATGCGTGCGCTTGACCTGCTTGAAAGCCTGCGCGGCAAAGATTTCGTAATGAATCTGATCGAGGATGGCGTCGCGCCCATTGAATTTGATGTGTACCCGAAGGACGGCGCGTATCTTTTGAACCTCAGGAAAAAGGTAAACCGCGAGATTGAGCGCGCGGTTTGCGAAGGCAAATAAAACAATTGTACAAATGAGCGGAGAAACGGAGGGATGAGCGTGAGTACGATTCTCGTAGTCGAAGATAACCCGAATCAAAGGCGGATTCTTTCGGTGTTTCTGAAGGGGGAAGGCTATGGCGTTGAGGATGCGGAAAGCGCGGACGAGGCGCTGAAGGTGCTCGAAAGAAAGAAGATCGACATGGCGATCTGCGATGTGATGCTTCCGGGTATGGACGGCTTTCGTCTTACCGAAGAGCTTCGCTCATTTGATCCGGATCTGCCGATCCTCATCACCACTGCGAAGGGTGAGATGGAGGACAAGGAAAAGGGGTTTCTTGCGGGAACGGACGATTACATGGTGAAACCGATCGACCTTAACGAGCTGCTTTTGAGAATGCGCGCCCTGTTTCGAAGAGCGAAAATTCAGACGGAAAAGAGCGTTGAAATCGCGGGCGCCGTCATTGATTCAAGAGATGCTTCCGTAAAATACTGCGGAAACGCAATTTTTCTTAAGCGAAGGGAGTTTCAGCTGCTTTTTATGCTCGCTTCCAACAGCGGTATCATACTCACGCGCCGCCAGCTGATGGACGGCGTGTGGGGCGTGGACTGCGAAACGGACGAACGCACGGTGGACGTACATGTGAAGCGCGTGCGCGAAAAGCTTAAGAATGTGGATGCGTTTTCCATAGAAACTGTGCGCGGGCTCGGCTACCGGCTGGAGGTAAGCCATGCGCAGCCTTAGAAAAGAGATTCTGATCATATTTGTTCTCGCTTGTTTTGCGTCTATGATCGTTTCCAGCGCGGTCGCCGTGCTTTTGAATGCCGATGCTATGACGCAGGAGCTTCAGGAGACGGAAGCGGAGATTGTATTTCTGTCGTGGCGGCTGCGGGAGGCGGACGTTGACATAGATGAATTAGGCAGCATGCTTTCGCGCTTCGGCGATTACAGGCTGGAAAAGTGCGAAAAAGAAGTGGATCTATCCGATAAGGAAAGAGAACGGCTTGAAAAAAACGGATATGTGGACGTGGGCTGGCAGGCGGATACGAGAACGTATTTCTATATGGACGGCGAGATGTATGTGATCTATGCGGAAAGCGGAAACATATTCGCCGTTCGAAGCACGCTTGAGGGATATTTGAACGTAGCCTGCACGGTGATTATACTATTTATGCTCGTGTATATCATAGGCGTGAGAATTGTTACGCCGGTTTCGGAAATGTCGGTTGCCGCCGGAAGGATCGGCGCCGGCGATTTTGACGCGAAGGTAAATGCGAAGCTGAAAAGAAAATACGTTACGTTTTCTCGGATCAATCAGCTGGTGGACAACTTCAATCAGATGGCGGACGATCTCAAGAGTATTGCGTATCTGAGGGACGATTTTGCGAGAAACCTGTCGCATGAGGTAAAAACGCCCATCGCCGCAATCAGTGGATATGCGCAGCTGATGGAATCGGGAAACTTAAGTCAAGAGGAGATTCGTGAGTTTTCTCATCTGATGCGCGAGGAGCTTACACAACTGACGAGGCTTTCCGATAACATGCTCCGCATTACCCGGATGGAAAACAGAAATCAAAAGCCGAATCTTGCATATTTTTCATTGGATGAGCAGCTGAGGCGTATGGTCGCCGGTATGTATCCGCTCTTTCAGGAAAAGGGGATTGATGTTGATATTTCGCTTGCAAGGGTGAAAATCATGTCCGATGAGGAGCTTCTTTCCCAGGTGTGGACGAATCTGCTGGATAATGCGAAAAAATTCACGCCTTCCGGCGGAAGCGTAAGGATTCATTTGGAAACGGACGCGTTATATGCATCGGTATCAATTCAAGATACCGGAATCGGAATTTCTCAGGAAGAACTCAGGCATGTGTTTGACAAATTCTATCAGGCGGATACCAGCCATAGAACCGAAGGCAGCGGACTGGGACTTCCCCTCTCAAAAAGGATCGTAGAGGCGCTTGGCGGAGAAATTTCGGTGATAAGCGGCGAAAAAGGAGGCAGTGAATTTACGGTGAGACTGCCCATGGAACCGGTTCGGGGAAAAGAGCCGCTGATTAAAGGGCGAAAAGCGGACAAAGGTGGAGTGAACGAACATTCATGAAATATGTACTGAAGTTTATAAAAACGCTGAATATAAAAAATGTGTTGCTTTCTGCGCTGGGCGGCGCGATATTGGGCTTCGGCTTGCGGGAAGTGCATTCCATTTCCGGAGTTACCGAGGGCGGCGGGCTGGGGCTTACGCTGATTCTGGACTATTGGTTTCATATTTCGCCGGCTGTTTCCGGCTTTATAATCAGTTCTGTTTGTTATCTGATCGGACTTAAGACGTTCGGCTTTGCCTTTATCGCATATTCCATGGTTTCCGCCGGAAGCTTTTCTCTGGCATATGGAATTGCGGAGCAATTTGAGCCGCTGTGGCCCGAGCTTGCCAATATGCCGCTCGTTTCGGCAATCATCGGCGCGGTGTTTGTCGGCGTAGGCGTAGGCGTGTGCGTTCGCGCAGGGGGCGCGCCCACCGGCGACGATGCGCTCGCGATGAGCCTTTCAAGGGTGTTTAACGCAAAGATCGAGTGGATGTACATGATCAGCGACCTGACCGTACTGGGATTGTCGCTTACCTACATACCGTTTAAGAGGATCATCTTTTCACTGCTGACGGTAATTCTGTCGGGACAGATTATCGGAGTCATTCAGCGCATGGGAACGAAAAAGAAGAGCGTATAAAAAGAAAAAGCCGCGTTAGGCGGCTTTTTTTGTATTATACACAAGCGTACGCATGGCGTTTAAGATAGCGATTATGAGAACGCCTACGTCCGCAAAAACTGCGAGCCACATATTGGCAAAGCCGGCGGCGCCCAAAAGCATGACGGCGATCTTTACGCCGAGGGTGATGATGATGTTTTCACGAACGATATGCATGGTCTTTTTTGCAATTTTGAGCGCTTCGGAAAGCTTTTCAATGCTGTCGTCCATCAAAACTACATCCGCTGCTTCTATGGCTGCGTCAGAGCCCATTGTGCCCATGGCGATGCCGGTGTCTGCGCGAGTGAGCGCGGGTGCATCATTGATGCCGTCGCCGACAAATGCGATGGGGGAAGAATGCTCGATCAGCGCTTCAACGGCGGTAAGCTTGTCCTGCGGGAGAAGCTCAGAGAGCATTTCGTCAATGCCCGTCTCGTCTTTTACGCGTATTGCCGCCTCCCGGCGGTCGCCGGTCAAAAGCACCGTTTTTGCGATGCCGAGCGTCTTCAGCTTCTGAACAGATATCTTTGCCTTGGGCTTGATTTCGTCCGTCACTTCGATAAAGCCCAAATATTCGCCGTCTTTTGCGATGTGAACGACCGCGCCGTATGCGTCTGGCGGGGATACACAGGCAATGCCGAACTGTGAAAGCAGCTTTTCGTTTCCTGCGAGTATGACAGCGCCCGAAATTTCAGCGCGCACGCCCAGTCCGCTTTTTTCCGTGACGTTTGCGCTTTCGGGAAGGCTTTCCTGTGTTTCATAGGATGCGCATATGGATTTTGCAATCGGATGCCCGGAGTGCCGCTCGGCAAGATATGCATATTTCATCACTTCGGCCTCGTCGTTCTTGGCGGAAACAACGCGCCTTACCGAAAAAGCACCCTTTGTGAGCGTGCCGGTTTTGTCAAACACCATGGTTTTGATCTTTGAAAGCATTTCAAGATCCGAAGAGCTTTTGATGAGTATGCCGCTTTTTGACGCTCTTCCGATGCCGCCGAAAAACGACAGCGGTACGGATACCACCAGCGCGCACGGGCAGGAAACCACCAGGAAGATCAGCGCACGCTGGATCCATTCGGAAAAAGGCAGTGAAAATATGAGCGGCGGGAGAAATGCAATCAGCACGGCCAGAGATACTACGATGGGCGTATATACGCGCGAAAAGCGGGTGATAAAGCCCTCAATGCGCGCCTTTTTCGCCGATGCGTTTTCAACAAGCTCCAGGATTCGGTTGACGGTTGAAAACTCGTATTCGCTTTCAACCTGTACGCGCACAGTGCCGGTTAAGTTGATGCTTCCGCTGATGATCCTGTCGCCGGTTTTCAGATCCACGGGAAGACTTTCGCCGGTCAGCGCCGACGTGTTTACGCTCGTTTCGCCGAGGATGATTACGCCGTCAAGCGGTGTGCGTTCGCCCGGCTGTATTTCGATGATCTCGCCCTTTTGAACTTCCTCGGGAGATACCGTAACCCTTTCGCCCATTCGGATGACGGTCGCCGTGTCCGGACGGATATCCATAAGAGACGCGATGCTTTTTCGGCTCTTTCCAACCGCGATCGACTGAAACCACTCGCCGACCTGGTAAAACAGCATTACGGCGACGGCTTCCGAGTATTCATTCAGCACAAACGCGCCTATGGTGGCAATGGCCATTAAGAATTGCTCGTCAAACAGCTGTCCGCGGAAGATTTTTCTGACCGCTTCAAGAATCACGTCGTACCCCGTGATCAGATACGCCGCGAGACACGCTGTGAGGCGAAAAATACCCGAAAGCGGAAGAGCGGAAGCGGTGATTAACAGCGCAAATGAAAGAACAATCCGAATCAGATTGCGATTTTGCCGCCTTGTCATTTTACAATCACCCTGCAGGCGGAATCCACCTTTTTGATTTCCTTCCTTGCCTTTTTCAGAATCTCGTCAAATGCGCTGTCTTCGGCTTCCAATGTAAGCTTTTGGGTAATGAAATTTACGCTTGCGCTGATTACGCCGGGAATCTTGCCGATGGCAGTCTCCATTTTGAGCGCGCAGTTTGCGCAGTCCAGATCTTCCATCATAAATACCTTTTTCATTTCCTTCAATTCCTTTCTTCTGTCAGATGGTCGAAGCCCTGCGCGATAATCGATCGCACATGATTGTCCTTAAGCGCGTAATAGATCGTCTTTCCGTCCCTTCGCGCCTTTACCAGGTTCGCGTTTTTGAGCGTCTTCAGCTGATGCGAAATCGCGGACTGCGTCATGCCCAGATATTCGGATATCGCGCATACGCACATTTCGCTTTCCGAAAGCACATACAGTATCCGCATGCGCGTCGTATCGCCAAAGAGCTTGAAAAGATCCGCAAGATCCGAAAGCATTTCAAAGGAAGGCGTTTCCCTCTGGAGCTTTTCAATCAGCGCGGAATGGTCGTGTGGGATTCCCTTCAACATATGCGCCTCCATTCATATGAGTGTATGAACATATGATACAACGTTCATATGTGTTTGTCAAGCGGGGAATGATACTTTCAAGCAAAAAAATAGGCTTGCCTAAATAACGAAAGAGCGTTATTCAGGCAAGCCCAAAATGAATTACTGCGTATCAAAATTTTGTATGGCACATGAACCGGAAAAACCAAGAGGTGCACTTGTATATACGGAAGGCTTGCTTGCATAAGTTTTAAATATTTCGCGCTGCTTTTCGTTTTTTGCGCCTCTTGTATTTCCGATAATATCTTTACGACGGCTTTTTGATTTTGACCCATGCGGCGGCGTCGTCCCGGTCGCCGCAGATGATGGCGTTTCCGATTTCAAGGGAGGTGAGGATGGCGGCCTGCTCGTCCCTGAGCCCCATACCGGAGGCCATGACGGCGCAGTCGTCGGGGGCGGTCATGCGGTGCGCGATTTTATAGTTTGTGTTCTTGATCGCGTCGTCGATCAGGCGCGTGGGCACCTGGTCCGCGATCATCATGCCCTGTCCGTAGCTTCTGATTTCGGAAAGCATGTTGGTGAAAAGGTCCGCTGCAGCCTGCTCGGGGCTGTTGCCAAAGGCGGCGGGAGAGGGCTTCATGAGCACATTGTGCGCTTCCTCAATCAGCATAAGGTGCATAAGCTTATTTTTGGAAGCCTCCGCGCGGTATTGATCGTCGTAGGTGTACTGAGAGATTCTGTACTCGTACAGCGCGAGAAGGAGCAGGGACATCACGAGCGATTTATCGCGGCTTCCCGACAGGCGGGACAGGTTGATTACGGCGGGGCGGGAGAACAGACGGTTGAAATCGACCGATTTTTCTGCGTTCAGTATGCTTCCGCGGAGGCCTCGGCTCAAGTAGACAAAGCGGGTGCGAAGGATCTCTTCAAAGTTATCTTTGTTCTGCTGAGCATAGGTCTTTCGGGAAATTACGGTGTTGCCCGCGCACTTCAGGCTGACCATGGTGGGGTACTTTGTCATCTGCGGATTTTCGTATTCGTCGATATCGATGCCCGCGTTCAGGGCCTTTACGCGGATGCAGTAGTTTACGGCCTCATCGATCAGAATCGGGATTACGTCCTGGGAAGGCAGGGCGGCGTTTAAAAGCGTAGCGAAATTTTCGCTGTGCTGAAGGAGAGAAACCGGCGCGTCCTTCCATGCGGCGGGCTCGAAGGGGTTGATGCTGAGGCGTGAAAGCTTCTGACCGCCGATTTCGTCCATGCCCGGCATGAATACTTCAAACTGCATATCTTCCGGAAGCTGCTTGTTCATTTCAAGCGCCCATCTTACGTAATCATCCTTTGCGGGCTCGATGATCATGACGGGAATCTTTCTTTCCAGCGCTTCCTTCAGGATCTGTTTGCAGGTGGTGGATTTTCCGCTGCCGGTTCCGCCGGTGATCAGCGCATGGCGCACCAGCGCGTTTACATCGATGGTATAGGGCGTATTCTGAACCGCGCCCATATCAACGATATTTCCAAGCTCAATGGCGTTTTCCTTTGAGGTGTAGGGGTTTGCAGCAAAATGCACCGCGTTTTTCACAAATCTCAGGCCCGGTACATCG
Organism: Clostridia bacterium; assembly: GCA_017396845.1. Lineage (GTDB taxonomy): Bacteria > Bacillota > Clostridia > Christensenellales > Aristaeellaceae > SFHK01. Next base: position 137,453 of record JAFQKQ010000010.1, read on the forward strand.
CGGCGGGGGAGAGAGGTGGAAATGGAAAGCTCCTGCGTTGTGAGCGCGGTTGTGAAGCTTTCGTGCATGCGTCCGAGCGCATGCCAGTGTCCGTCGACAGTATCAAGGCCGGAGGAAAGCTCGTCTCTTGCTTCCTTGGATACCGGAAGCGCAAGGAATCTGAGATCGCGGATACACTGAGCGGCGAAGTGGTTTTTCGTGGTATTGAATACGCGGATCGGCTCTACAAAGCTGTCCTTTCCGGAATATATGCTTCTTAAAAGCGCGAGCACGCTGTCCACCGTGTCGCTTTCGTCCGACAGCACGTACATGCCGGTCTGCCAGAAGCCCAGGCTGCGCCCGCCCTCCATGCGGCGAACATGGCGGTCAATCAAGGATTCCGCGTATGTGGCGATAAAGTCGCGGTGCTCTCTGCTTACCGTGTCGGATGCGTTCTGCGTGGCGCTTTCCTGAGAGCTCCAGCTTCGGGAGTAGCCCGTCAATGCGCCGCCGAGAAGCTGAATGGCGCGTCCGGCAAGGCTTGCGCCGCCGGCGATCTGCGTGGCGATGGCTACGGCGCTTCCCACGAGGTTGGCGACCAGCGGTGCAGATGTCATTACGGGTGTTCCGGCCATCATACCATGTCCCAGCAGCATTCCGGTGCCCGCATTCAAGTGATTTCCCTGTACGCGTCCGGAGGTGAAGGAGTCGGATGTGGAGAGGCTTTCGTTATAGGAAGCCAGCTGGTGCACCTCCGTCTTCAGGCGGAGAAGCGTCTGCTGAAGATTTGAAATCTCATCGTCCTTTGCGGGGTCTGCGAGGACGACGAGCGCGTATTCCTTATCGTTTCCCTGAACGCTGATGCCCTTGGCGAGTTTATCAAGCGTCTGAAGAAGGCTTCCCTCACGGCTTTCACGAAGGGAGGGAATGCCGGTCACGACGCCGGAAGCGTCGGAAAGCTTGCTTAAGAGAAAATCGGGGGAATCCCAGTCGTCGGCTTTGGCAAGCTCTGCGCCGGGCATGTGAATGGTCATGGACTGCTTAAGAACGTTTGCGGCGCTTTGAATGCGGCCATCGGGATAGCATGCGCCTACGTATACGCCGGTTTTGCCCTTGGCGCGGATGAGTATGAACGCAAGGCGGATGCCGAGCGTGTGGCATGCGCTCAACACGCTTTGCCAGTTTTCCATCAGTTTTCCGTCGTCGTTTCCGTCGGGGCCAACGGGCAGGCGCACGAATTTCAGCCAGCCGAAGGACTGACGGGATGCCGAGGGTTCGATTTTCCATTCATCGGGCGCATCCATGCGGTTCAAAAAGCCGCGGGAGAGCTGGTCGTCCATGAGTACGGAGAAGCAATCGGCGGGAAGCGCAGCTTCCGGATGCTTTTTTTCTTCAATGCCTTCGAGGGCTTCGATTTTACGGGTTTCATAAGGGTTTTTCATATGCTTTCGCCTCCGCTTATTGCTTAAGTTATGATAAAAGTATACCCCCCGCGCCCTCCCTGAATTGAAATGAATTTCCGGGGGCGCGGGGGCTGCATGCGCGGGGATGGATCAGTCTTCCAGTACGTTGGTCAGAGCGCCCAGCGCGCAGCACTGCGCGGGATCCTCCCAGCAGCGGTCGAACAGGAGCACTTCGTTTTCCTGAACCTTGGTAAAGTTCAGGGGGGCGGAGCCGATCTTGCCGAGAAGCAGATCGTGGATGAAGTACAGACGGCTGCCCGCGCCGGTTACGAAGATGGCGTCTACCTGTTCGGGCTTTACGCCGGTATTGTCGAATACCTCGCGGATGGCCTGAATCATGCGGTCGATATAATCCGCGCAGATGACGTTTTCGTAGATGTCAGGCGTGATGGGCGTGTTTTCGTTGAAGCGGCGGTCGGCGTGGTTCCAGTCCTCATCCTGGGCGTATTCGTTGAGGCGGCCCAGGTTATTTACGTTCATGCCCTGCTGGAGGCGGGCGTTGATGCTCTCCTTGAACTGGCGGAAGCGCGTCTTTGCGTTGCCTTCCGTCCAGCCCTTCTTTACCTCGCCCGGAAGCAGGAAGCCTTCGGTGACCAGGTAGCTGCTGATCGCCTGATCCACTTCGCAGCCGCCGAGGGGGCGCTGCACGTTGTTTTTCGGCCACATGGCGAGTACCTTCATGGCATCGCCCTGTGCGCTTACGGAGGTGAACGCGCTCTGGCGGATGAGTTCGATATCGGTGGTGGAGCCGCCGATGTCCACGAAGAGCATATAAGAAACAGTTGCCGTATCTGCGGCGTTCATGCGTGCAATGATCTCGGGATGCGTGCGGCAGGCGAGATGCTTGATGCAGTCGGCTTCGTTCCGGCTGGTATCGATATAGTCTACGCCGTTCTCAGGTACAAAGCCGCTTCTCTGCGCGATCTGGCGCATAAGCTCAATGTTTTCCGCCTGTGCGCGGACGGGCGTAGAAATGTGCAGAGTGGTCGTGGTGGAGGAGAGGATTTCGCGCGGCAGGCGGTCGTAGATTTCGCGGCGGAATTCCTCGTACAGGTAGGTGAAGAATACGCCGGTCAGCTTTTCGCCGCGCTGTCTTTCTTCGCTTCCTGCGGGAGCGTAGATCAGCGGCTTAAAGTGCGCCTGCGCCACGGCGGGCATGGCCTGATTCTCTACCAGGTTTGTGGTTTCGCGGCCTACATATACGTCCTTTTCGACGTTCATATTGTCGGGGTTGTCCTCTTTGAACACGATCACGGAGGGATAGGAATCCATCTGCTTTCTGTTGAAGCCGGATACGAACCATTCCTTGTTTTCGTCGTCCCACTCATGCAGGCAGGAGGTCATAACGGAGTTGGTGCTGCCGAAATCGATGGCGACGTGGAGCTCGTAATCGTGATCGGGGCGCATGGAAATGGCGGGTTCGTCTTCGTCCTGCATAACCTCGCTCACGCCGTCCTGCTTGCGGGTTTTATAGGCGCTCTTGGCTTCGCTCTTGATATCCTTGAATTTGATCTCGTTGGAGACGGACTTCTGCGCTTCCTTGAGCTCTTCATCGGTCATGTTTTCGATATTCATACCGCAGTTGAAGATGCGCACCAGCATGTTCATAAACAGGATGCCGGAGTAGTACAGGATGTAGTAGCTCATCAGGCCGTTGGCAGCGGCGGAGAGGAGATTTGCGCCGGGAATGATGGACATAACGGTCGATACGGCGATCTCCGAAACGATTGCACCTAAGATGTTGGTAATTACGGCGGAGGCAAGCGCTTTGAGCGTGTTTTTGCCGACGGAAATGTTCAGGCTCTTGCAGATGCGGTAGTACATCGTCCAGATGAAGCCTACGCTGACGGTTGCGGCTACAACGCCTGCGCCGCCGGGAATGAATCCTGCCGCCATGGCTGCTGCGGTGGAACCTGCGGCGTGCTTTTTGATGATGGACATCAGATCTTCTCTGGTGACATTGACGGGATGATTGGCGTTTTTGAGAGCCTCAAATACTTTGTTTACACTGTTTTCAAGAACGTTTGCCATTGTTTTTCTCTCCTTTTTCAAGCCCTGTCGGCGCTTGTTTCTTTGATGATAGAATTGTATCATGCGTATCGTGCGGGGCTTGAAAAGCGTTTCCGGGCGCGGCTTATGCTATATGCGCATGCGCCGCGCTTAAACGATGCCGTCCGGCGGCTGATTCCTTTCCCCGCTTATTTCAAATCCTCTTTGGCTTTGGCGTTTGCCCAGTTGCGCTTGGCGTTCTCGGCGGCGAGGGGATTGCCGTTTTTGAGCGCTCTGGCGTATTCGTTTTCATAGTAGTCCGAGCTGTAGCCGATGGCGCCTTTGTCCATTTCGGCCTGTTCGGCCTGCTCTTCCAAGTTTTCATTTGCTTCGTTCATTGCGTTCATTTCCTGCTGTTCAAGCGCTTCTGCGGTGTTTACGATTTCGGCGCCTGCGTTCTGATTGATTTCGGCCGTGTTTTCGATTGCTTCAAATGCGGTTTCGGATGCGTTAAAACCCTTCATATTATTTTCCTCCGTTCGTATTGTACCACTGCTTGAATGCGCTTCCCTGGCAGGCAAGCCATTTTTCCTGAATATCTTCGTCCTTGGTATCGGCAAGCGCTTTTTCAAGGGCTTCCAGATATTCTTTCTGCATGCGCATGGTGGAACCGGACAGCGTGTCGTGGATACTGCCGATCAGATCTGCGCCTTCGATCGGCGTAAGGGATTCGAGCGCCATATCGCGAACGCGCCATACGGCCTTTAATTCGGGCGATTTCATCATGAATTCGTTGTTTACGCGGCTCAATGCGTAATACCAGCATTCCACAAACCATTCTCCCCTGTATACCGGGCGGGGGAGCGACGGGCGCAGCGTGAGCGGAATGCGCTTCATGGCCTCAGGCGCGCTTTTCAGATTTTTCATCAGCATTTCGCTTGTCATCCGTTATTCCCCTCCTTGGATATCACGGTCATGTCGCCGTTGAACGCTCTTTGAAATACTTCGATCGGATAGGCTTCGCCGCCGTTTTCCGATGCGGGATCGTTGATGATTACCATTTCGCCGTTTTCCGTATCCTCTACGCGGAGCACCTGTACCGCATGATCGGGCGTGCAGGGCGTTTGCACATAGGGGAAAGCGAGTTTTAAAGAATCCACATGCACGATGACCTTTTTATCGCTTTCGGCGGCATTTTCCAGCTGCGAAAGCGTACCGTTTGTCGTTCGCTCAATGGTGTAGCCGAGGCTTTCCAGAATTTTTCCTTCGTCTGCCGGGCAGGTACCCTGGTGGTTGTATACGCCCAGCTCCTTGCCGAGGTCGATCATCTGTTTTTCGCTTACGTTGTTTTCTGCCGACTGGTTGTACACCATCGTCTGGCACGCAACTGCGCAGGAGTACATTTCACCCTGCGGCAGCCATTCCTCGACCGATTCGGAAAGCTCATGAAGGGTAGGATCCTGCTCCTTCGCCTCTTCGCTGATTTCCTGAATTCTGCCCGGATGGTAGCCGCCGAAGAAATCGAAGCCGCCCTCTGTGAAGGTGATGTCCGCTTCTTTTGCTTCCTCTGCTTCGTTGAATGCGAGGAATTCCTGCATTTCCGCTGACATATTTTCCATATTCTCCGGCGGCGCCTGCTCTGACGGCATCAAAAATCTTTCTAAATCCATGAGTTTACTCCCTTCCGCCGCTTCATCGGCGTTTCACTGATCGGATGATGGAATAATATCATGCGCTCACCGGCATTATTGAAACAGATTTCCGGATGCAATATGTTTCAGTGTAAAATCTTATGTGATATTTCGATAAAATCGCTGATTTACCCTTCAATTATCAAAATTGTAATGTTTGTAATAGTTTGTTAATTTGCATGTGTTGCGTGTGTAATAACCAAATACCGCTTGTCATATGGGGGCACGTGGCGTATAATATAGACGAATGTAAAACTACGGGGGACATACAAAGTGGGCAAAATAATCGCCACGGCAAATCAGAAAGGCGGCGTCGGTAAAACGACCACGGCCGTAAACCTGGCTGCATGCGTTGCGGACGCCGGCAAAAAAGTGCTGTTGCTCGACATCGATCCGCAGGGAAACGCAACCAGCGGCTTAGGTGCGGACGCGCGCGGCGGATATACTATGTACGATCTTTTGATGAACGAAGCATCGGCTGAGGACGCCGTCAGGAAAACGAAATTCACAAACCTGTCCGTAATCGCTTCCTCTATCGACCTTTCCGGCGCGGAGATCGAGCTGGTCGGCGTTACCGGCAGAGAAACGATTTTAAGAGAAGCACTCAAGCGCGCAAAGGACGAATACGATTACATATTTATCGATTCTCCGCCGTCTCTTGGACTTTTAACGCTCAACGCGCTCACGGCGGCGGACAGCGTACTTGTGCCGATTCAGTGCGAATACTATGCGCTGGAAGGCGTAGGGCAGCTGATGAATACGCTGCAGCTGGTGAGAAAGCGCTTGAATCCCAAGCTGGATGTGGAGGGCGTTGTGCTTACCATGCTCGACGGGCGCACAAATCTGGGTCTTCAGGTTGTGGGCGAAGTGAAAAAGTATTTCAAGGGCAAGGTGTTTAAAACGGTGGTTCCGCGAAACGTTCGCTTGAGCGAAGCACCCAGCCACGGCCTTCCCATCCATTTATACGATGCGAAGTGTCCGGGCGCCGAGGCGTATCGGCAGCTGGCAAAGGAACTGATTGAGCGAAACGGGGGTTAACCGAAAATGGCTGCAAAAAAGGCGATGAGCCGGGGACTCGGACGCGGACTTGGCGCTCTTTTGGGAGAAATCGAAGAGGAGCATCAGGAGATTACCAGCGAAGAAGTGAAAAGCGGCGACCGGGTGGAGATGCTGAAACTTGTGGATATCGATCCCAACCGCGATCAGCCGAGGCGGGAATTTGATGAGGACAGCCTTCAGGAGCTTTCTCAGTCTATTGCCGCCGTGGGTGTGATTCAGCCGATCGTGGTTTATGCAAAGGGAAAGAGATATACGATTATCGCGGGTGAACGCCGCTGGCGCGCCTCGCGCATGGCAGGGCTTAAAGAGATTCCCGCAATCATCCGCAATTGGGACGAAATGATGCGCATGAAGGCCGCGCTGATTGAGAACCTTCAGAGGGATGATCTGAATCCTGTCGAAGAAGCGATGGGCATTCAGGCGCTGATGAACAAATGCACTCTTACGCAGGAGGCGGCGTCGCAGGTGATCGGAAAGAGCCGAAGCGCCATAGCCAACGCGCTTCGCCTTTTGAACCTTCCGGAAAAGGTGCTTGAAATGCTGAAAAGCGGCAGCCTTTCCGCGGGACATGCGCGCGCGCTGGTTTCGGTAAGCCCTGAAAGGCAGATCCGGCTTGCAGAGCTCACCGTGCAGCAGGGCTGGTCGGTAAGACAGCTGGAGCGCATCTGCGCGCAGCCCGAAAAGAGCGAGCAGGTAAAAACGGTCAAACGGGCGACGGAGCTTGTGCAGCTTGAAAAGATGGCCAGAGAGGTATTCGGAACGAGGGCAAAGCTGGACGGGGATGAAAAATCCGGAAAGCTTGTGATCAGCTATTCAAGCGCCGACGACCTTGAAAGAATCTGGGAAGTGCTGGAGTGCATACGTCAGGGCGAACAGTGAGGAGGGCTACGATGGTTTATATCGTAAAAAAGATGGAAAAGGGTGTTCAGCCTTATCAGTTTGACGGCGAATTCGATCCCAAGAAGCCGTTTATGCCCTATGAGGCGCTGAATGAAGCGGAAATCGCCGATTACGAGTGGTTTGACAAGTATCCGGTTTCCTTCCCGGCGTTTGCGCGCGTGGGCTGGAACGAGGACGGGCTTTTCGTACTGATGTATGCGAAGGAAGAGACCATCTGCAAGGAGGTTTATCAGTGGGGAAGCCTTCAGTGCATGGACAGCTGCATGGAGTTCTTCGTGTGCCCCTTCCCGGAGTCGGATGACAGATATTTGAACATTGAAATCAACCCCATTCCCACGGCGCATGTGGGCCTTGGAAACGGAAGATATGAGCGCGCGGTATACGACGGCCCCGTAGAAGGCATGGATATCACGGTCAGCCGCCACGAAGGCAAATACTGGGCGATCAGCTATCGGATCCCGGCAAAGCTTCTCAAAGAAATCTTCGGGAAAGAGCTTGCCGGCGGACAGAAGATGCGCGCGAACTTTTTCAAGTGCTCCGGCACCATTCATCCACATTTTGGCACCTGGAATCACGTAACGACCGAAAAACCCGATTTCCATACGCCCGACTGCTTCGGCGAGCTGATTCTGGAATAAAGGGTTATCGGTGCTTTTTCGAGGACTTCAAATAAGTGCGAACATTAATAGAGGAGGTAGAAATATGCTGATTGTAAACATCGACTACATTCCTGGAAAAGAATTTGAGGTACTGGGTCTTGTAAAGGGTACGGTTGTTCAGTCGAAGCACTTCGGAAAGGACTTTATGGCTGGCATGAGAACGCTGGTCGGCGGAGAGATCAAGGGCTATACGGAAATGCTTGTGGAAGCGAGAAATATCGCAACCAAACGCATGGAGGAAGAAGCTTTGAAGCTCGGCGCGGATGCGGTTGTCGGCATTCACTACGGTTCTTCAGCCATCATGCAGGGTGCGGCGGAAGTCATTGCATACGGAACCGCGGTAAAATTTAAATAATCGGATAAGATGAATCCGGCGCTTGCGCATGGGAATATGCGCAGGCGCTTGATGTTATTTAGGAGAGTAAAATACAAAGCGAGGGGAGATTAATCAGTGGCGTTTGAAAAATCGGTCTTTATTACATCTTATATCCCCTTTGAAAAGGAATTTAAGGATACCTGTCCCGCGCCGCTTCTGAGAAAGAAGTTCTCGCTGAACGCGTTTACGAATGCACGTTTGAACGTGTGTGCGCTCGGGTACGGGGAGTTTTATATAAACGGAAAACTCGTTACGGAGGACAAGCTCATTTCCCCCGTCAGCGATTATACGAAAACGCTCTGGTATACGTCTTACGATGTTGCGCATCTTTTGCATGCGGGCGAAAACGTATTTGCCGCCGTACTTGGAAACGGCTGGTATAACGAGCCGTTTAAAACGTCGTGGGATCACGACACTGCGCCGTGGCGCGATCAGCCGAAACTGCTCATGGAGCTGATAATAGACGGCGAAACAGCCGTATATACCGGCGAAGAGTGGCGTTTGAAGCCGGACAGCGCGATTATCTATAATCACTTGAGAAGCGGTGAGTATTTTGATGCGAGAAAGCACGTAAAGGGCTGGAACGACGTTTCCTTCGACGATTCCGATTGGGGATATGCCCGGATCGACCCAAATCCGCCTGCGGGCGTTCTCAGAAAATGCGTATGCCCGCCGATCCGCGAAAAGGAGATTATCCCCGCAAAGCGGGTAATCCGCGGTGAGAACGGCAAGTGGATATTTGATATGGGGCGCAATATCTCAGGATATGCGCGCGTAAGCGTCAAAGAAAAATGCGGAACCGAGATCACCATCCGCTACTCCGAGGAGATCAACGAAGACGGCACGCTGAATCTGAACCGCATGTTCTCTCATTACAAACAGAGTCCGTTTATGACCGATAAATTCATATCAAACGGAGAAGCGTGGGAGTTTTCGCCCCGGTTCACCTATCACGGCTTCAGGTTCGCAGAGATTTCCGGCCTCACGGGCGTTCCTTCAAAGGAAACGGTAAAGGGTGTATTCCTCCATCAGGATGTTGAGATGCTTTCGGGCTTTGAATGCTCGAACGAAGCGCTTACGAGGCTTTTTGAAATCGGTCAGGTATCCACGCTTTCAAATCTCATGTACATGCCCACGGACTGTCCGACCCGCGAAAAGCTTGGCTGGGCGAACGATGCGCAGGCCTCCTGCGAGCAGATGCTTCTGAATTTTGATACCGTAGAGTTTTTCAAAAAGTGGCTTCAGGATATCTATGACGCGATGCGCCCGGACGGCGCAATGCCCGGAATCATTCCCACGTCCGGCTGGGGCTATGAATGGGGAAACGGTCCCGTTTCGGACGGTATACTCTTTGAAGTGCCGGAAAAGCTGTACAGGTATGCGGGAAACAAACAGATACTGATCGATTCTCTTCCCTATTTCAGAAGGTATTTTGCCTACCTTGAAACGAGGAGAGAGGAAGACGGACATATTCATTTCGGCCTTGACGACTGGGCGCCGCCCACGCCCGATTACAAATCCAAAACGCCCGCCTGCTTTATTAACGCCGTCCTGCGGATAAAGTTTTTGAAAATTGCAGCGCTCGCTGCGAAGCTTGAAGGAACCAATCCTGCGGAGTTTGATGAGGAGATTTACTCCTCCATCCGGAGCTTCCGGTCGGATTTCATCGATAATGACGGAAGTGTACGCGTAAAAACCATGACCGCCGCCGCTATGGTCATCCATCACCGGCTGTATGACGATTTTGACGCTGTTAAACGGCAGCTGATCGATTTCATGCACGAATACGATTTCCACCACGACTGCGGCATGGTGGGTCTTCCCTGCCTGTATCCCGCGCTTAACGCATGCGGACGCGAGGATCTGGCGCTCAAGGTTCTGACGGCGGAAGGCTACCCGGGCTTCATGAACTGGCTTGATAAAGGCGCTACCACTCTCTGGGAAAACTGGCAGTGCGGCAACTCCCATAACCACCACATGTATTCCTCTTTCATGGCATGGCTCATTCAAACCGTCGGCGGCATCCGAATCGACTACAGAGAAGATAAGCCCAAGATTATCATCCGCCCCGCGTTCGTAGAAGGGCTCGACTGGGCAAGAGCGCATAGGGATATTGAGGAAGGCAGAATCGAAACCGAGTGGAAGCGGGAAGGAGATAAAGTAAGCCTCAGAATCAAAACGCCTGTGAAGGCGGCGGTTGTGATGGATGGGAAGGAAATGTGGATTGAGGAAGGGGAATACGGGGAACTGGTATAGTGCGGAAAGCAGATACGAACCCTCGCAGTCTGCTTCGAAGACAAGGCATATGGAAAAAGCGAAATCGTAAATAAAGAAGATTTGTCGGCTAACGTGCCTCTTGCCGCCCTTCTGCGAAGAAGGGCGGGAGACTGCGCGAGCGGTGGAGGGTGCGGCGCAGACAGCAGGGAATGCTGTACTGTTTTAGAATGCTTAGGCGGCTGATTTCGCAAACGATACAATAGGAAACTCCCGCTTTACAACGTCTTTGAAAGAACGTCGTAAAGCGGGAGTTTGTTTTGTATAGTTACGGGCGATTATCCGATTCCCGCAATTACAATTTCCTCTCCGTACGATCAATCGTCGCGCCGCCCAGGCATTCATCGTCTTTATAGAACGCTACAGTCTGGCCGGGGGTTACAGCTCTTTGGGGAATTTCGAATTCTATGTGTACGTTTCCGTTTTCAAGCGGGGTGACGGTTACCGGGGTCAGGGGCTGGCGGTGGCGGAATCTGGCCGTTACGGAAATGCTGCTTCCGATGGGGCAGGGGGGATTTTCGATGATCCATCCGGCGTTTTCGGCGATGGCGGATGTTGAGAAAAGGCGGGGACTTGATTCGCCCTGCTCTACGATCAACTGGTTTTTATTCAGATCCTTGTCCACTACAAACCATCTTTCGCAGGTTCCGCGCCCGCCGATGCCAAGGCCGCGCCTTTGACCAAGGGTATAGTACATAAGTCCGTCGTGCCTTCCTACCACTTCGCCGGACGGGGTGACGATTTTTCCGGGCTGGGCGGGCAGGTATTCGGACAAAAAGCGCTTGAAATTGCGTTCGCCGATAAAGCACACGCCCGTGGAATCCTTTTTTTCGCTTACCGGAATGCCGGCTTCCCTTGCAAGGGCGCGGATTTCGGCCTTTGTTAGATTTGTTACGGGAAACATGGCTTTTGAAAGCTGCTTTTGATTTAGAAGGCAGAGAAAATAGGTCTGATCCTTGTTTTCATCCTTTGCGCGCAGAAGCCTGTAAAGCCCGTCGCGCTTTTCCACGCCGGCAAAGTGACCGGTGGCGAGAAGGTCGGCTTCCAGGGACATAGCGAAATCCAGAAGCGGCGCAAATTTGATTTCGCGGTTGCAAAGCACGTCCGGGTTCGGCGTGCGGCCGCGCCTGTACTCATCAAGGAAGTGCGTAAATACGCGGTCCATATATTCCTTTGCAAAGTTTACGGCGAAATAGGGAATGTCGATTTTATCGCAAACGTCGCGTACATCCAGCCAGTCGCGCTCACTGGTGCATACGCCGCCGTCCTCTTCCTTTTCTTCCCAGTTGTTCATAAATACGCCGATTACGTCGTAGCCCTGCTTTTTCAGAAGATATGCTGCTACCGACGAGTCTACGCCGCCGGACATGCCGACTACGATTCGCATAATAAATCCCTCCGGTTCGGGTTTGTATGGCTTCATTATAGCTCTGCCGGGTGCGGATTACAAGAACGAAGGCGTTATATTATCTTGCTTCTTTTTTACCGGGCGTGTAGCGAAGCGGCGTTTTGCCGTGATATGGTATGAACCGAGGGAAAGATTTTTATATTAGAAGGGAGGGAAAGGAATGGCGCTTAATGATGTTGTTCTGATTGCGCAGGGGATCGGTGTGCTGATTTCCGTATGGGGCACGTTTTCGGCGCTCCGCGCGCGGGATAACGAGCGGGCGGCAAAGCTTGGCGAGATCAAAACGGAGATCCGGTATCTGATTATGAGGATTGACAGACTGGAGAGAGAAAGCAGGAAAAACCACAATCGCGGGGACGATGAGGAAAGGGTGATCGCATGATGCAGAAGAGATGGAAGAGCTGGGCGATGTGGACGAGCCTTGCGGCGCTTATTGCGTTTTGCCTGAAGGAATTTGCGGGAATCGACATAGGAGATAAGCTGGACGGCCTTTTGAATGTGCTGCTTCCCGTGCTTGTGGCGTTCGGCGTCGTAAACAACCCAACATCCAGCGATTCGCTGTAGATACTTAAGGATTCCTGATATAGTGATTTGCCGTTGAATCCCTCCCGTAAACATGCTATAATGGCTTTGACGGGAGGGATTTACTGTGGATTTTACAAATTTACGTATCTTTTTGGATTCGCTGATTGAAAAATCGATTCCAGGCGTAGATATGACGGTGTATATCGATCATAAGCCGGTTTTCCGCCACGGCGCGGGCATGCGCGACCGCGAGAAAGGGCTTCCCATCGAAGGAAACGAAACCTATTTCGGCTATTCGGTCACGAAGCTGTTTACCTGCGTATGCGCCCTCACGCTGTTTGAAAAGGGCGAATTCCTGATGACGGATCCGGTGGGCGAATATCTTGAGGAATTCGGGGATATGCTCGTAAAAGAGACGGATGATAAGGGGAATGAACGCGTCAGACCGGCCAGAAGACAGATGACCGTGCGCGATTTGTTCACCATGAGCGCCGGGCTTGATTACGATCTGAAAACGCCTGAGATTTTACAGGCGGTTCGGGATACAAACGGCGAAGCGCCGACGAGGGAGATTGTACGCGCGATTGCGAAAAGGCCGCTGAGCTTTGATCCGGGCGAGAGATGGCAGTACAGTCTGTGCCACGATGTGCTGGGCGCACTGGTTGAGGTAATCAGCGGCATGCGATTTGAAACCTATATGAAAAAGACGATCTTTGAACCGCTGGGCATGAAATCAAGCGCGATGCATATTACGGATCATTTGCGGGCGAGAATGGCGTCGCAGTATGAAAATGTGAACGGAGATGTGCGGCTGATTGATAAAAGCGCGCTCTATGTGCTGGGACCCAAATACGACAGCGGCGGAGCGGGACTGATTACAACGGTCGATGATTATATCCGCCTTGCCGATGCGCTGGCTTCGGGCGGCATTGGATTGACCGGCGAAAGAATCCTTTCCCGGCAGTCAATCGACCTTATGAGAACCAACCATTTGAACGATATTCAGATGAAAGACTTTAACTGGATTCAGATGCGCGGCTACGGCTATGGCCTCGGTGTTCGGACAATGGTCGACAGAAGCCAGGGTTCGCTTTCGCCCGTGGGCGAATTCGGCTGGGGCGGCGCTGCGGGCGCGTATGTTCTGATCGATCCCGAGAGGAAATTAAGCGCCTATTTTGCAGAGCACATGAAAAACAGCCTGGAGCCCTATGTGCATCCGAGACTCAGAAATATACTCTATGCGTGTCTTGAAGCATAAATCAAAAACAGATGCGTCCTTTCCTGTTCTTTCGGATAGGGGAGGGCGCGCTTTTTTGTATCAAAAATAATAGAATCACTATTAAAACAGGAATAAACGCCGAAATCAGACATAAATAAATAGCAGTACTATTAATTAGTGCGGATTGATAAAGCGGAGGAGAGAAATATGATTCAGAAAGTGATTGAGATTCCGGAGAAGAATACATTTCGAAGAAGAGCTTCGAGGATGAACGAGGTGGAGGATTTTTTGAAATCCGGGTTTGACTGCGCGGAATATACGCCGGAGGGCGCGGACAATCCCAGACGGGCGTACAACGGCTTGCTAATGGCGATCAGGCGCGCATATCCCGGAAAAGCAGCGGTGCTATGGAGGCGCGGACGGGTGTATCTGAAAAGAATGAACACAGCCGCGGAGGAAAAATGACATGCGGCAGAGCGGCATGGAAGAGGCGAGAAAGAGAATGGGCGCGCTTCTGGTTACGGACAACGCACAGGCGAGGATTTCGCGGCTGAATGTAAACGCGGGGGAGTTCGCGGCGGATGTGATGGAGGGTTATACTGCTTCTCCGGATAACGCGCTTTTGGATCCCACGGAGGTTTTTGCGGTGTTTGAACTGGCTGCAAAAATCGGTCTGAGGGTTAAGGAAGACGGCGGAGATGCAGCGCTTTCGGCAAAGAATGGACGAGCCTGCGTGGTGGTGAGTTTTGCGGGGCTTTATGCCATTTCAAGAGTGCTGTCAGGCGCGTCGTGCGCTTAAAAAGGCGGTATATATGGGGCGCAGAGAGGTAAATCCCGCTTTGACGCCTCAAAATATTGTAAAATTTCGACACTTAACAATAATCCCTATTGAAATATAGGGGGGCATCGACTATACTATATAAGTCTGCCCAAGAATGTGGGTTGCTGTTGTCGTCCAGTTCGGCCGGCGCCCGTGCAGATGTGCAGGGGCCGACCATTCTATCCATAGGAGGTGTCGATTCATGGCATCGGATAAGCGTATTAAGATTGTGCTGGCATGCTCCGAGTGCAAGCAGCGCAATTACAATACCATTAAGAACAAGAAAAACGATCCCGATCGTCTGGAAATGAGCAAGTATTGCCGTTTCTGCAAGAAGCATACTTCGCACAAGGAAGCCAAGTAAGGTTTTGTGAGAAGTCGGATCAATTGTGAGGATGTGATTACATGGCTACGCAGAACGGAGAAAAGAAGGGAAACTTCTTTAAGCGCGTCTGGAAATGGATTGTAAGGCTTTGCATCAAGATTGGCAAGGCATTCTACAACATGTTCCATGAGATGAAGAAGGTTACCTGGCCGACCAAAAAGGGCCTCGTGAACTATTCTCTGATAGTTCTTGCCTTTATGGTAGTGATGGGCGTAATTATCGGCGTGTTCGATCTTGGCGTCAACGAACTGGTCAGGCTGATTATCGGCTGATTGGCAGGTAGATGAGCATGGCGGAAAATGCCGAGATGAACTGGTATGTCGTTCATACCTATTCCGGATACGAAAACAAGGTCAAGGCAAATCTTGAAAAGTCCGTTGAAAACAACGGCATGCAGGATCTGATCTCTGAGGTTCAGATTCCGATCGAAGAGGTTGTCGAGATCAAAAACAACAAGCGCCGCGTTGTTCCGCGCAAGCGCATGCCGGGTTATGTCCTGGTGCGCATGGTGATGACCAACGAATCCTGGTATTTGGTGCGCAATACCCGCGGTGTGACCGGTTTCGTAGGAACGGGCTCCAAGCCCACTCCGCTGCCGGATTCTGATTTCGCATCTCTGATGGAAAGCGCGACCACCACCCATGTGGACATCACAGTGGGCGACGAGGTTCGCATTCTCAGCGGCCTGTTTGAGAATTTCACCGGCCGCGTTACCGAAATCGATAAAGAGAACATGAAGATTCGCGTTATGGTGCCCATGCTCAAGCGCGAAACGCCCGTGGATCTCGAATTCGATGAAGTCCTGCGCCTGGAAAGCTGAGGCGCGTTTGTCCGCTTGAAAGCCCTTAGCGGCTTCAGGAAGTGGGAGGAGTAAAATCAATCTGCTCCGCTACACCACATACAGATTAAGGAGGATACCCCCATGGCGAAAAAAGTTACTGCGCTGATTAAGCTGCAGGTTAACGCCGGCAAAGCTACCCCCGCGCCGCCCATCGGCCCCGCGCTCGGTCAGCATGGCGTGAACATTCCCGGATTCTGCAAGGAATTCAACGACCGCACTGCGAAGCAGGTGGGACTTGTTATCCCGGTCGTCATTACCGTTTACCAGGATCGTTCCTTCACGTTCATCTGCAAGACCCCGCCGGCTGCCGTTCTGATTAAGAAGGCTTGCGGCCTTGAGCATGCCTCTGGCCGTCCCAACAAGGACAAGGTTGCTCATATCTCCAAGGCTCAGGTGAAGGAAATTGCCGAGCTCAAAATGCCCGATCTGAACGCTGCTTCCGTCGAAGCCGCGATGAGCATGGTCGCCGGCACCGCTCGTTCCATGGGCGTTGTTGTAGACGACTAATAGATTTGTGTTAGGCACGAACCAAAACCGTGGGAGGACATAGCGCCGATCGCACCACAGGGAGGAAAATATAAACATGAAGACCGGAAAAAAATACGCCGACAGCCTTAAGCTGATCGATCGTACCAAGCAGTATGACCCCGAGGAGGCCATTGCGCTCGTAAAGCAGACCGCAAAGGCTAAGTTTGATGAAACGATTGAAATTTCCGTACGTCTGGGCGTAGACCCCCGTCACGCTGACCAGCAGGTCCGCGGCACTGTGGTTCTTCCCAATGGTACCGGTAAGACCAAGTCCGTTCTCGTAATCGCGAAGGGCCCCAAGGCTGAAGAAGCCCAGGCTGCCGGCGCTGATTTCGTAGGCGCGGAAGATATGATCGCCAAGATCCAGGGCGGCTGGTTCGGATTTGACGTCTGCGTAGCCACCCCCGATATGATGGGTCTGGTCGGCCGTCTGGGCCGCGTGCTCGGCCCCAAGGGCCTCATGCCGAACCCCAAGACCGGCACCGTAACCATGGACGTAACCAAGGCTATCACCGAAGTTAAAGCCGGTAAGGTTGAGTATCGCGTCGACAAGACCGCGATCATTCACTGCCCCGTCGGCAAGGCTTCTTTTGAAGATGGAAAGCTCACCGAGAACCTCCGCACTCTGATGGAGGCCATTATTAAGGCCAAGCCCTCCGCAGCGAAGGGCGCATACATCAAGTCCGCCGTTCTCTCCACCACCATGGGCCCTGGCATCAAGCTGAATTCCCTCAAGTTCTAATATAGTTTTTTAAAGCTGCTTTGCGTGTTTTTCGCGAAGCGGCTTTTTTCATATTTTGGCATTTCGGGGAGGTACACCATGAAGGAAAGAAAATATAATTTTGATCTCGCGGTTCTCGGCGCGGGCACGGCGGGCGCCGTAGCGGCGATTGCGGCGGCGGATTCCGGGCTCAAAGTGATTCTGATTGATCAGATGGGAACGGCAGGCGGAAGCGCGTCATTGTCGCTTGTAACGCCGATGATGATGCTCTACATCAAAAACAATCCCATGTGTTCGTATATATCAGATGAAATCAACCGAAAGATGGTGGAATTGGGCGCGGCGGTCGGAAAGGGCGACAACTGGTTTGATCCGATGATTTTATCCATCGTTCTTGAGGATATGCTCATGAAGCGGGGCGTAAAGGTGCTTTTTCATACAACGGTCGTCGGCGCGAAACGGGACGGAAGAAAAATCTGTGCAGTTGAAACATTCTCTAAATCCGGAAAAAGCGAAATATACGCCGATTATTTTATCGACGCTACGGGAGACGCGGATGTCTGCGAGCTTTTGAATCTTCCCATACTACACGGAAACGAAGAGGACGGCAAAAATCAGCCGGTGTCCTTACGGTATATACTGGGCGGCGTGGATATTGACGCTTTCTGGGCGTTTATCCGTACGCATGCCGATCCGGACGCCGAAATTCCGCCGCGTCCCGAAAACTATGATGCGGCTGTGACGCTGGATATGAACAGAATTTTCCCGCTTCGCGGCGTATTTTTCGAGGCGATTGATAAAGGCGATCTTCTCAAGGAGGACGCAACCTACTGGCAGGTCTTCACCATCCCCGGACGTACGGACGCGCTGGCATTCAACTGTCCCGAATTTTTTGATCTGCATGACGCAGACGACGCGGAGAATCTTACCTATGTACAACTGCAAGGAAAACAGGCGATCATGCGTCAGCTTCTGTTCTATAAAAAGTATTTTAAAGGCTTTGATCATGCGTATATCGCTCAGATTGCTTCCCTCGTCGGCATTCGCGAATCCAGAAGAGCCGTGACGGATTATGTCATAACGAAGGAGGACTGCCACTTCCACAGAAAGTTTGAGGATGCAGTGTGCATATCGAATTATCCGGTGGATATCCACGGAAGAAAGCTGAATACCTACGCGTTTGAAGCGAAGCGCGACCCGGAAAAGCCGTATTACGAGATTCCGCTTCGAAGCCTCATCGTCCGCGATATGGATAATCTGCTCGTTGCAGGCAGGAATATAGGTTCAGAATTCGTCGCCCAATCCTCCGTTCGGGTAATGCCGACCTGCCGAGCCATCGGCGAAGCCGCCGGAATCGCTGTATCGATTGCAAAGAAAAAAGCGCTTTCAACGCTTCATGAGGTGGATGGAAGAGAAGTAAAGGCAGAAATGCTGAACAGAGGCGCGATATTTGAGTAATGGAAACAGAGAAGACAAAATGGAAATTGCAGGCTGAGCGCTTCCGAAAAGCGGCAGCTAAAAAGGAACCCCGGACAGAAAAGCAGCGGATCCCTTCCGTATTGCTGAGATAAACCGGCCGTCCCCGCAAGCGGGGACGGCAAGGGGGAACGGAGAATACGATTGTATCATTCTTCGAAAAAGCAATTGTGAAAATCGGAAAAGGGAATTTCTTTGCTTTTTATTCGGATTCTGCTGAAATTTTGATGTAGATAAATTCGCTGCTATGCGTTTTTCTTTTTTGCCAGTATGCAGTACCAATCAAATTCGTCCACGGGCTTATCGCACTGCGCGGGATGATTCATAACTGCCCGGATTTCGTAATCTAATGCTGTGAGCGCATCGATAAATATGTTTCTGGGTGTTGGATGATAATGTTCTTCGAAGATTTCCCTGCCGGCGAAGCTTCCGTCTTTTTCGAATGTGAACACCAGATTGAATGTCATGCTGCCGTCCGGGTTGTAGTCCCACACCTGAAACCGATCCATGCGTACGCCGTCATCAAGTATAATCGGGCGATAAAAATAGAACCTCTGACGCGTTTTCAGAATTCTGTCCCAATTGCGGGAGTCGAGGTAGATATATCCGCCCGGTTTTACCAGCTGATCCATGGAGGCAAGCGCCGTAAATATCTGCTCATTTTCGACATACGGCAGCGAATTTCCGGTGCTCATTACCATATCAAACGCTTTTCCCGCAAGGTTTTCATGAACTTTCCGAAAATCCGATTCGAACAGCTCAATCTCTGTTCCTTGATCTTTGGCGTTTTTTCTGCACTTTTCAAGCATGCTTCTGCTGAGATCGGAGCCCGTAAGGCAGTAGCCGAGTTCGGCCATCGGAAGCGTAAGCGCGCCCGACCCTATGCTTACATCAAGCACATCCCGGATTTCGGTTTCCCGAAGCGCAAGCCTCCAATGCTCGCGTATTGCGTTTCGCATGGAATCCGTATATCCGAGATCGTATATATCCGCTCTGTCGTAGAGGCTTGCCATATAATATATCACTCCTTTGCCGTGAATCCAAAGCTACATTTTTATATTACCAAAGGGTATGTGTATCTGTCAATGCTCCGGATGGATTTCGTTCTTTACACTCTGTCCAAGGTTTGCTATAATGATAAAAAACATGCGCACAGGCGCATTGATATTATGAGGAGAAACCAAATGAATCCTGTCAAAATCGGCATTATCGGTTCGAATTTTGTGGCGGACTGGCTGGCGGAAGCAGTAGGCCTTACAGACGGCGCTGTGCTTGGCGCGATGTATTCAAGAACGATTGAAAAGGGGCGCTCGTTTGCCGCCAAATACGGCATAGAAAACGTATATACCGATCTTGACGCGTTTTTGTCAAGCGATATCGACGCGGTATATATTGCAAGTCCGAATTCCCTGCATGCGCCGCAGGCGATTGCCGCAATGGAGAAGGGAAAGCATGTGCTGGTGGAAAAGCCGGCGGCGCTCAGCAAAGAAGAATTTCTGTCAATGAAAAAGTGCGCAGAGAAAAACGGCGTTGTATTATTGGAAGCCATGCGTCCTGCGCACGACGAAGCGATTGACACGGTGCGGGAAACCATTTTAAAAATCGGCCCCGTTCGTCGCGCAGTGCTTGAGTTTTGCCAGTATTCGTCCCGCTATGATAAATTCCGCGCCGGCGAAATTTTAAATGCCTTCAATCCCGCCCTCGGAAACGCCGCCGTAATGGATATCGGCGTATATGCCATCAGTGTATGCGTCATGCTGTTTGGGTCTCCCAAATCCATTGTGAGCCGCTCGGTAAAGCTTTCAAACGGCTTTGAAGGCATGGGCACGGTACTTTTGGATTACGATACGCATCAGGCGGAGATTGTATATTCCAAGATCACCGATTCCGTGAACCCGTCCGTGATCACAGGCGAAGACGGCTCTGTAAAAGTAGGAAAACTGTCCACGCTCGATTCCATGACGCTTTGCTTACGGAAACAGCCCGAAGAAATCATTTTTTCCGGGCGTGAAACCGCAGGCGCGGGCAATATGGTTTTTGAAGTAAGAAACTTTATTAAAATGATTTCGGGCGAATTGCAGGCGGAAAAATACGCGCTGATCACCGAAAAAACGCTGGAAATCATCGATGAAATCCGTCGGCAGAATGGGATTGAGTTTCGGTAATCATGCGCCGCCTATGAAATAAGTTCATAAAATAAGGAATCTGTTTGGAATGCAAGATCTGCGTTCCAAACAGATTTTTATTCCCGGAAGCCCAAATACAGACAGCAGTCAAACAGTTTTCCGCTTCTAAAAAAACGGATGCGCCGAAACCTTCTCAAGATGCGCTTTAAGAAGCGCTGTTTCTTCCTCTGTGAGCGGGTTTTTGATGCAGTTTTCTACGTTTTCCACTTCGAAAGAGAAGCATTCGAAGTTTCCGGGCGGAATCAGTATGTCCGCGCCGATCGAAAGCACGTATTTCATGGCGGCGATTCTAAGCGCCGTTTCATCTTTGGAAAACGGCTTGCACCAGGATTTCGGGAATTCCTCTCTGGATTCTCCGTCCAACCACGCGCGCTCAACCAGCTGTTTCATGGAAAGAACGCCCATATCGAGGCTTTTCGCCGTTTTCATGAGCTGTTTTCCCATATCGTGGCCCATGTGCATATGCCAGTTCAAGGGGAAGAGCACAGTATCAAACGGATACAGCGAAATCGCCTTCAGCGCCGCTTCCTCCGAGTGGCAGGTAATTCCGATCTTTCGCGCAATGCCTTTTTCTTTCATTTTTACAAGCAGCTCCATCGCGCCGCCCGGGCCGAACGCCATGTCCACCTCTTCAACCGAGGCCAGCCCATGCAGCTGATATACGTCAAAATAATCCGTATACAGCGTATTTAATGAATTCAGCATCTCCCTTTCCGCGTCCTTTGCCATGCGCTCGGCAGTTTTGCAGGCGAGATACACATTTTTCCGGTATGGCTTCAGCGAGTTTCCGAGCTTTTCCTCGGCATCCTGATAGGAGGGCGCAACATCAAAATAGTTCACGCCTCTGTCGATTGCCCAGGAAACGTACTTGTCCGACTCCGACTGACCATCCTTCATGGACACAATTCCGCCGTATGCTACCGGAAACACGCTGTAACCGGTCTTTCCCAATGCTCTTTGAATCATTGTACTCCCTTTCTCCGGCTGACGCCGATTAGAATGTTTGCTTACATGCAGTTATTATATCATAGATAAAACGATTTGAGAAAGGGGTACGGCCAAAAATATGCCTGACAGTTAGGTAAAACGCTTGAAAAGGAGGAAAAATACGGATATAATAGTTTTGAAAGTAGAAACTATGAAGCCTTAGTATTTGCAGCAAGGAGCGGAATTCCATGAAGAGAATAAAAATCGGAAATCAATTTGAAGCCTCCGCCATCGCCCTCGGCGCAATGCGCATGTCGGGCAAAACCGTAGATGAAGCGGAAAAAATCGTGCTTACCGCGTATGAAAACGGAATCGATTATGTAGATCACGCCGATATCTACGGCGGCGGCGAATCGGAAAACGTATTTTCCAAGGTTCTTAAGCGCAATCCCGGCCTTCGGGAAAAGATATTGCTTCAGGACAAGGTCGGCATCTGCAAGGGCTATTACGACGCATCCTATGAGCATATTATGGAGGCGGCGGACGGCTGCCTCAAGCGCCTGGGCGTTGATTACATTGATGCGCTGCTTCTGCACCGTCCCGACGCGCTGATGGAGCCCGAAGAGGTTGCGGAGGCCTATACCCGCCTTCAGGCACAGGGAAAAGTACGCTTTTTCGGCGTGAGCAACGAAAATGCCGCGCAGCTGATGCTGCTTGACAAATTCATGCCCGGGAAAATCATCATCAACCAATTGCAGTTCAGCATCTGCCACAGCATCCTCGTGGATGAGGGCGTGAATGTAAACATGCACACAGAGCACGCGCAGGTGCTCTCCGGCGGCGTGCTCGACTACTGCCGGCTCAAGGATATCACCGTTCAGGCGTGGTCGCCCTTCCAGTACGGCATGTTCCGCGGCGTATTCCTCGGAAGCGAAAAATACCCCGAGCTCAATCATTTGATCAAAGAGCTTTCGGAAAAATACGGAGTATCCGACAACGCCATCGCAATTGCATGGATTCTCCGCCATCCTGCGAATATTCAGGCGATCGCCGGCAGCATGAATCCCAAGAGAATTCAGGAAATCTGCGCGGGCGGCGATATTCAATTGACCCGTCAGGAATGGTACAGGCTCTATCTTGCCGCCGGAAATCCGCTTCCGTAAAGAGAAGGCGCGCCGCAGAAAAGAACGATCAAACAAAGCAAACGGGAAGAGGATGCTGCAAAAGCAATTTTGCGGCATCCTCTTTGTTCAATCTTCGGGAATTTAAATTATGTTTCCGCACATATTATTCCGGCAATATCGCCAAGCATATCCTCCGGGAAAGATGCGTCATTATACAGGCGCTTTTCGTTTTCTGCCGTTAAGGCAGCGCCGAGCGATTGAGGGGCGAAGGCGATATCGGCTGCATCCAGCATGGCGAGATCCATTTTGCTGTCTCCCGCACAGAACAGCGTTTTATACGCCTTGTCTTTCATATAACGCATAACGGCATTTCCCTTATCAATGCCCTTTGGTATGAAATACGTCTTTTTCCCGGAGCGAATACGGTACAGAGAATCGGGAATGGGGTATTGGTCGGCGGCTTCGGCGGAGATTTTCTCGAATTTATTGTATACGAAGGCGTATGACTGATCCACCATGCGGCATCTTAAGAAAAGATTCGTTTTTTCAAGTCCGGACACGATATTTTCAAGCGCGCTTTCAGCTTTTGACGTGAGGAGTCCTGAATCAGCATCCCATGCCCGGTCAATTTCCTCGTTTATCAGAAGCTTCGCGCCGTGGGTGGTGATGGCGCATTTCGGCTTGCACGAATAGGGCCATGAGATTCTTAAATACTGCGAAACGGATCTCGTCGTTACGGGGACGATGTCGACCAGGTCTTTGATGCGCCGAAGAAGCGCAAGAACCTCTTTGGACATATATCCCTGTTCCTTCCCGTCGATCCATTCTACGCAGATATCGCCGTCCTTTTTATGCTTGTATGAATGAATCAGTGTGTTGTCCAAATCACATGCAAAGAGAATATCGCTCATTATTGATCCGACATGGTCTGAATCAGGCCGCAGGCACGATAGTGCTTCAGCGGATATTCAACCAGTTCTACTCCTTTCTCCCGTGCAAGCTGATAGATATGCCCGAGATGCCTTTCGTCGTCCGGCCGATAAACCAGTATCTTCCACGGAACGCGGCGAAGAAGCACGCGCGTCGTTTCGCCGATGCCGGGCTTTACGAGATTGATATCGTGAATTCCGAATTTTTCGCAGATATCCTTGGCTTCGTCCAATCCGGCATAGCGCTTGATGGGCGAATTGTCGGCGTCATCCGCGGGGAGGCTAAAATTGAACTTTTCTTCCACTGCGTTTATGAATTCATATGTGCGGTCCCGATCCATGAGCTCTTTATAAAACGCGGCGCCGTGGAAATCATCTTCGCCGATGACGTCGCTTCTTAGAAACGTGCGGCTTAAAAGACCCGATACGACCGAATTCAGGCACGAGCTCGCAATCAGGAAATCCTCGCGCGTTCCGGTGATATCGGCGATATTGGCAGGATCAGACAATACCGCAAGGCCGGGCTTTACGCCGGGAAACGCCTGAACGGCGTTGTCAAGCTCTCTTTGAATCGCGCCCTTTCCGATCCAGCCGTCCACGAACTGAATGTCCTCGGGGCGGTGTCTTTCCAGGATGTAGTTCATCGCGTTTTTATCGATGCCTCTTCCCCGGATGATGGAAATCGTATAATGCGCAATGTCCGCGCCGTATTTTCGCTTTATATAGCGCTTTAATAAAACGCCGATGGAGGTGCCCGCCCTTGCAAGGGAAACGAGCGCCGTGCGTTCCTGCTTTTCCGCCCATATGCGCTCTGCGGCGCGCGCCACGGCGTCCGCCGTTATGCCGGCGTATTCCGTAAGCGCGATTTTATAGATGCGCATATATTTTTCCGACGGTTCGTATTCTACGGGCAGCATTTCGGAATAATGCGTGCCGCTTTGAATCTTTTTCTCGCGCGCCTTGGTATCAAGCGGGGTGATAAGCCCGGATATATCCTTGAGCAATATGGTGACATCATCCAATTGATATGTACTAAACATTTTTCGCCTCACAGATTCACTATAAACACTTTCTCGGTGCCGAACGCATGGAGCGCCGATGCAAGCTCGCTTAACGCTGCCTGCGGCTGTGCCGGGGCGTCCGTTACGATGACGGCAGCCTCGTATTTATCGAGATTATAGATATAGGTTTCCCGCGTATTCTGATAAAGACTCGTAAGCTTCCGCCCGTTTGCCGCCGGATAATCCTTTTCATCGCTGATGCCGATGGGACTTCTGGTGGTGGCATGGCAGAAAACCCGGCCGCTGCAGTGCGCCTCAAGCGCCAAACCCAGCATAAGCGCGGGATACATGCATTCCTCCGTTCCGAGTACCAGAACACGCGCGTTTTCGGGTATTTTTCTGCAAAGCTCAGGAAGGCTTTTTTCGATAATGCCGCCGATTGCGCTTTTGTACGCGCCCATTTCAGCGCCCTGTCTCGGATCCGGATAAGAGGGCGCATTGTTTATAACGATTCTCTCCGCTTCGGCATTTTTATCGCAGGAAACCTTTTCGGCAATTCGAACGGAAAAATTCTCTACCGCTTTTGTATAATCCTCCTCCGGCAGGCGAACAAGGCATTCCAGCTTGATTCCTTCCTCCGTAAGCGCGCGTTCGTTTTCGGCGGACATGCGGTTGATAATAGAAGCTGCGACCATGTCGACCTGTTTGCCCTGAGGAATCAGGCCGCGCAGCTGAACGATCATGTTTTTAAGCGTGCGCCCGGTTGATATCTCGTCTTCGATAAACAAGACGGCTTTTGTTTCTTGAAGCGCCTTCAAAAAGCACTCCTGCGCCAGCTTCTGCTCGGTCGCGTGGCTGTGCTCCTCCTGAAAGATAATCCAGTCCTTGACAGAGGGCGTTTCTTCACGCGTTGTGTGCATATATACGCAATCATCCGGGAAGCATTCGCACACCGCAGCGCCAATGGCTGTCGCGGTTTCCGCAAAGCCTACGATCAAACGCGCCTCGGGATAGCGCCCTGCCAGCTGTCTTCCAAGCGTATGCATCATTTCCAGCGAAACGGAGGGCTTCACCGGCATGTGCTTAGCCTGCAGGGGATTGACCAGCAAAAACGTGCGCTTGGTATTGTTGACTCTCTTTGCAAGCCTAAGAACGTCCTTAGGGAAATACTCTTTCATGCTCTGTTCCTTTCAAAATCAATCAAAACATATCGCCGTTTCAACATGCGCCACTCTTCTTTTTTCAAAGGAGGGATACTGCCATTCGGTTTCATAGCCCAAAAGCTGATTGAGCGCAATCGCCGGCAGATTGATCCCGGCGGCGGCGCAGGAAAGCTGCATTCCGCCCGACATGCGCGGATTGATTTCCAGCAGCCATAATTTGTCTTCGTGCATTCTCAATTGAATATTTATGGGCATATTCGCGCCGATCTCATTCATCAGGCGGCTCGAAAGCGACAGAACGCTCTCTTCAAACCGCACGATGGAATAGCGGCCGATGTTCTTGTACCTTGGAATAATCAAATCGCCTTTTGCGGTTTTCATGCAGTCAATGCTGATCTCATACCCGTCCAGATAGGGCATTACGAGTACGGGGATGGAAAAATCGTACTTGGAGAGCACGGCCAGCGCATCCGGATAGTCGATCTTAAAGCCCGGCTTTTCCAAAAGCGCGCGTTCTTCCTTAAGCCTTGCGTCGATAACGCGGAAGCTCCTTGCGCCTTCGTCAATGCTGAGCTTATAGCATACGCGCTTATTGTTGACTTTAAGCGCCTCATACGCAGATATAAATTCGTCTATGTTCTTGGCAATCCTTATATCCGGAATGCATTCAAAGCCCTTGCCTGCAAAAAATTCATACGCAGCGATTTTATCGTCCAGAATCGCAATCATATCGCTTTTTACATCCGTAAACAGCTTAACGCCGATCTCGGCAAAGCGCTCTGAATTTCTGATAATAGGAGTAAGCTCCCGCCTGGGAACAAAAACATCAATCTTGTGATTTTTGCAAAAATCCAGACAGAAAGAGACATATTCGTCCTCGGAAACGCCGTCGGGCTCCACGTACCACTCGTCGCATACGCTTTTGTATACCGCCGTGTCGTTTTTGTTCGTGCCGATCACATAGATTTCCTCTTTGCAGCCCTCACGCATCATGGATATGATATTATAGACTGCGCTGAACCAATGATTAAACCAGATCCGTACCATTATGCTTCCTCCGTTATGCCGTATATCTGCCCCATGCAGCTGATTTTTTCCGCCCAGCGCGTATGGCATTTCACTTCGTTCATCCGGGTGCCGCCCGCGCTTTTCGCTACGGCATAACCGCGCCTGTTCCATGCGAGAATCGACTGCGCGTCATTGTAGTCCTCTTTGGAAACCTTCAGGCTTTCATAAATCACCGGAAGCTGCGAAGGATGAATGGCAGTTTTTCCGGTAAAGCCGTTTACGATATCAAGGCTGATTTCGCGCTTCAGCCCTGCCGCCCATGCGCCGTCGGGAGAATTCCCGAAATACTCCCACACAGGCCCGGAAATTACATATTCGCGGGAAAATACATTGATAATATCCGATAATATATCTCTGATCACGCCGATATCATATATCGTCTGATGAATTTTTCTACGAACTCCGAACAGATTGCTGAAATCATTTCCGCCGACGCGGATATTTAAAATACTATTGCGGATGGGCGCAAGCACGTCCTTCAGCTTTGTAAGCGCATCAATTCTGTTTTCCGCATCCGCCACCATGCCGCTTTCCAAAGTGGGCATGATATAGAGCTTATGCATGCGGTGATTGTTGATATGGGTAAGTACTTCAATATACCTTTTTGCATTGTCAAGATCGAATTTCGGCAGTATGTAACCCGTCAGCACGTCTTCTGAATCTCTGATCATATTGTGAACGGCAAGCATGTGCTCGGGTGTTCTGATTCGAACGAACAAAAGCGGTCTGTCCTCTTTCGGAACGGATGTTTTGATATCGATCAGCGTCTTCACAAGCTGTATTTCGGCAGCTTCCAGGGAATCATCGTTGATAGAATCCTCAAGGCACAAAGCGAGCGAAGTAAGGCAGGGATACGCCTTATTGCGGATTTTTTCGGAGATACCTTCGGAAATCGCGGGCGTGTACATGAGTCCGCCTACGCGGTATGGCAAAAGCGTATCCATTTCTGTCGGCAACAGTATCAGTCCTTTCATAAAAAGCGCTTACGCAAGCAAACCGCACATGACCGTAAATTTGTGCCGGTCATGTGCGATTTGCCCGTATTCAAATGAAAATTTATCTTTTTCCGGGCATATGATACATCTGGTTGAACTCGGTCTTGATGCGCTCCAGACGTACCTGATCTTCCGCTCTCTGACGCTTTGCGGTTTCCTGAATCTGGCGGGTTTCTTCGATTCCCTTGACGATCGTGTTCCAGGAAGCCTCCAGCGTTTCGATCTTCACAGCGCTGGTAGACACAAGGCGGGTGGTAGCGGCGGCCTGCTCGGCGGCGTTGCGGGCGTTTTTCAGCAGCATTTCGTTCGTCTTCTCGTCCAGTGCAGCCATGGCATCTGCCTGAATGCGCTGTCTCTTGAGCATGATCGCCTGTGCGAGCGCCTGCTTGAATACCGGCAGGGTGATGATGAACGCGGAATTGATCTTGCGGACCAGGTTCATGTTGCTGAACTGCATCGTCTTGATCATCGGCACGGACTGCATCGCTACGTTCTCTGCAATGCGCAGATCCTGCGTGCGCTGTTCGAGCATCTGCAGAGCCTGCTGAAGGGACTGAATTTCGAACTGAATGGCATTGTCGCCCGTGGCTTCGAAATCCGCCTGGCGCTGCGCCATATACTCTTCGATTTCGCGGCAGCCCTGCTCGCCCGCGAGGATGTATTTTACCAGCTCATGATAGTAGTTTACGTTTGCATCGAAAATCTGCTGGAGCTTGCGGTTGGACTGCTTGATCTCCGTTTCATACTGCTTCAGCTGCACATAGATCTTGTCAACCTCTTCGCCCATCGTATGATACTTCGCTAAAATCTTGTCCAGCTGCTTTCTGAGTCCGCCGAACAGCTTCCCGAACAGCGTGGGATTCTCGCGGATTTCATCGATGTCGAACTTCTCCATGATTTTGCCGAGCGTGGCGAGCATTTCGCTGGAACCATCCAGCTGCGACATATTCATGCTGTTGAGAACTACGTCGGAGGCCTTCGAAATTTCCTCCGCCGCATGAGCGCCGAAGGTAACGATCGTATCCAGATTCGAAATTTCAATCTGGCTGGCGAGCGCGTCTACTTCTCTGGAATTCGTGAGCGATTGGTTCATCGATTGTCTGTCTGCAACAATATCATAGCTTTCTACTACAATTTCCGGTTCCTGCTGAATGGCGGGCGCTGCCGGCGCCACGGGATTCCTATTAAAATTCAGACCCATTTTGCTCAACTACCTCTCCTGAATATATTCCACACCGAATGTGTGTTTTGTGTCACAAGATTAAAATCGGGAAGATTCAGATCGTATACATAGTCGCCGATCTGATGCTCCTGAAGCGTGCCGGAGGGGAACCACTGCCCGAAGCACTGATATCCCGTGGGCACATAGCATACAACATCGAATCCGATAAGACTCATAAACGCCAGAAGTATCGCGTCCTCCTTGGAGGCCATCTGCTCCAGCGTGTTCATTACCAGCACCTTCGGATTTTTCTTCGTGAAATCGAACTTCTGTATCATTCGAATCCATTCCTTCTTCATGCTGAGAACGGTGGAAATGATCAGATATTCCATTCCGTTTTCCGATGTGCCTTTGATGGTCTTCTGGTCGATCAGAATCTGAAGTTTGTTCAGAATGTACTCCTGTGTTTCCTCCCTAAGCATGGCAAAGGGGTAATGCCGATTGCTCCTGATTTTATCCCTCTGCAGCCGTCCGTTTCTGAAAAACTCAACGGCGGAGGAAGAAATCGGCGATAGATCCTCCCGAGAAAACATGGGAAGCTGGCGGACAACAATCGTTTCCGGCGTCATCAGCCGCTTGATCGACAGCCAGTACGCGCCCAGATCTCCGTGCTTAACGCCGCTGACCTGCGCGAACAATACGGGCATCATTACCGTGTTGTTGACCGTGTTGAAATTGGGGCGGTACTTAAGCTCCTGATCCCAATACAGCGCGATCTCTTCGTAGGTGGAATTCAGAACAATCGCCTGCGCCGCATCGAATTGCCTGTCGCGGTACAGCCCCGTATTGCTGTAAAGCGTTCCGTCCAGATCCCGCTCCGCCTGAGAGGCGGCCGTCGTTATGCGAACGGTAGAGTTTTCCTGCGGGAAGGTGTTCATGGCGATGCTTTCCGAATAGGTCTGTACAAACAGAAGCGGGTCTTGAAGACAGTTGGTTTCTTCAAGGTTGGGATTCAGTAGCAGAATATCTACGGGAAGTTTTGAAAGAAAGCGGAAAAA
Organism: Clostridia bacterium; assembly: GCA_017396845.1. Taxonomy (GTDB): domain Bacteria; phylum Bacillota; class Clostridia; order Christensenellales; family Aristaeellaceae; genus SFHK01. Next base: position 167,379 of record JAFQKQ010000010.1, read on the forward strand.
CAGAGCTTCTCTCTCGTTTTTACAGGGGCCCATGTGTATCAGACACCCTACATGCCTGGGCTTCCAGCCCTCAAACAGGCGCGAATAGCAACGCCTGAACCAGCAGACCAGGTATACGGCAGTGCTGGATATGCGGTTTGGATTGGCGCCGGGCTTGCTTCCTTCTTCGCTCAGTATCTCCATAAATGCTCTTATGGCAATACTCTGAAGCTCCAGCGCGGTGCCCACCGTAAGATTCTTGGAAAGATCCGAAATCGCATCGTTGATCGTGCGGTATGCGCCGCGGCGCACGCCCTGAATTTCATCGGGCGTAGGCTGATCAAAACCGCCGTTTACAATCATGGGCTTTCGCCCTGCGCTGAGCAGCTTCTGATGAAGCTGTATCAGCTCGTTCGTGTATGTCAGCCGATCCTCCGCGCCTTCCCGGTATGCAAAGCAGGTGTAGATCAGCTTTTCATCTTCGCCTCTTTTGCCGGACGGCATGAGCATGCTTTCAAATAAATCCGACTGCATCCATGCGTTGGGATAAACCCTGTATTCGGACGTCGGAATCCGAAGGGGAATATCCGCTGCGCTGCTTGAAGGCGCGCTCCGAGGCGCTCTGGGCGCAGTCTGCACGGGCTGAACGGGCCGAGGCGGCTGCACGGGCCGAGGCGGCGGGGCGGACGGGCGTGCTTGCGCGGGCGCTGAAGGCGCGCTTGGACGCATCTGCGGCCGGCTGTACTGCCTGTTTACATAATCCTTATAGACTTTGTTGATGCTAAAATCCGCCGGGAATGCGCTGCCGTTTGAGAACTTAACGGCGTTTGACATTTCGGACTGCGCGTCGATTTTCAAATACGCCGCGTCTCCTGCCGTCTGTATGAGAGCAATATCCGTTCCGGCTTCACACAATATGGAAAGAAAACTGAGATCGAAACCCGAAAGCTCCGCTTGAATCAGCACAAGGGGAAGAGAGCCGCTTCCGAGGCGGATGGCAATTCGTTCAAATTTGAAATACAGCCAGCACATAAAGCGGATGTATGCGTTTTTCAGCATACCGTCCGTTTTTCCGCGCTGCTTCATTTGGTTCAGCGTCTGATACAGGGAAGAAGCAATCAGATCATGCTGCGCGGCGTTCATTCTCGGAAGCCACTTTTTAAGTCCGTCCGAAATAAACGCCTTCTCCAACCGGAAATCATTTCCCATCATTTCGTAGTAATAGGAAAGATTGCTTTCCGTGGGATTGGGTATTTTTCCCTCAAAAATGACTCCGTTCTGTCGTGCCCGTTCGTATAGCTGAATGATTATCTGTTCAATTTCTCCGTTATACTGGTTGATTCGTATGAATGAAGGCGAACTTCGATCGGCATTCAGCATTTCGCGTATGTCTGTCATTTGCCTGCGCATCAAAGCACCCCGTTTTTTAGTATCGATTCATTTTCCAGTGATTCATGAGGAATCCAAGAGATCCGCCAACCGTTCCGCCGACGATATGCGCCATATACGAAACCGGTCCGCCGACGGTAAACGCCTGATAAATCTGCTGGCCGATGTACAGAAGCGCTACCAGTATGAAAGTAATGGGGATCGACTTATCCTTCATGCCGGTGATCGAGGAGAGCAGAATCATAGCAAACACAACGCCGCTTGCGCCGAGCAGTCCCGTGGACGGGAAAATGAAGAACTGAATGAGACCGGTAACGAGCGCGGTAGCCAGAATAATGAACCATATATTCGAGGTTCCGTATTTTTCTTCAAGCAGCGGCCCGAGAATGAGGATGTACATGATGTTGCCGAGGAAATGATCCCAGTTGGCATGCCCGAAAACGTGTCCGAAAAAACGAATGTACGTCAGCGGGTTGAGAAGAGAGGATCTGTAGACGCTGAACAGAACATTCGTAGAGCCCTTCTTTGTAATCCAGTCCAGAATCATGGCGATCAGGCAGATGCCCGTAAATACCAATATAGCAGGCGCGTTAAATACGATCCTGCGTTTTTTTAAATTGTTATCCATAGTGCCGTCTCCCATATTCAAATTGCAAATCAAGGGAGAACGATTTCGCAAACGCTCTCCCTCAATCTGTGCCGTATACTTATCAGACGTTTACGCCGTAGCTTCTGCAGAGCGCTTCGAGGCCGCCGCTGTATCCTGCTCCGACAGCGTTGAATTTCCAGTCGTTGCCGTTTCTGTAGATTTCGCAGACAACCAGTGCCGTTTCGATGGAGAACTCTTCTACCAAGTCAAAGCGGAGCTCTTCCTGACCGACCATGTCGTCCTCGTTTGCCATCTTTGCTACGCGAACGTAGGCGTTGGAGACCTGACCGAAGTTCTGACGGCGGGCGGGCGCGTCATAAATGGTTACGGTAATGGCGATCTTCTTAATGTCCGCAGGAACCTTGTTGAGGTTAAGAACGATCACTTCGTCATCGCCGTCGCCGTCGCCGGTTCTGTTGTCGCCGGTGTGGCGTACCGCGCCGTCTGCGCTTTCAAGATTGCCGTAGAAGATAAAATCTTCGTCCTTGCGAACCTTGCCGTTTTCGCCGAGCATAAACGCGCAAGCGTCAAGGTCGAAATCGAAGCCGCCGTCGTAGCGGTTGGTATCCCAGCCAAGGCCTACCAGAGCCATCGTCATGCCTTTTTCCAGTGAAACTCGCTGACCTTTAGAAAGATTAACACCCATTCCTCTTTACCTCCGTTCCTCAGATAAAACTTGATAATATGTGATTAAACGAAGCGTTCGATCGTCTGCTTGAGTCCTGCGTCGTTCGTGGGCTGTCCGACAGCGCTGAACTTCCAGATTCCGTTGTACCTGTACAGCTCGCCGAAGATCATGGCGGTCATGCCGTTATAGTTTTCGGAAAGGTCGTACTTGCACATTTCCTGATTGGTATCCGCGTCCACAATGCGGATGAAGGCATTATTGATCATGCCGAAATGCTGCTTGCGCTCTCTGGGCTGATAAATGTTTACTACAACGCCGATCTTGTCGTAGTTGGCGGGGACAGCGGAGAGATCGATCACGATCTGCTCGTCATCACCGTCGCCTGCGCCGGTCAGGTTGTCGCCCATATGCCTTACGGCCTTGCTCTTATGAGTGAGGTTTCCGAAGTATACTACGTCGTCAATGCTCACACACTTGCCTCCGGTGCAAAGAATCGCGGATGCGTCGCAGTCGATCGGCTGAGGCTTGAAAAAGAATCCGCCGCGCTGTACTTCATCCCAGCCAAGACCTACGATAACCTTACGGAGTACGTCGCCGTTTCCTTTGCGAAGTTCTACTTTTTGTCCCTTCTGAAGATTGACACTCATTGTGCTTCCCCCTTTTAGTGTATTTATATCTGTTTTGTTTAGTTGCTCACATTACACGTTTACGCCGTAGTTTACGCACAGCGCGGCCAGACCGCCCTGGAATCCGCTTCCGATGGCGTTGAACTTCCACTCGCCGTTATGGCGGTACAATTCGCCGACTACGACGGAGGTTTCGATGGAGAAGTCCTCGCCCAGATCATAGTGGAGGATTTCCTGATTGGTATCCTCGTTTACGATGCGGATGAAGGCGTTCTCAACCTGACCGAAATTCTGACGGCGCGCGTCCGCATCATAGATGCTGACGGCAAAGGTGATTCTTTCGACCGATGCGGGCACCTTGTTAAGGACTACCTTGATCACCTCGTCATCACCGTCGCCGACGCCGGTAAGGTTATCGCCCATGCTCTCTACGGAACCGGACGAATGAAGTTTGTTTCCGTAGAATACAAAGTCTGCGTCAGAGGCAACCTTGCCGTTTCCGGCAAGCATGAAAGTAACTACGTCAAGATCGAAGTCGCTGGCTCCGTCGTATCTGTTGGTGTCCCAGCCCAGTCCTACATGAAGCTTATTAAGCCCCGGATTCGTCTTGGTAAGATCTACCTTCTGTCCCTTGGAAAGATTTACAGGCATATGATTACCTCCCAGCGTTTTTTATTAAGAGAATTTCATTCACGGATCATATCCGTTATTTCTTGAGCTTGTTTACAATCGCCTTGCGGATCATGTCGATCGGGATAATGAGGAATGCAAGAGCGATGCAGGTAAGCCAGCCGCTTACGCTCAGTCTTTCAACGCTGAGTACTTCGCCGCCGAAGGTGATGAATACAAACTGCAGCAGGAATACGGAGAGCATGACCCAGACGAACGTAAGGTTGCGCTTAATTCCGCCGACGGGGTTCAGGTGGCTCGTTCTGGCGTTAAAGCCGTTGAAGGTGATCGCCATCATGAAGACGCCGAACACGGCGGTCTTAAGATAGGTGCTGTCCACTTCTCCGAAGAGCTTTGTAATCGGCTTAATGAACAGAATGCCTATGCAGATGAAGGTGATATACGCAGCGCCGATCAGTATCTCGATGAGCATGTCTTTGCTTACGATGCTGGCGGATCTGGGAATCGGCTTGTCCTTCATGTACTCGTCCAGCGCGGGTTCGCTTCCGAACGCGATGGCGGCGAGGGTATCCATGGCGAGGTTGATCATCAGCAGCTGGATAACCGTGAGGATTACGTTTTCACCCAAGAGCGGCCCAAGGAAGCAGGTGAGAACGGCTGCTACGTTAACGGTCAGCTGGAAGATCAGGAACTTTCGGATGCTCTTGAACATTGTGCGGCCGTAGAGAATCGCTTTTCTGATGGAGGAGAAGTTGTCGTCCAGAATGGTGATGTCGCCGGCTTCCTTGGCAACTTCGGTGCCGCTGCCCATTGCAAAGCCAACGTCCGCCTTCTTAAGGGCGGGGGAGTCGTTTACGCCGTCGCCGGTCATGCCGACAACCAGATTGAGCTCCTGTGCGATGCGGACCAGACGGCTCTTGTCGGTGGGAAGCGCACGGGAAACAACGCGAAGATGGGGAAGAATCTTCTTAAGCTCTTCATCGCTCTTCTCGGCCATTTCGGCGGAGGTAAGCGCAACATCCTCGGAGCTGGAAAGAAGACCGGACTCCTTGGCGATGGCTACTGCGGTTTCTTTTCTGTCGCCGGTTACCATAACAACCTGAATGCCTGCGTTCTGAACTTCCTTGATCGCGTCTGCGGCTTCCTTGCGAACATTGTCGCGGATGCTGATTACGCAGATCAAGGTCAGCGGCGCGCTGTCGCTTTCGCCGTCCGCCTTGGCTACGGCGAGAAGTCTCATGGATCTGCCGGCCTGCGTGTCGATGTAGGAGGTGAGGTAATTCTTCTCAACCAGTTCCTTGACCTTGCCGTCTTCATCGATATAATGCGTGCATCTCTCGATGATCTTTTCGGGCGCGCCCTTGATATACGTGACGCTCTTGCCGCCATGAACAACGGTGACGGAGGAATACTTCTTCGCGGAGTCGAAGGCGTTGAAGTTCAGAACTTCCTCTTTATTCATGGTCTGATCGGCCTTGGAGGAAACCAGGAAGGCCATCAGTGCGCGGTCGGTACTGTTGCCGCCGATGATCTGGCCGTTGCTGGCCACGGCGCTGTTGTTGATGCCTACGCCGGTGACTACATCCGCCATCAGCGCGGGATTCATCTTGGAAAGCGCGTCATAGGTGCGCACATTGCCCGTCGCCATTTCTACTACGGACAGGCGGCCTTCGGTGATCGTGCCGGTCTTATCACTGAAAAGAATGCTGAGACTGCCGGCCGTTTCAAGACCGTTGATCTTGCGTACGAGAACATTGTCCTTTGCCATTCTAAGGCTCTGGAAGGAGAGAAGAATGGAGGTGAGCATCGGAAGTCCTTCCGGAACTGCGCAAACGATAATCGTAACCGCAACGGTAATTGCATCCATGATCAGGCGGATCCACTCGATCGCGCCCTGCGGGATGCTGCCGGTGAACAGCGTCTTCGCCAGCACGCTGATGACGATGGCGATAGCGCCGATATAGCCGAAGGTGGAAATCTGCTTGGCAAGCTTTCCGAGCTTAACCTGCAGAGGCGTTGCGCGGGTATCCTCCTGAACTTCAAGCGCGAGTTCGCCGAACAGGGTCTTGTCGCCGACGACCTTGATTTCCATGTATGCTTCGCCGCCGCAGACTACGGTGCCGCGGTAGGCGTAGTACTTGTTCAGAAGATCCTTTGTATCATAGGAAGCGCCTTCGGGCATCGGGATCTTTTCCGCTTCTTCGGTTTCGCCGTTCAGGGCCGCCTGGTCTACCTTTGCCGCGCCTTCAACGATTTCGCCGTCGGCAGGAATCTTGTCGCCCGCCTGCAGGTATACGATATCGCCGACTACTACTTCGCTTACATGGATTTCCTGAAGCTTGCCGTCGCGGAGAACCTTGGCCATTTCCTTGGCTTCCTCTTCGGCTTTCAGTGCGGACGCTTTGCCCTCCTGCTTGCTTTCGCTCACGGAGGATACGCCGTTTGCGATCATGATCGCAACCAAAATGGCAACCGGCTCAAACCACTCGGTTTCCCCGAGGAAGAACAGAACGACCTGCACGACCAGAGCGACCAGCAGAATCATAATCATGGGATCCTTGAAGCCTTCAAGGATCTTTTTCCACAGCGGATCCGGCGGGATCTGCGTCAGGGTGTTTGCACCGTGCTTTTGACGGCTCTCCTCGACCTGTTTGACGGTTAAACCAGTCAGTTTCATACTACATTTTCTCCTTTTTGTTTTTGAACACTTGTTAAGCATTTGAGAATGTACCGACGTTCTTTGGAACGCCGGGCAGACGCATATGATTCGATATATCCGTCTCAAATTCTGCCAATGTATCAAATCTATTATAGCACTGCAAAACTTAAATGTCTACAATTCTATCCAATAAATAATTCAAATTTAGAATTGTTGTAAAATTTCTTGGTTTCTTTTCGCTTGACACAATATCCGACAGCATATTCGGGTGCTAAAAATACGTTCTTTCAAGATACGTAAAGAAAAGCATCCTGATATAAATCCAAACGAACGCCCGGGCGCATGCAAATTTCTTGCGATTTCATTTCTATTGATGTATAATGATTTACACTGAATGCATACTGTGCGTATTTGGCATATCCGCGTATTGTAAGGAGTATTGTAAGGAACGGCGCTGTTTATGAAAAAACTCATCAAAAAAGCGTTTATCGCCACGCTTCCGGTGCTCACCGGCTATTTGGTTTTGGGATTCGGATTCGGAATTATACTGCGCTCCACGGGTTTCAGCGTGCTGATGGCATTCGCCATGAGCCTTTTTATCTATGCGGGTTCCATGCAGTACGTCGCCATCGACCTGTTTACCGGCGGGGCTTCGTATTTGACGGTCGCGCTTACGACGCTGATGGTCAACGCACGGCACCTGTTCTATGGGATTTCCATGCTCGACAAATACCGCGGAACCGGCGCAAAAAAGGCATATCTTATGTATACCCTGACCGATGAGACGTATTCTCTGGTATGCGGCGAGCTTTCGGGGGTTCAAGAAACCGACCGTAGTCTTTATTATCTGCTGGTTTCTCTGATGGATCACATCTATTGGGTGACGGGCTCGGTGTTGGGCGCGATTGCAGGCGGCGTGCTTCCCTTCAGCACGGAAGGCATTGATTTTGCGCTGACCGCCCTTTTCCTGACGGTATTTACGGAGCAGTGGCTTTCCGCACGCGACCGCAGGCCGGCGCTCATCGGCGTTGCCGCGTCGGCGCTATGCCTTGTAATATTCGGAAGCGAAAGCTTTTTGATTCCCGCGATGCTGGTCATTGCGCTTACGCTGACTGTGATAAAGGAGGCAAAGCCATGATGAATCAACAAACCGCATGGCTGAGCGTTCTGATTATGGCGCTCGTCACGGCGCTGCTTCGGATTCTTCCCTTTATCGTGTTCGGCGGCAAAAGAAAAACGCCGAAGCTCGTTGAAAAGCTGAGCCGTTCGCTTCCCTACGCCATCATGGGCATGCTGGTTGTATACTGCTTAAAGGGCGTAAGCTTCCGGGAAGCAGCTCTCTTTGTTCCAAGCCTCATTGCATCCGCTGTGGTAATTGCGCTTCATGTGTGGCGGCGCAATACGCTTTTAAGCATCGTATCCGGAACCGTGTGCTATATGCTGCTTGTGCAGCTTGTGTTTTAATGAAAACGGCAATTGGGGAGGCGGAGTATGAAACGAATCGAAGAGCTTAGAAAGCGCGCGCTTGAAAACAGAATCTATCCGCTTGTGTTTCACTACCATTTTTACAAGGCGTTTGACCGGCTATCATGCGCTTCGGAGGATGAAAGATATCGGGAAGCGTATTCAGAGGCGTTTGAGAAGCTCCCCGTCAGCATATCGGAGGGCGAGCTGATCGTAGGGAAAATGGATATTCCGCTTACGGACAGCGAAGAGAGCGAATGGAAGAATAAATACAGAAAAATCGCCGAGTCATACGCCTGCCAGATGGGGCAGGATTCGCACATGGCGGTCGATTATGAAAAGCTATTGAAAAGGGGAATCTACGGGATCATAGAGGATATCAAGGCGCTTATAAAGACATACGAAAACGCCCGTGAATTCTATTTAAACTGCATTTGCTGCCTGAAGGCGGTTCTCGTTCACGCGGAAAAATACGCCGAAAAAGCGCTTGCGCTAAGCGCAGACGAAACGGATGAAGCACGGAAAAGCGAGCTGCTGGAAATCCACCGAATCCTTCGCCGCGTACCCGCATATCCCGCCGAAAGCTTTTATGAAGCGGTTCAGGCCGTACATTTTCTCACGCACTGCCTGACGCTGAACCCTCAGCGCCTGAATCACCAGCAGTTCCAGCTGGGAAGAATCGACAGATTTTTGCTTCCCTATTATGAAAAGGATATGAGGGAAGGCAGGATCACAAAGGAATTTGCCCGGGAATTATTGGATAGTCTCGCCATTCAGATCAATATGCGCGTTCCGAACGGGCTTTCCAGCGGCTACATGCTGGGCGGAAGGGACGAAAACGGAAACATAATCGCAAACGATCTTACCGAAATGGGTCTTCAGGTGATTGAAGATATCCGTCTGGTTTATCCCTCCGTGGGTCTTTGCTATACGAAGGGCTTTCCGGACGCTATTTTGGAAAAGGCCTGCCGTCTCCTCTTAAATGGGCATTCGCATCCCGCAATCTTTAACGACGACGTGATTTCAAAGGGACTGATCCACTACGGCGTAAGCGAAAAGGAATCGCGCAATTACATCCATTCCACCTGCGTAGAAATCACGCCCGTCGCAGCCTCAAACGTATGGGTTGCAAGCCCGTACACCAATATGCCCCAGCTGCTTTTAGACGCGATGGACAGGGAATACGATTCCGCAGACGATCTTATAAACGCGGTTCTTTGCCTGCTGGATAGAAAAATCAAGCGGAATTTTGAAAGCGAAACCGCTTCCCGAAAAATACGCATGGAAAAATCCCAAAATCCGCTGCTCTCCTGCTTTGTGGCAGACTGTCTGGAAGCGGGAAAGGACATCGAAAAAGGCGGCGCAAGATACAACTGGATCATGCCCTCGTTTGTAGGCATGGCCAATCTCGTTGACTCGCTGTACGCCGTAAAGACATTGGTGTTTGACGAAAAGAGATTTACGCTTGTTGAATACAAAAAGCTTCTTGATAACAACTTCGAAGGAAACGAAAAACTGAGACTGAATATCCTCAATAAAATCCCCAAATACGGAAATGATTCTGACGAAATTGACAGCCTCTTTTCACTGTTCACCGAGCACATCATAGAGGAATGCCGAAAATATACGGGGCCGTTTTCAAACGCCAATCTGATTCCGAGCGTATTCTGCTGGGTAATGCACGAACAATTCGGGCGAAAAACCCAAGCCACGCCCGACGGACGCAAGGCGGGATTTCCCTTGGGCGACGGCTCAGGCCCCTGTCAGGGAAGAGAAAAAAACGGACCTACCGCTTCAATTCTCTCCTCTACAAAATGGGAGCACGAAAAAATGATCGGCGGCGTAGCCGTAAATCTGAAGTTCTCCAAATCCTCGCTGGGGCCTGCCTCCATACAAACCATGCTCGCGCTCATTAAAACCTATCTTTCGCGCGGCGGCTTTGAAATTCAGATCAACGTAATTGACAACGAAACGCTGAAAAAGGCGCAGCTCTCTCCCGAGGAATACGCCGATCTTGTGGTAAGAATCGGCGGCTACAGCGATTATTTCGTAAAACTGTCCCCTGAAATGCAGGAGGAACTGATACTCAGAACCGCGCACAGCGTATAGAGGAAGCCGAATAAGGAGGAAGGATTATGATCGATCATTTTGCTCCGTCCGTTCATTTTTCAAAGGACGATTATTTCCGCCTTCAGAATACATATCGTTCCTGGTGGAAAGGGGAGCTTTCACGCCCGATTGTGCCGTTTGTGACGACCGGACATGAACCCGGCAGAAAGCCTTCTGCGTATACGCCCCTGTGTTTTGAAAATGCATGGGATTTTTCCGTAACGCCCGACCAGCTGGTGGATGCGTGCGACTGGCAGTTGTCTCAAACGCGCTTTCACGGGGATGCTTTTCCGATGTTTTCGGTCACGCCCTTCGGCGCGGGCACATTGGCGGCGTTTCTTGGCTGCACGCCCGTGGGACGGAAGGAAACGGTGTGGTTTTTTCCGCCCGAAAAGGATATTCCCATTGAGAATCTGCACTTTGAAATCGATAAAAACAATCCCTGCCTTCGAAGGGTTCTGAATGTGTATGAAGCGGGAATGGAGAAATGGCGCGGGAGCGTTGTAATAACGATGGCGGATCTTGGCGGCATTATGGATGTGCTTGCGAGTTTTCGCGGAAGCGAGAATCTGCTGATGGATCTGTATGATTCGCCGGATGAGGTGAAAAGGTGCATAAACGAGATACAGGATATGTGGTTTGAATGCTTTAAAATGATTAACGGTATACTGGGAAACGAAGTGATGGGGCATTCGCACTGGTACGGGATTTTCGATGAAAAGCCCAATTACATACTGCAAAGCGATTTTTCCTATATGATCGGGCCTAAAATGTTTGACGAGTTCATAGCGCCTGAGCTTTCAATAAGCGCGTCAAGAATTCAAAACGCGGTATATCATATGGACGGAATCGGTCAGATACCGCATCTGGAAAGCCTGCTTAAAATTGACGGTATCCGTGGAATCCAGTGGGTACCGGGCGACGGCGAAGCGCTTAAGAAGGATTGGACGGAGCTTCTCATCAGAATTATTAAAAGCGGTAAAAAGCTGATCGCGCATGCCCAGAAGGATGACGGACGCCCGGTAGATTTCGCGCCGGATCCGGGACAGCTGCTTTATAACACAAAGGCTTTTGACCGCAAGGATATGAAGCTTGCCCGGGAATACGGGGAAATGTATGGGATTGAGGTATAAACGGGTATAAGCGCGCGGGAAAAGGAATCGCTTGCAGACATAACAAATGGATGTTATACTGAAATAAAAACGGACGCAAGTCTGAAACAGGGAGTAATACACCATGCAATACCGCAAATTCGGAAACACGGGCGTTGAAATTTCTCAGCTGGGCTTTGGCTGCATGCGCCTTCCGGAATATCAGACCGAGGAAGGACAGTGGCAGGTAGATCAGGACAAGACGAACGAAATGCTGATGAAGGCGTACGAGCTGGGCGTGAACTATTTTGACAGCGCCTTCTATTACTGCCATTCCAACAGCGAAATCGCAATCGGCAAAGCGCTTAAGCCCATCAGGGACAAGGTATATATTTCCACCAAATGCCCGATGGAGCTTGTGAAAAGTCCTGAGGATTACGAAAAGACGCTTGACAAGAGCCTTGAAAAGCTTGGCACCGACTATATCGACTTCTATCACTTCTGGAGCATCAATCAGAAGGTATTTGACGAGAAGATCGTTCCTATGAAGCTTATGGAGCGCGCGCTCAAGCTCAAGGAGCAGGGAAAAATCCGCCATATCTCCTTCTCTTTCCACGATTCCCCCGAAGCGCTTAAGCACATCATCGATCACGGCTACGCCATGGAGACGGTGCTTCTGCAGTACAACCTTCTTGACCGTGCGAACGAGGAAATGATCAAATACGCCAGCGAAAAGGGTCTCGGCGTTGTGGTCATGGGACCTGTCGGCGGCGGAAGGCTTGCCGTGCCCACGGAGCTTTCTCAGAAGCTCGGAAGCGGAAACCTGAATACATATGAACTGGCGCTCAGATTCGTGCTCGGAAATCCGGGCGTATCCTGCGCGCTCAGCGGCATGCAGAATACGGATATGGTGATAAAAAATGCGGCTGTCGCTTCTCTTGAAACGCCCATGACCGAGGAAAAATGGCGCGAGGTGGGTCAGAGCATGGAAAACCTGAAAAAATTCTCCGAGCTCTACTGCACCGGCTGCGGCTACTGCCAGCCCTGCCCGAAGGGCATCAACATCCCCAGGATTTTTGAAGCCTATACCTATCACAACGTGTACGGTCTTCACGAGCTTGCGAAGAATACGTTTAACGGATATGTGAACAACGAAAAGAATCCCGGCGCTACGAGCGAAATGTGCATTAACTGCGGCTATTGCGAGAGAAAGTGCCCGCAGAAGCTGAAAATCCGTGAGCTTCTTAAAAAAGCCGAAAGCGCGATCAGGGCGCTGTAAGCGCATAAATTGATTCGGATATGGAATCCTTCCGTTTGCATGCGGGAGGATTCTGCTGTATAATGAAAGTATCTGGAGGGATGTATATGATGAAGAAACTCTTGGCGATGCTGCTTGTGCTTATGCTCATGCTTGCGGGCGCGCTTGGTGAAGCGCAGGAGGTATTGGTAGACGAATACTTTGCCATGACTGATGAGATTTCCGTAGAATGGGGATACGACTATTTTACGCCGGAGGAGGTTTCTCTGTATCTGTATGCGTTCGGTTGTCTTCCGCCCAATTACCTTACGAAGGACGAAGCGAAGGACATGGGCTGGGTGAGCAGCGAGGGGAATCTGTGGGAAATCGGATACGGCTTCTGTATCGGCGGGGATACGTTTGGAAACAGGGAAGGTCTTCTTCCGAATGCGAAGGATAGAAAGTGGTATGAGTGCGATGTAAATTACGAAGGCGGCTTTCGCGGAAGCGAAAGGCTTGTGTTCTCGACAGACGGCCTCATTTATTATACCTTTGACCACTACGAAACCTTTGAACTCCTCTATGACGGCTGGTATTACGAAGATTACCTGTATGATGAAACATTTGAATATGAGTATGAAGACGCGTATTATGATGAAAGCTGGTGGGGCGGGAAATGGTAAATTACATTCTTGACGGCAGCAAAATGACGAGCCGCGATGAAGCTCACGAGGAAATCAGAAGAGCGTTTCAGCTTTCTGAAGATTACGGAAGGAATCTGGATGCGCTGTGGGATACGGTATCCGTAATGGATGCGGAAGTTATATTTGAGAATATCGGATGCATGAAAGCGGCGCTGGGCGTATATGCGGAAAAGATTCTGGATGTGTTTAAAGAAGCGGCGCAAAAGAATCCCGGTTTTCGTTTTAGGACATAAGAATCGGCGGTGAAGGCTCCGTGGCTCTCCCATTGGGAGCGCTGCCGGCGAAGCGAACCGAGAGGGCGCTTCGAAGCTTTCCCGTAAAACAACTTAGTATCAAACAAAAAGGAGATATCAGCATGAGATTACTTACGCCTCCGATGGGATTTAATACCTGGAACACCTTTGGCGGGAATATTTCCGAGGATCTGATTTGCGAAACCGCAAGGATTATGAAGGATGAAGGCTATCTGGACGCGGGATACGAATATATTGTTATCGATGACTGCTGGAGCCTTCGGGAGAGGGATGCATTCGGGCGTTTGCAGGCGGATCCCGAAAAGTTCCCGCGCGGCATGAAGGCGGTTGCGGACGACGTACATTCACTGGGCTTTAAATTCGGCATGTATTCCTGCGCGGGCGTTCGCACGTGCGCGGGCTATCCCGGATCTTTTGACCATGAATTTGTCGACGCAAAAACCTTTGCCGATTGGGGCGTGGATTATTTAAAGTATGATTTCTGCAATTTTCCCGAAAGCGCGGACGGCAGAAACCGCTATGCGGTGATGTCGATGGCGCTCAAGGCTTCGGGAAGGGACATACTGTTTGCGGCGTGCAACTGGGGAAACGGGGAGCCGTGGAAGTGGATGAAATCACGGGGCGTACATATGTACCGCTCAACCGGCGATATTCAGGATAACTTCCAGTCCTTTTCCAAAATCGCCCGTTCGCAGCTCGATAATTTTTCCATGAGCGGACACGACTGCTATAACGATATCGATATGCTCACCGTAGGCATGTACGGAAAGGGCAATGTGGCGCTGGGCGAAACGATGACGGACAAGGAGTACGAAACGCAGTTTGCGCTCTGGTGCATGCTGAGCGCGCCTTTGATGCTGGGCGGAGATGTAAGGAATATGAACGAATTCTGCAAAAAGCTCGTTCTGAACCGTGGGCTTCTGCGAATCAATCAGGATTCCGAGTGCCGTCCGCCGCACGTTGTGTATAAGGGGCGCGTGATTTATTCGGGCCCCGACGTTCCCGGCGGCTGGGAGGAGTACCCGGATACAGGGCTTACGATGATCAAGCACTTAAGCGATAACGAATTTGCAATAGGCTATTTCAATTTCGCGCCGAAGCCGGGAGAAGTGCCGTTTACATTTGCCGATGCGGGCCTCCCGTATCAAAGCGGCGTGGGGCTTTTGCTTACGGACGCGCTTACAGGCGAAGAGATCGGCGTAAAGCGCGATTACTATAATGCCGTAATTCCTTCGCACGGTGCGAAGGTGCTGATGGCGAAGATGGTGCATGTATGACAATTGTCTGCCAATCCTGCGGAAAAACGCTTGTCAGGGATGAAATTTCCGCGACCCGAAAGCTTATAAACCGAGGGGCGGACAGGTTTTTCTGCGCGGCATGTCTTGCGGAGTATTTTGCTGTATCGGAAGACATAATCCTTGATAAAATCCGCTATTTCAAGGAAACGGGATGTACGCTTTTTGATACTTGATTCGCTTAGTCACGATGCGCGCGCCTCGCCTTGAAGCGGCGTATCGAATGAATCAAAGGCCGATATATCGATTTTGCAAGCGAAACTATCGATTCTCTGAAGCAGAAATATCTTCGTTCCCGTTTTCCGCAGCTTTTTCTCCTTCCTCCGGCCTAACTATGCTAATTTCGCCTTAATTCCGTACGTTTTCGCTTGACAGCGTATAAATATTCGTTTAATATTTATAACATTCTACGGATTACTTACTGGAGGAATGAACATGAAGAAGAAAAACTGGTATACCTCGCATGTTACGCTGTGGATTTTTATCGGATTGGCGCTGGGCGTAATCACGGGTCTGTTAATGCCCGGCCGTTTTGAGTGGGCGCTGCCCGGAATCGACCTGGTAAGCGCAATTTACATGAACGCGCTGAGAATGATGATCTTCCCGCTGGTGTTCTGCTCCATCGTCATGGGTATTCAGGGAATCGGCAGTATCTCCAAAACCGGCAAGGTTGGCGGCCAGTCCCTTCTGTATTTTGTAGGAACTACGCTTTTTGCAAGCCTTCTGGGTCTGTTCCTTCCCAAGGCGCTCGGCCTCGGAAAGGGCGTTGAGATCGAAATGATGGATCAGACCGTTGAGGCCATGCAGTTTACCAGCCTTCTGGACACGGTTAAGAACCTGATTCCGTCAAACCCCATAGCATCCTTCGTAAACGGCGACATGCTGCAGGTGCTGGTGTTTGCCATCATCGTCGGCGTTACCTGCCTTGCGCTTAAGGAGAAGGCGGAGCCGTTTGTGAACGTGGTAAAAAGCGTAAACGAAATCTCCATCAAGATCATCTCCTTCGTTATGTACGTTACCCCCATCGGCGTATTCTGCTCCATCGCGGGCGTGGTTTTTGCAAACGGAATCGACACCGTTATCGCGCTTGGCAGCGTGCTTCTGGCGCTCTATGTTACCTTCTTCCTGTATGTGCTGATCGTGTACGGCGGAATTGTAAAGGTAATCGGCAAGTGCTCCCTGCGCGACTTCTTTAAGAAGGTCATGCCTGCGGCGCTGAACGCGTTCGGTACCTGCTCAAGCTCCGCAACGCTCCCCATCAGCAAAAAGTGCGCGGACGATCTGGATGTTCCCAATGAGATTTCCTCCATGGCGCTGCCGCTGGGCGCGACGGTCAACATGGACGCGGTTTCCATTCTGATGTCCTTCATGATCGTGTTCTTCGCCAATGCCTGCGGCGTTGAAGTATCTTTCGGCATGCTCGCGACCGTGCTTCTGAGCAACACGCTTCTCTCCATCGGCTGCCCCGGTGTTCCCGGCGGCGCAATCGCCTGCTTTGCGGCGCTTTCCTCCATCGCGGGTCTCCCCGCCGGCATCATGGGCGTGTACATTTCCGTAAACACCCTTTGCGACATGGGCGCGACCTGCTGCAACGTGCTGGGCGACATCGCCTGTGCAGTCGGCATGAAGAGAACCTGCAAGCTTGAGAAAAAGAAGTAATGCGAATCTTGTGAATACGCGGGGCCGTCTTCGGACGGCCTCGTTTTCTGTATACGACAGTAGGAGACTTTATTTTCATAATTCCCCGGAAGGGCGGCTTCCTTACAGTAAAAACCTCAAATAGCTGTTTACGCTTAACATAAAATGGATTATAATAAAGATGCTGTGTTTAAGCGATACAAGAACTGTAAGGAGTGTTTGAAATGAAACTGTCCCCCCTTCAGACTGCGAGATATCAGTACAATCCCAAACTCCCCGGCATGCTCAAAAACGGCATCGGTGAGATTTGTGTAAAGAACGGCAAGGCGACCGAGAGCGTTGCCGATCAGGAAAAGATCAAGGCGCTGTTCCCCAACACCTATGGCAAGAACGAAATCACCTTTGAAAAGGGTGAAAATACCTCCGAAGCCAAGAAGCAGGTCGTCGGCGTTATCCTCTCCGGCGGACAGGCTCCCGGCGGACACAACGTAATTTCCGGTCTTTATGACGCGCTCAAGGCCACCAGCCCCGACAACGTGCTCTACGGCTTCAAGGGCGGCCCCAGCGGTCTGATCGAAGACGATTACATCATCTTTGACGATGAATATATCAACCAGTACAGAAATACCGGCGGCTTCGACATCATCGGCTCCGGCAGAACCAAGCTCGAAACCGAAGAGCAGTTCAAAATCGTAGCCGAAAACTGCAAAAAGCACGGCATCACCGCCAACGTAATCATCGGCGGCGACGAC
>JAFQKQ010000097.1 GCA_017396845.1 Clostridia bacterium
CGCCCCAGTTTTCATTGCCAAGGCCCCAGTATTTCACCTGAAACGGTTCTTTGCTTCCGTTTTCTTCGCGCTCTTTTGCAAGCGTTGTGGTGTTGGCGGGAAGATTGCAGTATTCAATCCAGTTTTGAATGTGAAGCGGCGTCACGCTCGTCAGGTTTGCGGCAAAATACGGCTCTGCGCCGACCATGCGGCAAAAATCGATAAACTCGTGCGTTCCGACCTGATTGGATTCATATCTTCCGTCGTAGCTTGTCCACCAGTTCAGGCGTACCGGGCGCTGATCCCTTGCGCCGATTCCGTCCCGCCAGTTATAGGTTTCGGCAAAGCAGCCGCCCGGCCAGCGCAGAACAGGGGGATTCAGCTTTTTAAAGCTCTCCACCAACGCTTTTCGAAAACCGCGGATATTGGGAATTCTATTGTCTTCGCCTACCCAGAGGCCGTCATAAAACACGCCGCCGATATGTTCGGAAAAATGACCGTAAATAAAAGGGCTGATGGTGCCGAGAGACGATTGAAAATCAAGCACAACCTCTGCTTCTCTGCGCATAGAAACCCCTCCTGTAATGATGGTTTACAGGATAAACATAACATGCAGAGGGAAGGTTGTCAAGATGGAAAAGCAGATTATAAAGGCGCAAATTATCCTTGAAAAAGCATCGGAAATTGATTATACTGGTAGCAGAAATGACCGCATGAAACGGAGGACGGAATATGGCAAACGGAAGAAGAACCGGAGTGAGCGACGTAATTACCAAGGCATATCTCGACAGCCTGCTGTTGGAAGTAAGGCATCTGGATGCGTGTCTGCCCGATACGACGCTTGAAATCTATGGGAAAACCTTCAAAACGCCCATTACCACGGCGGCGCTTTCGCATATGTCGAAAAACTGCGCGGACGGCATGGTCAAAATGGCGAAGGGCGCGCATCTCGCCGGTGCGATCGCGTTCAGCGGTCTGGGCGCCAAGGAAGAACTGGAGGGCATGATCGCTGCCGGTGCTTCGGTTATTAAGATTATTAAGCCCTATAAGGACAGAGACAGCATATATGATAAAATCCGCCACGCCGAAAAAGCGGGCGCGTTTGCCGTAGGTATCGATATCGATCATGCGTTTTCAAGGGGCAGAGGTTACGATGAAATCGAAGGAATGGAGATGCGTCCGCTTCAGCTTCACGAGCTTTGCGATATGGTGAAGGCGACGAAGCTTCCCTTTATCATTAAAGGCGTTTTAAGCATACGGGATGCGGAAAAGTGCCTGGAGGCGGGCGTTCAGGGCATGGTGATTTCCCATCACAACGGAAGACTGGATTATTCCGTGCCGCCGCTGATGATTCTTCCCGAAATTCAAAAGCGCACGATGGGCAGAATTCCGCTGTTTGTGGACTGCGGCCTTGAAAGCGGAATCGATGTGTTTAAGGCGCTTCTTTTGGGCGCGACGGCCTGCAGCATCGGAAGACCGCTGATTCCAAGGCTGAAGGAGCAGGGCGAAGAAGGCGTGAGGGACGTAATTCTTGAAATGACAAAGGATCTCGAGTATGCAATGGCGATGACGAGCACCAAATCGCTTAAGGATATGGATTCGTCCGTCGTGCACTTTGGAAATTTTACATGGTAAATGAGGAGGAAAAGGTATGAGAATCGGCGGAGCCATCATGAAAATGTACAACAGCCCTTCACAGTGGCTTTCCTATGTAAAGGAGCTCACCTACAGTTCGGTAAGCTTTCCCGTAAACAGCGACGCGCCCAAGAGCGTGATACACGACTATCTTTCCTGCATCAGGGATAATGATCTGGTGATCGGCGAAGTGGGAATCTGGAAAAACTGCTTTTCCTCCGATGAAGATGTTCGCAAGAATGCATACGACTGGTCGGTTCGCCAGCTGGCGCTTGCAGAGGAAGTCGGCGCAAACTGCTGCGTAAACATTTCCGGTGCGTTCGGAAGCGTGTGGGACGGATATTACTGCGAAAACCTTACGGAAAAAGCCTATGAAAAGGTGGTTTCTCTCGCGCAGAGGATTATCGACGAAGTAAAACCGGTCAAAACCAGCTTCACTCTGGAACCTATGCCGTGGATGTATCCCGATTCTCCGGAGACGTATTTAAAGCTCATAAAGGATATTGACAGA
>JAFQKQ010000098.1 GCA_017396845.1 Clostridia bacterium
GTGCAGTCCGCATCGCCATTGTGAATCACATCGCCCTTGTTCACCTTTCGGCTGAAAACACTGCCCGAAAGAACAGCTTGCTGCTGAACCGTCAGACGATTCCATACAGGAAAAAATGATGAGAACTCCATGCCAATCCTCCTTGTTCTATGTATCGCAGTATGTATATTATATACACAAACTCGATAATTGGCAATCAGAATAGCATGCATTCATTAGTTCGCAGAGCATAGGCTCATATACGTTTTTATCAATCAGCTTGCAAAACTTATCACAAATCGAGGTTTTAAGCTTAAAAGAGATTGACACTTAGTATTCCTACATTCGACACGATGCTATCATGCGTGCGAAAACTGTTCCGCGCATCTTGTTTTTGAAGGTCTGGACACCGTAGCCGAGCTTTATCTGAACGGGAAGCCGATCGGAAAATCCGAAAATATGCTGGTCACGCAGTCCTTTGATGTATCGGAATCCATCAGGGAAGGCGAAAACGAGCTGCTCGTCCACATCACGACCGCGTGCATCGCGGCACGGGGCAAAAAGATGTCCGCCGCCAATAATGCCCTCAAATACGACTACGAAAGCCTGCGCATCAGAAAAGCAGCCTCCATGTTCGGATGGGACATCATGCCGAGAATGGTTTCGGGCGGAATCTGGCGTCCGGTTTATATTGAAAACAGACCCATTGAGCATATCCGTCAAAGCTATCTTATGACAACCGCAGCAGACCCTCCGGAAGAAAGAGCGGAGCTTTCCTTCTTTTACGAGGTCAGCGTCGATGGCGACGATCTTTCCGAATACAATATTTCGGTGAAAGGCCGCTGCGGCGAAAGCACGTTTGAGATGAGCGACCGGCTGTGGTACACCGCCGGCAAGCTTTTTGCCGGTTTGGACGGCGCAAAGCTTTGGTGGCCGAAGGGGTATGGCGAACAGCCGCTGTATGATGTGGAAGTCGTTCTTTCTCACAAGGATCGGATTCTGGATACTTTGTACTATACCAAGCGTAATCGATTTCGAAAAACGCATGGACTCCGATCACCTGTCAAAATAATGGGGCACTGATATGATCTACTGTATGGCAGATATTCATGTTTCTTACGAGCGCTATCAAAAGATGCTTGAATCCATTCATTTTAGCGATACGGATACGCTGTATATGATCGACGATATGAAGGAGTTTCACGTGTAGCGCCTCAATCGCTGAAACCGACCAGAAAAATCCCCTTTTGCTTCATACATAACCGATTGGTTTTTGATATAACGGAGCAGTTATTCTTTTGTACAGCAAAGCGCCCAAAATCCTCCGTCTGCGGGGGATTTCGGGCGCTTTGCTTATTTCAAATTGTACGCGTTTCACCATATGTCATAGGACATATCCGGCGCAGGCGCCAGATGGCGGGCGGCGCGATCCATGTATACGGTTTTTCCGTCCGTGAGAGCCGCGCTGTATGTTTCATTGCCGACTCGATCAATCCTCTCCGCGAAGGGCTCGATGATCCAATTGCCATCCAAGCCCATCAGACCCAGAAGTCCGTCCACCCGGAACCATACAGCGTCCGGCTCGGCGGAGAACCAGATAAAGTCATCGCTGTTAACCCGGAAACACTCTTTGCCGCAGCTGTCAATTACGCAGGTTCTCCCCTCCCGGTCGGTCAGCATCAGGTGATTATCCCCCAGCGTTCGACCCGCTTGCGAAAACACTTCATCCGTTACGAATTCCCCTCTTCGGTCAATCAGCCGATAGCCAGCCTCCGTCCGTACGGGGATCACCTGCATGGCAAGAACATTCATTTCCCACATATCCTGATCGCCCCAGGTCCATTCAATATCGCCGACCTGAGCGCCGGTTTCATCAATCAAGCGCCATGCATCGCCCTCGCGCACCACTGCCGCGCCATCCACAAACGGATAAGCGTCCCGGTATATCGGCGGCAGTACAAATTGTCCGAAAATATCTATATAGCCGTATCGGTCGTTCTCATCGGATATAAAATTCCAGCCGTTGACCTTTATGCATAACGGCGGCTCGCTCCGCCCAAGCGTGCGTATATCTGTGCCCGGCACATCGATACGGGAACCGTCCGGCAGGATCACGCCGCACTTTTTAACAGGCAGCATAAATTCCGTCGCCGCATCCGCTTTCTCCTCTTCCATGCCGAAATAACGCTTCAGTCCCCGCATCATGCGCTCGCGGCTTAAATTCAGCGATTCCATAAAAGCCGTCAGCGGCTTTTCCGTCTCACTTCGATAGAAAATGCAGCCGCCTGCAAACTCGGGCGTCGAATCGGTTATTCCCGAAACCACCGTTTTCCATTCGCGATTTACAATCGCATAACTCCCATCATTGTATTGAATTACGGCATAATCTTCCGTTATCTCGCCAAAAGGACGGATAAACTGCACATCCTGAC
Organism: Clostridia bacterium; assembly: GCA_017396845.1. Classification (GTDB taxonomy): domain Bacteria; phylum Bacillota; class Clostridia; order Christensenellales; family Aristaeellaceae; genus SFHK01. Next base: position 2,412 of record JAFQKQ010000098.1, read on the forward strand.
TGAAGACGATATTTCCCTCCAAATTACAGACATCTGTATGATAGGGAGATTCATAAAAAAAGCTGTTCATACCGGCGCTCATGTAAATAAAATTACCTTCCACAATGCATGTGCGATCGCCTTCATAGAGCGTTTCACCGGTTTTCAGATCGAACAGCCGGGTAGTATGCTCGCCATTTTCGCTGAAAAGAGTCGAAACCGCTAAGTGCTGAAAAGCGTGCAATTCAATCCTGTCAAACTCGCAGGGAATCATGAGAACGCCGTCTTTTCGAACCACACCCGACTTCGCACCGCGTTTCAAAACAGCGTAGTCCCCAGCGAACGGCATGATTTCATCGTACTCCGCAGGCAATATGATATTGCTTTGCGAGTCCATCAGTCCTACGCTTCCGCCGTCTTCAAACACCCTCACGCCGCCCTGATCGGCGTAGATCGCGGGCTCCGCCAGCGCACAAAAAGCCGACAGCGCGATTAGTATAAAACTTAAAAGCTTCTTCATAGAACCACCTTCCTTAAATTGATATGGACCCATGTCAGATAGATGTTTACACTGTATACCATTCGGATTATACCACATAACCATATCGTAATCAATAAATATGCACCCACCGGTCCGTAAACCACCGGGGCGCGCTCCCAAAGATATATGTCTCCCTAAACATCCCGACCGATACCACCGGATAATGGTTATTTATCCCGCCCGCCGTTATGAAAAACAGGCTTGATTTCATGTTGATATCCGCCTGCAATTAACATATAATGAATGCAGATAAAGGCTTTATAAAAATCATTTTTGAAGGAAGGTCTTTTTATGGCTTACAATTTGAATCAGGTATCAATGATCACGGGATTAACCGCGAGAACGCTTCAAAATCATCTGAAACAGGGCATACTGTCCGGCGAAAAAATCAACGGCGTCTGGAGCTTTACGGGAGAAGCGTTAAACGAGTATATCGCTCATCCATCTGTGAAACAGGTCATTCATGCGAAGCATCATTCGGTGGTTTTCGATTTCCTAGACGATTCCTTCAAAAAGACCAATCGAATCTGTACAATCATGGATTTCCCCGTTTCCGCCGATGAAGCCTTATCCATCGCAAGCTTTTTCAGCTCCATGATCTCTTCTTCCGGAAATGATATTGAATTCCGCTTCATAAACGAAAAAAATCTCGCGCGCTTCATTCTGTCGGGCTCAGAGGAACAGGTTTCCCATCTCATGAAAGCTTATTATGCGCAGGATTCGGCCGCTGATTCGAACGAATAAAGCTTGGTCAAGAACGGAGAATCCATACTCCTTCTCGTGTGTTATCGAAAAATCATCAAGTAACGGGCGCGCATTCTTCCTTATTGACTGCATTTTCGCCTCATCCGGTTGCATTAATTTCCTCTTTTCATAAAAAACGCAGCCCCTGCGGTTCTTGGCCGCTCGGGGCTGCGCTTTTATCTTCTTTTACTTTTTAACAATCTTATCGGCGCCGAAGAAGGGACGCAGAACCTCGGGAACGATTACGCTGCCGTCGGGCTGCTGATACTGCTCTACTATGGCGGGCATCAGGCGGCTGGTAGCAAGACCGGAGCCGTTCAAAGTGTGTACGAACTCGATCTTCTTGCTGTCGGCGCGGCGGAAGCGGATATTTCCGCGGCGTGCCTGATAATCGCGGGCATTGGATACGCTGGAGCACTCCTTGTACTCGTTCATCGAAGGAATCCAAAGCTCGATATCGTAGGTCGTCGCCATGGAAGCGGAACAGTCGCCGGCGGCGAGCTTGGAGAGCTGATAGTGGAGTCCCAGACCCTCAACCAGGCGGCAAGCCTTGTCGATGAGCTCTTTCAGCATCTTGTCGCTGTCCTCAGGACGGGTGTAGCCGAACATTTCAACCTTGTTGAACTGATGGCCGCGGATCATGCCGCGCTCGCTGGCGCGGTAGGTGCCCGCCTCGCGGCGGTAGCAGGGCGTATAGGCGAACAGCTTCTTGGGAAGCTCGTTCTCGGTCAGGATTTCGCCGCGATAGAGGTTGATCAGCGCGGTTTCCGCCGTGGGAAGCAGGAAGTGGAAGCCTTCTTCGGTCAGACGGAATACGTCTTCCTGGAACTTCGGGAACTGACCGGCGGTAAGACCGCATTCGTAAGTAAGAATGTGCGGCGGGAGCATGAACTCATAGCCGTCCTTGATGTGCTCGGTGATAAAGTAGTTAAGAAGCGCCCATTCGAGGCGAGCGCCCTCGCCCGTGTACAGCCAGTAGCCGTTTCCGCCCATCTTTACGCCGCGCTCATAGTCGATCAGACCCAGCGACGTGCAAAGGTCTACGTGGTTCTTGGGCTCGTATTCGAATTCGGGCTTTTCGCCGAATACCTTAATCACCTGATTGGCTTCCTTGCCGCCGGCTACTACGTCCTCAGCGGGAAGGTTCGGAAGGGAAAGTACGAACGTGCGGATTTTTTCTTCCAGTTCGCCCTGTTCCTTATCCATATCGGCGATGCGTTCCTTGATCTCCTTAAGCTCGTTAAGAAGCTCAGTGGCGTCCAGCCCCTGCTTTTTGCGCATGGGGATTTCCTTGCTCTTTTTGTTGCTCTCGGCCTTGGCGGCTTCATTTTCCTGAAGCAGTGCGCGGCGGCGGGAATCCCAAGCGAGAAGCTCGGTAAGATCCACATTGTACTCGCGCTTTTTGAGCGCTTCCACTACGAAATCGGGATTTGAACGAATCAGATTGATATCCAGCATGTTCCTCACACTCCAAAAAATTACGCCCCTGCTCTTTCGCAGGGACGATCAATAATCGCGGTGCCACCCTAATTCCCATCGCAGTTTTTGCGACGGCTCCTTCGGCTGTATCGGACCGAACTCCGCCCTGCTTATTTCGCAGGGAGCTCCGGGACGGAAGATATCCTTCATTTGTCCGGCTCGCACCAAACGCCGGATCTCTTGATTTCAAAAGAAAGACTCATTTCCCTTCACAGCGTATTTATTATATCCTTCCTACCGGAATTGATAAAGCAAGGAATCGTTAATTTGATTACCTTACGGATATCAGCCTTGAAAGCGCGTCTTCCTCCGCATACGGAAACACTTTTAGTGCATGCGAAAGAATCTCACGATACGAAATTTCGGGTTTTTTGCAGTATTCCCCTGCGGTAAAATCGTATCCGTATCTGTTCTCGGGCTTTGAAAGGTATGCAATGCTCCATCCGTACGGCCTTCCGCTTTTATCTACGCGTCTGCCAAAGCCGTCGATAAACAGATACATTTTCATTTGAAGGGCAGTTACCGCCCCCTCATACCCCTTTGCGCCCGCCGCCTTTTTAAGCGTGTTCGACAGTATTCTTCCTTCCCTCTCGACGACCTCCATCACATCCGAAAGCTTTTTGGCTGCCAATCCTTCTTCTTCAAGCGAATCAAAATCGTACCCGTCTCTTCGGTAATTGGCGAATTTCGGAAGCCATTCTTTTGTGATGAACCCTGCGCGCCCCGAAAAGAATTTCCCGTACAGGATTTCTTCATCCTCCGAAAGCGTCTCGCGCCAATGCCACGGATCGTCGCTTCTGCCCGTCCACCACTGCCCGATCGTCAGCGCCTCTACGGAGCATCCGGGGCAGGCGTCCGATTCAAAAAGCGGAATAAAGCCGATCTCGCGAAGAAGCGCTTTCAAATCAGCATCCGAATTAAGTTTGATATTCATGCGTCCCGGCATCCTTCATTCCCCCGCAGTCGATATATCCCTATGAATACGCGCGGCGAAATTCATCCGCCGCGCGTAAGAAAATGCGTTATATTACTATTTCACAGTTACCGTGTCGATCATCTGGTCGAGTATCTCACCCAGCTCTTCCTCGGAAGGAACCTCTTCCATGGAATCGCTTCTCAGGCTCACATATACCATGATGCTTCTGTTCTTAGCGCCGATATCGATGTATCCAACCGAGTTGGTAGAATAATAGGCATCGGTAATATTGCCGTCGGAATCTCTGTCAAAGACAGGTTCAACGCTGGTGGAATGATATCCGTAGTAATGATTGCCCTTCACCTTGGATACTCTGTCGATCTTTTCGCTCAGTATGTTCGCTTCAGGATCGGAGTACATTTCCTCAAGAAGTCCTACGAGGTGATCGATGCCGGCGGCGGTTCCCTGAACAGATACCATGCGGATCGGGCTGGACTTATCTTCCGGGCGATAGCAATACTTCTGGGAATAGTCGGCATATTCAGAGGTGCTGATTACGCTGTGGAATTCCTCGTCATTGTAATAGCCTTCGGGAATCTCCACGCTGCCTACGTTGAAATATCTGGGATCATGTCTCTCCTGCGTATTCACGATCAGGTCATTTTCTCCTGCGCCCCAGAGATTTCCGTTAACAAGGTGCAGATGTCCGTCAAAATGCGGAAGAAGATCAAAAGAATTGAGCGCAATAAGAGCTATAATAATGATCGCCGCTATGATAGAACCCACTTTTACCAGCTTCTGCTGTTTTTCAGTCAAGCTCTTCCAAGTGAAGGCTTCCTTCTTTACGTGGCGTTTTTTTGCATGATTTGCATTGTTGTTGCGCTTTCCAGCCATGTGTATCCGTCCCTTCGTGATAATGTTGTCAACTTATATCATACCACACCTTTCACCTAAAAACAATTGTTTGACATAAAAAAAGCATTATTTATTTTACAAAGCGCCGTTTCGCAAGCAGCATTCGAAAACATGTTCGATAATTTATGCCGGAATCAACATATCCTTACTTGTCGTAAGCAAAAAAGCGTGTTATAATTTTGGAAGTATCGGATTGGGTTTTATAATCCTTCAAAGGCGATATAATGGAAGTAATATCAGCAAGCATTCTGAGGTGCCTATGTCGAAGAAAGAAAATATCCTGATGAAGACGACGCTGTCAGTAACCATCGTCATCATGCTTTCCAAAGGAATCGGCTTTATACGCGAGATGATCATGGCCTATTATTTCGGCCGTGATATGGTGACCGACGCGTATAATTCCGCTTACAGCCTTTTCTATCTTCCCGTGCTTCTGTTTTCCTCCTGCATTACATCCACCCTCGTTCCGCTCTATATTCATAAAAATCATACCGATGGGCGGATAGAGGCCAACCGAGCAGCAAGCAACACGCTGAATCTGTTTATCGCGTTTTCCGTCATTATCAGCGCCGTAATGATGATCTTTGCCCCGTCCCTCGTTTCACTGGTTTATCCAGGCTTTGCAGACGAGGCCTTCACGCTCACGGTAAAGCTTACGCGCATCATGATGCCTGCGCTTGCATTCTTTGTAGCGGGCATCGTGCTGTCCACCCTGTTGAACGCACAGGAGCACTATCTCGCCGCGCAGCTCACAGGCTTTCCGCTCTCCATCGCCCTGATAACCGCCGCCGTATTCTTTTCAGACGCCTCCGGCATACAGGCGCAGGCATGGGGCATTGTAGCGGCGGGCGTATTGCAGATTGTCATACTGCTCCCCTCTCTTAGAAAGGATTACCGCTATTCTCCGGTCTTTGAACCCGGAAATCCGGATTTTAAGCACCTGATGGCGCTGGCTGTTCCCGCTGTGCTCTCCATGGCCGCAAACGAGCTCAACCACATGATCGACCGAATGCTGGCTTCGTCATTGAATCCCGGCGACATTTCCGCCATGGCGTATGCGTTTAAGCTCGTCATGTTCATGATGGGCGTACTGGTTGTGCCGCTCACCACCATCAGCTTTTCGAAAATGTCAAAGCAGGCGGCTAATGATAATCCGGCGGAGCTGATTCCGCACGTTCGAAGCAGCGTTTGCCTGTTAGCCGGCGTTGTGCTTCCGATCACTGCGATCGCCGCCGCCGCATCCACGCCCATCATCCGTTTAGCGTACGGGCGCGGTCAATTCGGTGAATCAAGCGTATTGGTTACCGGCGTAGTATTCATGTTCTATGTCATCGGCGTTCCTCTTTTCGGACTTCGCGACCTCTTAAGCCGCGTATATCACGCCCTTCAGAACACAAAGACGACCATGATCGTCACTTTCATCGCCATGACCTGCAACATCGTATTCAATATCATCCTCCGCCCGCTGATGGGCGTAAACGGTCTGGCGTTCGCCACAACAATCGCCGCCCTGATCTCGGTAGCGCTGTTGACGGCGGGACTTATGAAAAGCATTCGCGGTTTATTTGATAAATCGTTTTATATCGAGCTTATCAAAACCGTGTTCGCATCCGGCATATGCTTAGCCGTCGCCCTGCTTATATCAAACCTGCTTCCGGAGCCGTTCGGCGTGATCAATCTGTTTATCCACCTGATCGCCGTAACCGCTTCGTCTCTGATCGCATACGCAGCCGCATGCATTGTTTTAAAGGTATCTCTTTTCCGTTCGCTTAAGAAAATCATTCGCCGCTGATTGGGGGGGCTCGTCATGATGGATGAAGAACGCGTAATTTCAACCGGTTTTAAAGCCGAAGAAGACGATCTGGAGTATTCCCTTCGCCCGAAGACGCTGGCGGATTACTTCGGTCAGAAAAAGGTAAAGGACAGCCTGAGCGTATACATGCAGGCGGCAGTCGCGCGCAGGGAGCCGCTGGATCATATACTGCTCTACGGCCCCCCGGGTCTTGGAAAAACCACGCTTGCCGGCATCATTGCCTCCGAAATGGGACATAACATCCGGGTAACCTCCGGCCCCGCCATCGAGCGCCCGGGCGATCTTGCGTCCATACTCACAAACCTGAATGCGGGCGATGTATTGTTTATCGACGAAATTCACCGTTTGAGCCATTCGGTAGAGGAAGTACTCTATCCTGCGATGGAGGATTACGCGCTGGATATCATGATCGGAAAAGGGCCTTCCGCAAGAAGCATCCGCCTTGATCTTCCGAAATTCACTTTGATCGGCGCAACCACCCGTGCAGGCATGCTCACAAGCCCGCTTCGCGATCGTTTCGGCATATCGTTCCGTCTGGAACTGTATTCTCCGGAGGAGCTTAGCGTAATTATCCTTAGAAGCGCGCAGATTCTCAAAATTCAGTGCGACAAATCCGGCGCGCTCGAGATTGCCCGCCGTTCCCGCGGAACGCCGCGAATTGCCAACCGTCTGATCAAGCGCGTTCGCGATTTTGCAGAGGTGCGTGCAAACGGCGTGATAACGGAAAATGTTGCAAAGCAGGGGCTTACCATGCTGGAAGTGGACGAACTGGGTCTTGACCGCACTGACCGCACCATGCTCAGCACCATGATTATGAAATTCGGCGGCGGCCCCGTAGGTCTTGACACGCTGGCGGCAACCACCGGCGAAGACGCGGCGACGATCGAAGACGTGTACGAGCCGTATCTCCTGCAATTGGGATTTATCATGCGAACGCCGCGCGGACGCATTTGTACCAGCGAAGCATACCGACATCTCGGCCTCGCCGCGCCCGAAAGCGCCGCGCCGTCCGGTCAGATTACGATGGATATATAGAAAGAGTGAAACCCGACTATGAAAACCTCCGATTTTCTCTACGACCTTCCCGAACGCCTGATTGCGCAAACGCCCGCAGAGCCCCGGGATCATTCAAGGCTGCTCGTATATGACAGAAGCACGCGCGAAATCAGCCATAAGCATTTTTACGATATCATCGACTATCTGAAATCGGGCGATGTTTTGGTAATCAACGAAACGCGCGTCATCCCCGCGCGCCTGTACGGTGTTCGCGCAGGCGGCGGCGCATGCGAATTTTTGCTGCTGAAGCAGTTAGGGCCTAAAAAATGGGAATCCCTCGTTCGCCCGGGCGCTAAGCTGAAGGTCGGAAAAACTGTAACGTTCGGAGACGGGCGCATGAAGGCGACAATCGCCGGTGAAAGCGAAGGCGGCGCGAGAATCGTAGAATTCGAATGCGAAGGCACGTTTGAAGAAGCGCTGGATGCGCTGGGTGAAATGCCGCTTCCTCCCTATATCCATGAACGCCTCACCGATAAAAACCGCTATCAGACGGTGTATGCCAGGGAAGACGGCTCCGCCGCCGCCCCCACTGCCGGACTTCATTTCACCCCCGAGCTCCTTGAAAAAATCCGCATGAAGGGCATCACCATTGCACCGGTTCTTTTGCATGTGGGCCTTGGAACCTTCCGCCCGGTAAAGGCGGAAAATGTAGAAGACCACGAAATGCACAGCGAATACTACGAAGTGACGAAGGAATCCGCCGATATTATCAATAAAGCGAAAGCGGAAGGAAGAAGAATTATCGCCGTAGGCACGACAAGCGTAAGAACGCTGGAATCCGCAAGCAGAGAAAAAGGCATAGTAGAAGCCAAAAATGCCTGGACGCAGATTTTCATAACGCCCGGCTACAGCTTCCGCGCGGTAGACGCGCTCATTACCAATTTCCACCTCCCCGGTTCCACCCTCCTCATGCTTGTAAGCGCGCTAACCGGCCGGGAAGAAGCGCTTCGCGTATACAAATGCGCCGTAAACGAAGAATATCGCTTCTTCTCCTTCGGAGATGCAATGCTGATATTGTAAGCATAATAATATCTGAATAAGATATACCGAGGTGAACTGCTTGTCCGTTGTTTCTGCCGTTCCTTGCGATAACTATGCATTTGAAAAAGTACAAGCCGCGCTGATTGAGGCGCTTACACCGCTTGGCGGCCTCGAATGGGTTCAGCCCGGCATGAATATAGTAATAAAGGCGAATCTTGTAAGCATGATGAAGCCTGAATCCGCCGCCACCACACATCCAAGCCTGCTTTGTGCACTTACGAATATGCTTGCGGAAAAAGGCGCAAACGTCGTAATCGGCGACAGCCCCGGCGGGTTATACAATTCCATATATGTAAACAGAGTGTATCAAGCCGCCGGGATCCGCGACGCGGAAAAATACGGCGCAGTGCTCAATCAGGATTTTTCAACCAAACATAAATCAAATCCCACAGCTCTCACTCTTAAGGAATTTGAGTACACCCGGTATCTCGACAATGCCGACGCGATTATTAATTTCTGCAAGCTCAAAACTCACGGCATGATGGCTATGTCCGCCGCCGTCAAAAACATGTTCGGCGTAATCCCCGGCACCTTCAAACCCGAATACCACTATTTGTATCCCGAGCATGCCCGCTTTGCCGATATGCTGATCGATATAAACGAATGCTTCAGGCAGCGACTATGCATTATGGACGCAGTAGTCGGCATGGAGGGAAACGGCCCCACCGCAGGAACGCCCAGAAAAATCGGCGCGGTTCTCGCCTCCGACTCCCCCTACGCGCTTGACAGAATCGCTTCCAAGCTAATCGGGCTTATGGAAACAGACGTTGAAACCATTTCAGCCGCTGAAAAGCGCGGTCTGAACGATGAAATAACGCTGGTTGGAAACATCGATCCCCTCATCGTTCATGATTTCAAACTCGTTAGGAAGCGCAAAGACACGCAGTTTTATTCCGATCACAGCGGAATTATTGCAAAGCTTACGGGAAAAGTCATAAAGCATGCGCTTTGCTCCTTTCCGAAGGCAAAAAAGAATGAATGCGTCGGCTGCGCAAAGTGCGCCGACATATGCCCCGCAAAGGCGATCACCATGGAAAAAAGGCGTCCGGTTATCGACAGGAAAAAGTGCATTCGCTGTTTCTGCTGTCAGGAATTCTGCCCGCCGGGCGCGATGAAGGTAAAGCGTCCGATCATCGCAAAGCTTTTCAATCGATAAAGCCTTACGCACAAAAACAACGGCGAAAATAAAGGAATTCGAGGTATATAGATATGAAGCGTTCATCGACTGAGCAGAAGATTCTCTCCATCGATCCGTGGCTTAAGAATTACGCATCCGACATCAATCTCCGCATGAAGCGTCATGCGTCTGTTCGACGCGCCCTTCTGGGCGATCACGCCGATCTTGCATCCTTTGCAAACGGCTATATGCACTATGGCTTCCACCGCACGAAGACGGGCTGGGTTTTCCGCGAATGGGCTCCGGGCGCGGATGAAGTGCATCTGATCGGCGATTTCAACGGCTGGAATCGAGAAAGCCACCCGTTAAAACGCACAAGCGCTTCCGGCGACTGGGAAATCGAGCTGGAAGGCGCGGATGCGCTTAAGCACGGGCAGCTGGTTAAACTTTTCATCAAGCGGAACGGCGAATGCTTCGACAGAATCCCTTCCTATATCAGAAGAGTTGTTCAGAACAACACCGACCACAGCTTTAACGGCCAAATCTGGGCGCCCGAAAAGCCCTTCCCGTGGACAGACGGCGGTTACGGCAGAAGAAAGATTTCGCCGCTGAGCATTTACGAAGCGCATATCGGCATGGCGCAGGAAGAGGGCAAAATCGGCTCTTACGACGAATTCACCGATAAGATTCTCCCCCGCATTCAGAAAGCCGGCTACAACACCGTGCAGCTGATGGCGATTATGGAGCATCCCTATTACGCCTCCTTCGGCTATCAGGTGGCGAACTTCTTCGCGCCCTCCTCCTGGTACGGAGAGCCGGAGGGACTTAAGCGGCTGATCAACCGCGCACACGAAATGGGCATGCTCGTATTCTTGGATCTTGTGCATTCCCACGCCTGTGCAAACACCATAGAAGGCCTCTCCTGCTTCGACGGCACCGAGACCCAGTACTTCCATGCCGCTCCCCGCGGCTGGCACAGCGCCTGGGGCTCCCGCCTGTTCAATTATGGAAAGCATGAGGTAATTCATTTTCTCCTCTCCAACATCAAATACTGGCAGGAGGAATTCCACTTTGACGGCTTCCGCTTTGACGGCGTAACCAGCATGCTCTATCTGAATCACGGTCTCGGCGAATGCTTCGACGGCTACAGCAAGTATTTCTCCATGAACACCGATGTGGAAGCCGTCACCTACCTGCAGCTTGCCACCGAGCTCATTCACGCGGTCAATCCCCTGGCTGTGGCGATTGCCGAAGACATGAGCGGCATGCCCGGCATGTGCCTTCCGATCCGATACGGCGGCATAGGATTTGATTACCGCCTGTCGATGGGCGTACCGGATTATTGGATCCGCATGATCAAAGGCGGCACATGCGACCATTGGAACCTGTATGAAATGTGGCACGAGCTCACCACGCGCCGTCCGCAGGAAAAGGTCATCGGCTACGCCGAGAGTCACGATCAGGCGCTGGTCGGCGACAAAACGATCATCTTCCGTTTAGCGGACGCGGAAATGTACACGGGCATGGAAAAGAGTTACCATTCCCCCGGAATTGACACTGCAATTTCGCTTCACAAGCTGATCCGCTTTATCACGCTCGTGCTTGCGGGAGACGGCTACCTCAACTTCATGGGCAACGAATTCGGGCATCCCGAATGGATTGATTTCCCGCGCGAAGGAAACGGCGGCTCATACCACTATGCGCGCAGACAGTGGTCTTTGTCCGAAAACGCCTATCTCAAATATGGTCAGCTGCTCGCCTTTGACGAGAGCATGCACAAATTTGCAAGAAAATACCGCGTGATGAGCAAGCGGGACGCAGAGAATCTTTGGATTGACCCCCATCAGTCCATCATCGCATTTTCCAAGGGCGGCCTGATTTACGCTTTCAATTTCAGCGCCCACAAAAATGCCGACCGCTTCTTCCTGCCGGTTCACACCGTAGGAAACGGTCAGTACCGCGTCATATTCACCTCCGATCGCTCCGTATTCAGCGGCTACGACAGGGTAAACGAAAGCGCCCTGTACGAAAGCGTACAGAGCGCCGACAAGGGAATCGGCATCACCATCGATATCCCTTCCTGCTCGGTGATCGTTCTTGAAAAGGTTCAGTGCGAATAATTACGTTTGTCCGTAAATCCGTTTCCATTCCTCCGTATAGGTTCCATCGATATTTTTCAGTATCAACGGCGGCATCCAGTGAAGCTGGGCGCCGCCTTCTTTTACGCTGTCGATCAAAACGAGCCTTGGTGCGTGAAGGCTGGTTCCGTGAACAGTTCTCACTCGTTTGGGCGCAAGGCGCGCGCCCTGCATGGCACTCATCATTTCAAACATTCTCTGCGCCGGGAAAACCACAGAAAACCGCCCGCCGGTTTTTAAAAGCTTCGCAGCGGTTTTACAGATTTCTTCAATCGTAATATCGCCCTCATGCCTTGAAAGCCTCTGATTGTCTCTGACCGATGCAAGCGCCGCGCCCTCCTTGGAATAGGGCGGATTGCACACAGCAGCGTCAAACGCGCCGTACCCCAGATTTTTCGGCGCGTCGCGCATATCGAGCGCATGTACGAAAACCCTGTCCTGAAGGTTATTTAAAGAAACGCTTCTTGCCGCCATCTCGGCCATGTCTTCCTGAATTTCTACCGCGTCGATCCTGTTTTCCTTGTGATGCGCGGCTGCAAGAATTGCAATTGCGCCCGTGCCCGTTCCAAGGTCGATCAGCCTTTCGCCCTTTTTCAGCAAAACAAAATCACTCAGAAGCACGGCGTCCGTTCCGAAGCGGAAGGCGTCCGTGCGCTGAATGATTTTCATATTTTCGCACTGCAGATCGTCGATTCTCTCGTTTTCCTTAAGTTCTATCATATCAGAAATACAGTATGGAGCCAATGAATTCATAGTCTCCGGTTTCCATGATATTCTTTACCGATACCACCTTGCCCTGAATGGGCGACGCGTACACAAACATGGCTTCCCCGATATAGATGCCGGTCAGCGTTCCGTCGGCATGCTGCAAAAACACATGCGAGCCCACGTCCACATCTTCGATATCCTCGCTCCAGCCTTCCATCTGCATCGCGTTTTCCAATTGCATGCCGACCGTCGGTGAAAGCTCGATTCCTACTTTCTTATAAAGGCTGTAGGTAAGACCCGCGTTTCCGTAGGTCTTTTCGCCGATTTTCCCGGCTTCATATTCCAGCGACACGCAGTCCTTCGCCATCTCCAAAAGGCTCTTAAGAGCCTTTTCGCGCTGTTCCGTGCGTATATACTCGAAATAATTCTTTTCAGCCGCTTCAAAATCAAGCGCATCCTCGCTGTTCATTACTTCGCGCGTAGCGTGGTCGGCTTTTCCGGTCTCCTTCATAAGATGTCCCCGCTGGAACATTTTTACCGCCTGCTCGGTCGCCTTATCAAAGCTTCCGTTGATCTCGCCCTCATAAAAATTCAATTCCTTTAGGCGCATCTGAAGAAGCTCCACCGATATTCCCTTGCTTCCGTATCTCACTTCCGCATAGGACATCTTTCTGATATACTCCGAATAGGTAATGCCCTTGCCGCCGTTTAAGTATGCACGGGTTTCCTTGTCCGCATATTTTGTGGTTTTAAGGCCGTTCGCCGTCTGATACAAATGAATGCTCACACCCAGTGCGTCGTTGAATACATTGTCGATGCTGCCGGAATAATAGCCGAGTTCAAACAGCTGCTGCTTTACGATTCTTACGCCCTCGTTTACGTCTCCCGGTTTCAGTACAATCTGAGACGCCCGCTTTTCAGCTTCCTTTTTGGAAATCACTTCGCCGCACAACAGCATTATGCGAAGCTTTACATCGCACTCGCCCGTCTCTTCAAGCCCGTTGCACCTTTGAAGCTCCGTAACCGCATCCTGCGTAATTTTTCCGAATTTCGCAGAGCATTCGCCGGAGAAGTAGCCCAAATCTTTCAGATAGTTCTGAAGCGTGCGCACATCTCTTCCGCTGCTTCCGTACTTTAAAAGCAGTCCCTTTTCATGATTCCCTGCGGGGATTGCGCTGGGCGATGAAAGCTTGGTAAGCGTGGCGGAATCTGCAACGCCCGTCACGGGAAGCGAATTCACCAGCTGGAAAAACTTCACGGAATACTGAGTAACCTCGCCGTAATAGCCCGTAACGTCGGTACTGAAATAGCCCAGCTCCTTTAAATATGTCTGTAGCTTTTTCACCCATTTTCCGTTTTCGCCGGGCTTGAGCGTCATATTGATCATTTCGCCCTGCTTGGAGTATTCGATGTACTGCTGCTTTGTGACTGCGTCCTGCGCCTTCATTTTTGCAAGCGTTTCATCGTCCACTATGCCCGTAGCCGTAAGCCCGTTCGCCCTCTGGAAATTGGTAACCGCCGTCTGGGTAACATCGCCGAAGTAACCGGTGCATTTTTCCGTAAAGAAACCAAGCTCCTGCAAACGCTTCTGCATTTGAAGAACATCGTTGTTTCTTTCGCCGTAGGAAAGCGTGTCCTCGCAAACGGCGATATTCAGATTCCATGCGCCCGCCAAAAGTACAAGCGCAAGCAACACCAATAAAAATCTGCGCATTACAATTTACCGTTTCGTTCGCTGCATTTATTTACTGTGCATAGTTAGCCACCATATTTCATTATATATTGTACACCATTTTTCCTGTTTTGCCAACCCCCTGAGCGTTGATATTTAGGCTTTAAGGAATTGATATACTGTAAATAAAATATGCGGCGAAAGTGTGTCCTTCCGGCGCTTCGCCATAAACAATCTTCCGATGGTTCCGCATCCCCCGTCGTACACGGCGGCGCTTGAAATGAATATATACAGACCGTATTTTCCCCTTCATTTTCTCTTCGGCTGTCAGCGCGGAACCCAAAAATATAAAAGAGCAATCCCGAACGAGACTGCTCTTTTATTTTGAAACTCTATGAGCTTCCGGAATCACTTTTACCCTATCAGCCCTCTACGGGAGCCTCTACGGGGCAAGCGCTCGCGCATGCGCCGCAAGAAATGCAAGCGTCTGCATCGATAACGTACTTTCCATCGCCGGCAGAGATAGCGCTTACCGGGCACTCGGCCTCGCACGCACCGCAGGAAATGCACTTGTCAGTGATCGTATATGCCATGAAGACACCTCCTCTAATGAGATATAAGTATTATATCACTTTATCTATATAAATGCAATTGTGAAATTACGGATTTTGTGCTATGATTCTGTCATAATCTTTCAGATACGATTCGGAGGTATTTTTATGGACAAAAACCGCTTTCTCGCGGCAAATGCACTGCTTGAAAATGTAACCCCCCTTAAAACAGACTGCGGTCTGTTATGCGACCATGCCTGCTGCAAGCCGGACGACGACGCAGGCTACGGCGTATGGCTCTTTCCGGAGGAAGAGGCGATCAATATGCCTTGGGGAACGACCGTGGACACGCTTTTACCGGTAACAAAGCTGAAGGTTAAAATGCTGATCTGCGAAAAGGGCTGCGAAAGAAGCCTGCGTCCCTTCCAGTGCCGCATTTTCCCGCTGGTTCCGTACTTTTCCAAAAAGCGCAATGAATGGGACGTAAGAATGGACAGGCGCGCATTTCAGCTGTGTCCCCTGCTTCCCTACGGCAAAAAAGCGCTGAACCCGGAGTTTGTGAAAAAGGCAAAGGAAGCCGTTCAATTCATCGCCCAGGATGAAAACGGCGAGCGCTTTTTACAAGCGCTCGCACGTGAAGAGGATGCCTATCATTTTTCGCTTTAGTTCGCAAGCTCGTTTGCGGCGTCGCTTCCGAGGAACGCCTGAATTTCAGGAGAGGCTACGCCGTCGGCATAGGTAAAGCCCATCGCCTGCTGGAAGGCGACCAGCGCCTTCTCGGTTCCTTTGTCAAAGCTTGCGTACTTGCAGTCGGATGCGTTTAGGTAGCCAAGGCCGATCAGCTTAAGCTGCATTTCGCCCACGTATTCATTCTCCATGCCGATGGTAAGCACGGGATAGGAACGCGTTTCTACGGAATCAAACTGTCCGCTGGCGGGCGCTGCATACGAGAACAGTATCTCCTGAAGCGCAACCGTCGCTTCGCCCGTGGGCTCAAGCCCGATGGCCTTCTGGAACGCCTTTACGGCCGCCGTGGTCTTGGTAAGGTAGTTGCCGCCGATATCGCCGCCGAAGTAGCCGAGCGCCTTGAGTCTGCGCTGGATCTCCTTTACCTTTTCGCCGGTGTTTCCGTTTCTCAGCGGCGTATACTCGCTCTGACCGGGCAGTACGGATTCGGAAACGGCGAGATACGCTTTATTCATATATCCCACGTCGCCTGCGGAATTCATAACCTCCGCCCAGTCGCCGTTTGTGCGAAGCCAGGTTACGGCGACGCCCGTTTTCAGCTTTCCTAACATCTCAGACGAGGTGTTAGGCGTTTTATATACGATTACTCCGTCCCGATTGATGTACGCGGTCTTGTTTACATTCTGAATTTCGCCCGAGAACGCGAAATCGCCCTCGTCTTCATCCTCGACAACCAGCGCAAAGTCCGCTTTTTTCGCGTAGGCGATGCTTCCCGCGTCATTCTGAATTTCCGCCCATTCGCCGGATGTTCTCAAAACCATAATCTCCGTGCCCTTATAAAGCACGCCGATGGGCTGCTGAGCAGTGATTGCAGAATAAACATACGTCTCTTTTGCCGTCACCTTGGCTTTTCTGTTCACGGTGACGATCGATGTATCCTGATAGGCAGGCGCAGATTCCGAATACAATTCCTTCTGAAGCGCCGAAGTCGCGCGTCCCGTTTCCGTAAGGCCGAGCGCCTTCTGGAATTTTTTTACCGCCTTTTCCGTTGCGTCTCCGAACTTGCCGTCGGCTTTTCCGGAAAGATAGCCAAGCTCGATCAGGCGGGTCTGCATTCTTTTGACCGCTTCGCCGCTGTCGCCTTCGTTGAGCGTTGCATAGCTGACTGCGACCTCGCCGTTCGGGTTGCGAAGCGCGTTTTCGGAGAATAAGTAGCTCTGAAGAAGCGGCGTGGCAATGCCGGTCTGGGGCTGATTATACGCGTTTTCAAATGCGCGCACCGCCGCCTCCGTGCCGTCGCCGAAATAGCCGTCTACCGTGCCCGTAAGGTATCCAAGCTCGATTAATCGCCTCTGAAGCTTGGCAACCGCATCGTTCTTATCGCCGTTTTTGAGCCTCGTATAGGCGCTTGCGTCCACATAAGCGCTGTTGGATTCCGCCTCGTCGGAATAGAGAAGCTCCTGAAACGCCACCGACGCAACGCCCGTCTGCGCGCGTCCATGCGCCTTTTCAAACGCCTTTACGGCGTTGATGGTGCTCTGTCCATAGAGTCCGTCCGCTTCGCCGGCCAGATATTTCAGCTGAATCAGCCGCTTCTGGAGCGCAAGCACGCTCGTTCCGTAGGAGCCCTCGCTGAGCGCGACGTACTCGGTCTGAGTGTTTGCGGAGGAGGAGTTTTTCAGCGCGTCATCGGCAAACAGATACTGCTGCATAGTGGGCGTGGCAATGCCGGTCTGCATTCTTCCGTACCTTGCTTCAAACGCCTTGACCGCCTTTTCCGTATTGTCGCCGAAGAAGCCGTCGGCCTTCCCGGACAGATAGCCAAGCTGCTTAAGGCGCGTCTGCAGCGCGACGACCTCGTCGCCGTAATCGCCGTTTGAAAGCGTTCTGTACATATCCAGAACCGGCGTAGGCGTAACTACGATCGGAGAATAGGGCTTTGCGCTGTTTGAGAACAGATGCTTCTGCATGGCGCTGGTGGCAACGCCCGTCTGCTTCTGATTGTACGCCGCTTCAAAAGCCTTTACCGCCTTTACCGTAGCGTTCCCGTAGATGCCGTCCGCCTTGCCGGAAAGATAACCCAATTCTTTCAGACGCTGCTGGAGGAGCTTTACGTCGTCTCCCCTGCTTCCGTACTGAAGCGGCGGGAATTCATCCGTCTGCTCGGTATTCTGCGTGCTCACGGTATATGTGGGCGCCGTCTGTCCGTAGCGGTATGCGCCGCCGGAATACAGGGTCGTCTGAAGCGCTGCCGTCGCAACGCCGGTTCTCTGCTTTCCATATGCTGCTTCAAATTCCTTGATCGCGTTTTCCGTATTGATATCAAATATGCCGCTGGCGCTTCCGGAAAGATACCCGAGCTCGATCAGCCGATTCTGAAGCCTGACCACCTGGTTTCCGGTGTTTCCGCGCTCCAGCTGCACAATGCCGCCCGTATACGGCGTGGGCGTAGGCGTGTTAAGCGACGTCCCCGTATAGATTTTGGCGTTATTGGAAAACAGATACACCTGCATCAGCGGAGAAGCCGTGCCGGTTTGCTTCTGCGAATACGCGCTTTCAAACAGCCTGACCGCCTGCGCCGTCGCCTGGTCGAAAGTGCCGGAGGCGGTTCCCGACATATAGCCCAATTCAATCAGGCGCTTCTGAAGGTTTTTTACCGCTGTTCCGATGCTTCCAAGCGACAATTCCGTATAGGCGTCCTGCTGGCTTGCATCCATGCTTTCATTCATCCAGCCTACGATCTTCACCGCCTGCTGGGTGCTGATGGTATATGCCGGCGCATCCGGCTTGGCCGTCTGATAACCGGCGGAATTCGTTGCAAACGGCACGTTTACATCCACCGAGTAATTCGACAGCGGATCGGTTGTATCGGTCTGCGGACTGCACGCGGTCATCAACGGCATAATGCACAGTATGGCGAACAGCGCTGCATATCGAATCCGCTCTTTCATGCTTCGGCCTCCTATTGGAATATTTCCCATATATGACGGATTTGGCAGGATGAAAGTTTCTTCATCCCGCCAAATTAACAATTATTCACTTGCCTTAAGTATATTATATATGATGGATATCGCATCTGTCAAGCGCACCATATCATGTTCTTTGATATTTCCGGACCATTTCGAAATGCCGCCTTTGAGCGAGCCCACGATGGAGCGAACCTTCTCGCGTCCCTTCTCCTGAATCACCACATGAACCACGCGGCGATCGGCAGAATTACGGATGCGCTTTACATATCCGGCTTCGATCATTCGGTCGATCAAAGGCGTTATGTTCGGCTTGGCGATATCAAAGCGGGAGGAAATTTCCGTCACCGTCATCGTCTCCGACTCGTCAAGCGCTGCAAGCACCTGAATATAGGATAGCGGCAATGCATTATCGTTTTGCTCTATTTCCGGCCTGAAAATTCTCTTTTTCAGTAAAGGAGCAATTGTCAGAATCTGCCACGCTAATTTTTCGAGTGTATCGCGTTTTTTTTCGTTATTGGTCTCCATTTATTCGTCACCTCAGCATATTCTCACACGATAATATTATTTTACATCATATAATAAATAATTGCAAGTTATCCTTCAATTATATTTGTGCGCTCGTCTTCGTAAAACGCAATTGCTTCATCAGAAACCGCATATATTCTTATTGTTTCATAATTTCCCTTATGCTCATATACCAACGGGTACATTTCTTGAATTTCAATTTCATTTATTATATATTCATTTAGATAATGACTTTTATCGGGTAAATATTGATAGTTTATGTGGAATACGCCTCTTTCATATGAGGAAACATACACATAATCAACGCCGTACTGATTATACAAGTATACATAATCCTTCGGGAACGCCATCATCAGAATTGCTTCTGTTTCCTGTTTTTGATAATCAAGCCCGTGAAAATGCACATAGAGGCTCGATCCGCAGACAATTTTCCTGCCCGCGAGCGCCGCCGGCGCGTTGTTGTGATTGTTGGCGGTCAGGAACACGGAACCCTCGGGCGTGTTTTCTTTGATAAACTCAGCCGCTTCCACATGCTCCGAAGAAAACACTTCATAATCCGAAATGCATTCTCTTGCAATGGTGATCGCACCGGAAATCGTGGATGCGGCAATGAACGCCGCAGCCAGCACAAACCGCATGCGAATGCCCGAAAGACGTCTGTAAATATCCGTAAGCAGCTGTGCAGCGGCGGGCAGCATTGCAATGAATGCTACAAAAAATAACTTGATGTTATCATAAACATTCGGCTGGAACAGCACAAATTCAGACATTACAAACAGAATCAGCGACCCGAAGGCAATCGCCTTAACGGAAAGTTTCCTCGCCGACAAGCCGGCCGGCAGAAAGAACAAAAAGACAATGCCCACGTTTTTGATCCAGAACCAGAAATAGCCGTCGATCAGCCCGCCGCGTCCGTTGTTATTCACCCAGTTAAACAGTATTCTCAGAGAACCGCCTTCAATCGTCTGCGGAAACGTCCATTTGAGAAGCTGCGGAAAGGCAATCAGACAGGCAATAACGCCGTACAAACCGAAATTGAGAATCGTCTTTCCCCTTTTTCCCTTTTCCTTTATAAAGCATACGATCATAGCGCCCAGGCTGATCGCGCCCAGCGCCAGAAATGAATGGGTATGAATCATCGGCATACAGCCCGCAAAAATGCCAAGGATAACAAAGGTTTTCGTGTTTCTCGTTCGAATCGCAACCGACAGAAGATAAAGCGCAGGAATTACGCACATCCAGCCCGCCATCAGCGTTCTTTGCGGAATGATCAGATCCGAAAGCGCGTTTACCCAGCGAAGATTCTCATCCGGCATGTTGGTAGGCGTTTGATAATATCCAAACAGCGCCTTGTCAAGCGCCTGCGTATCCCATCCGAGCGTATCAAGCGTTTGAATAAAGCCGAGACCGCCGTTCAGAGCAAAGAGCACGAATGCGAGCGCGCAGGCGGATTTTTTCTTTGTAATATCATAGGCAAATACGGCAAAGCCCAGATAGATCAGTATCGTCATCACCGTTCCCGGCACATAGAACGCGGCGGGAAGCGGAGTGCCGAATATGAGCATGGTGGCGCTGAGCGCGTCGGTCAGGAAGGGATAGCCCAATTGCGTGCCGGGAAGAATCGTATACTCCGGCGAATAGCTCTGCCCGATCAATCCCGTTGCAAAGCTCAGATGCATGCACAAATCGCCGTAGGTCGACTGCCCCACGTGGTACGCACCGTCGACCATTCTGAGATTATGCGTATACTGAAGATACCCCGAAAGCACAGCCATCGGAAGTACGAGTACGAGCAACAGCCATACGGGGATATCGCGTTTTGCGTCCGCACCGTTTTTCGTTAAATCAATCCCTGCTGCGTCATTCCTATTAAAAGACCGCTTAAAAACAATAAGACATACGACAGATACGGCTGAAAGCAGGAACGATGTTCCTGCCGCAAAAAGCTGCGCAGTCAATGTGAAATCAAACGCATACGCATACAGGCTCGGAAGCCACATCATTTCCATAAGTCCTATAACGCAGCCAAGCCAAATCTTTTTCAGCAGGCTTGATGCGTGAAACAGACTCATCGCCTGCAAAACGCCCGCTGCCATAAACCAAATCAGCACCAGTATTCCAACCATACAACCTCCTGAAACGCCTTTGCTTACCTATCTATTATACCACAGTCGTCCTATTTCATCAACCGCGGCAAATTTCATATGTTTTATGATTTGCGCTCCCGGCTCTGCCGACTCAATCAGCATCATATTTTATAATGAAAGCGCCGTCAGTAATATATGCGTTATCAAAGGAGGACATCCAAATGGTAACTCAGGCAGGCGCGTTTGATTCACCTGCGCGTAAAACGCATCAAAACGGGTTCCGCAAGCACGCGCCCCTGTCGGGAACCGTATGTAATGTTCTTTCTCCCAACGACGTTTTCCTTCGTATTCAAATACGGCTCTTGCTTCGGTCTGCTCGCTCAGGTTCTGTATCGTTAATCCTCAATCCCCCCAAAAAAATGGCGGAATCATCCGCCCGCTTTTAGACGCGCTGCTTGTGGCTTCAGAAATATATTGCTTTTTTCTCCGCTATGCTGTAAAATAAAAGCAATTCTAAAATATAAGCGAGGTGCTCCATATTATGCATTCCTTCCCCATCGGTATCATTCTTGACTCCTTCCGCAAGCCCTTCATTGAGGCGCTCGATATCGTAGCATCTCTGGGCGCTCAGGGTATACAGGTGTATGCTACCCGCGGCGAAATGTCCCCGGAGAATCTCGTTGGCGAAAAGCGCCGCCAGTTCCTGAACGAAGTAAAGGCCCGCGGCCTCGTGATCTCTGCGCTCTGCGGCGATCTTGGTCACGGTTTCGGCAACAAAGAAGAGAATCCCATGCTGGTTGAAAAATCCAAGCGCATTCTGGATCTGGCAATGGATCTTGAGACCGCCGTCGTCACCACGCACATCGGCGTAGTTCCCACCGATTCCGCCCATCCGCGCTACAAAATCATGCAGGATGCATGCGGAGAGCTGGCAGCTTATGCCGACAGCCTCAAGGCCCACTTTGCCATTGAGACCGGCCCCGAAACCTCTCTCGTATTAAAGGGCTTCCTCGATTCCCTCCACTCCACCGGCGTAGCCGTAAACCTTGACCCCGCCAATCTCATCATGGTCACCGGCGATGATCCCGCACAGGCGGTTCACAACCTGAAGGATTACATCGTTCACACCCATGCCAAGGACGGCGTTCGTCTGCGTGAAGCCAATCCCGAAGCCATCTACGGCCTCGTCCGCGACGATGCGCTCGTAACCGATCCCGCGTTCCTCGAGGTTCCGCTGGGCGAAGGCGGCGTACCGTATGAGCGATATCTCCAGGCGCTGGAAGACATCGGCTACAAAGGCTTCCTCACCATCGAGCGCGAGGTCGGCGCTTCCCCCGAGGAGGACATCAAGAAGGCGGTTCGTTTCCTGCGCGAAAAGATGCAGTAATTGAGTGTAAGGGCCGTTGCAGAAATTCTGCGGCGGCTCCTTTTTTCATTGGTGCGATGGGCGGTTAAACAGAATGAAGTCCGGTGATTGAGGTTGTCAGACATGTTCCGGCGGATTCTTCCCCGCTTTTTTTCTCACAGACTTTTTGGCGTTTCTCTTTAAGCAAACTCATACGCAGCGCCCGTTCTCCGCTTGCCGACCCCGCTTGCGGGGAAATATGGCTGAGCTGAGCGAGACGGAAGGGGTGCGGTTTCTTGAAACTAACGTTCCGTTTCTTTGATACCATTTTGCAGGAAACGAACAGGAACGCAGCCCATCATCCGCTCGGGCGGCAGTCCCCCCATTCAATGAGACGGAGCCAGGAGGCTTGTATATTTTGCTTGATGGATTTTCAAAGGAGTGATCCAAACGCGTTCGTTTTTAAAATCTATCCCGCCTTTTCGAAAGCTTGCCCTTGGTTTTGCGCTTATCATCCTCTTGGGCGCTTTGCTATTATCGCTGCCGTTTGCGATAAGGGAAGGCGTATCGTTTTCGTTTGTGGACGCGTTGTTTACCTCGACAAGCGCCACATGCGTTACAGGACTCATTGTCGCGGACACCTATACTACATTTACGCTCTTCGGACAGATTGTATTGATCGTGCTCATTCAAATCGGCGGACTCGGCTTTATGACCTTTGCCGCCCTGTTTTCGATCTTCCTCGGCCGGAGAATCGGACTTTCGGAGCGCTCCATGCTCATGGAAAGCGTATCCGCGCCCAAAATTGGCGGCATTGTTGCGATGATCCGGAGGGTGGCTGTGATTGCGTTTACGGCAGAGGCCATCGGCGCCGTTCTACTGGCAACCAGAATGATTCCTCGTTTCGGCGCTGCCCGCGGCATATGGTTTTCCGCATTTCACGCCATATCCGCGTTTTGCAACGCCGGCTTCGATCTTATGGGGATTATTGAGCCCTATTCGTCTTTATCCGCCTTTGTATCGGATCCCATCGTCAATTTTGCAGTTATGCTTCTCATCCTGACCGGCGGACTCGGATTTTGGGTGTGGGACGATTTCAGGTTAAGCAGACATCATTTTTCAAAATATCATCTGCACACAAAGCTCATGCTCACGTTTTCTCTTCTGCTGATCGTACTTCCCGCTGTCTTTTTCTTCTTTACGGAAAAAGATGCAACCCTTCGTTCCCTTCCCCTTTCCTCCCGTATACTCGCTTCTCTCTTTGAAGCGGTAACGCCGAGAACAGCCGGCTTTAACACGACAGATACCGCTCAGATGTCGTCCGGCGGATATCTAATGACTATGTTCCTTATGATGGTCGGCGGCGGAGCGGGCTCTACGGCGGGCGGCCTTAAAGTAACCACGCTTTCGCTAATCCTTCTGTCGCTCTTTGCGCACATCCGCGGACGCGAAAACCCCAGCGTGTTTTCAAGGCAGCCCGAGGATAAACGCGTAAAAACCGCGCAGATCGTATTTTCGCTGTATCTCGCGCTGGCCTTCTCGGGAATACTGTTATTAAGCATTTTAGAACCCGATGTATCACTCCGGGCGCTGGCATTTGAAGTGTTCTCCGCGATGAGCACTGTAGGCATGTCCTTCGGCGTCACGCGCTCTCTGTCCGTTGCATCAAGACTTGTCGTAATACTCCTCATGTTTATCGGGCGCGTAGGGCTTTTGTCATTCGTATTCGCAATTTCCGCGCCGAAGAAGCCACCGCGCATACGCTATCCGGAGGAAGATGTACTTTTATAATATCGGAGGAAATTCTATGCGCTCATTTCTCGTAATCGGCCTTGGAAGATTCGGCTTCCATCTGGCAAAAGAACTCTCTTCCCTCGGCGCCGAGGTGTTTGCGGTAGATACGGATGAAGAGATCGTTCAGGAGATCTCCGAATTTGTGTCGTCGGCGCAGATTGCAGACTGCACGGACGAGGATGTGGTGGACTCCATTGGCGTATCAAATTTTGACGAATGCTTTGTATGCATGGGAAGCGATTTTGCGGATTCCATCGAAATCACGCTCCTTCTTCGGGAACGCGGCGCAAAGCGCATCATATGCAAAACCGACAGCGAACGCCACGCGAAGCTATTGATGCGATGCGGCGCGGATGAAATCATTTATCCCGAACGGGACGAAGCGCACAGAGCCGCAAGAAGGCACGTTACCAAGCACGCCTTCGATTATTATCCGCTCTCGGATGATTTCGCCGTATTTGAAATCAGCCCCATCGACGCGTGGGTAGGAAAAACGGTTTCCGAGCTCTCGCTCAGAAACCGCCACAATATCAACGTGATCGGCGTAATGCGTTCATCCGCCCTGATCCCCGTCATCAGCCCGGACTTTACCTTCCGCTCCGGCGAAAACATCGTAATCGCAGGCGCTATGAAGGATATTACGCGCATGCTGGGAAAGCTGTGAGCTTCATCCCGCCTTGAATGTGTACGACGCCGTACCGGAAAGATCTGCATACTTCTCATAATGACAGGTTACTTCAATAATATATTCGCCGTCTCCTAAAACGCGGACGGCGTTTTTATATACACTCGCTTCCTCATAGGGCTCGTTATAAATATCCTCGGAATGCACGGCGTCATACGGCCACATGCGAACGGTCACATAGTCCGGCTCCACTTCACAATGAAGCAAAATCTCCCTTGGATCGCCCGCAGGAATCTCCGGATACTCTCCCATCTCCAGAGGATGCACGCCGCACGCAATCACGCCCATATCCCCGCTTGAAAGCTCGTATGAACCGGATGGAATCTCATATTCTTTTCCGCCCGCCTCGGCAGTCAATCCGGGTGCGCCGTCATTGATGCTCCATAAGCTGGAGTTTTGAGAAAACACCGCACTATCCGGATTGGAAAGGACACCCATAAACAAAACGGCGTTCGTTTTGGTATCGGAAATGAGATATACAAAGCTTCTGTCAAATGAAAGTTCTATGATTTCCGTCATATCCGGGGCCGAAGCCGCATCAATGAGCGTCGCTGTGGCCGCAGCCGCCCGAGTGCCTTCCTCGCCTACGCGGATATTTGTCTTTTGAAGTATATCCGATATGTATATAGGCGTATCTCCATCAGGCAGCATATTGAAAAATTCGGCTTTATCCGGCGAAAAGGCCGATACCACGCCCATTTCCATAAGCTGCGGCTTGAACATGAGCGTGCTTTCCATTTCAAATTTCGGAATGGAAAGCACAATTCTCGATTCCTCGGCGTCATTTACCCGCATTATCTCCTGATACTCTAAATTCTCAAGGCATTCCGATGCGCTTTCGCCAGTTTTCGGCTTTATTGCGTAGAACGCAAAGCATTCGTCTTCATAGGGAATTCTGATAATTTCTTCTCCGCCGGGAAGCTTTAAATACTTAAAATAATGCGTCATACGCATGTATTCGGCGCTTGTCTCCGATCCGTCATCCAGCGTAAATGCGCTTTTACCCGTATTCACATTCAAAAAACGTCTCTGCCAATCCATTTCAAAATACAGCGCATTGATCAAAAGCATAAGAGTATCCTTATCCAGCGGTTTATTAAGAAGGCTGTTTATTAATCCGTTTGTTTTTTCGCTGACCCAGCCGTTTACCGCATTCACGGCTTCGATCCCCGAAAGTTCCATGGAAATGCTTTCGCCGTCAAGATTGAATTGTATCGCTTTTGCATATGCGTCTGCAATTTCGTACTCCCCGTCCGTCCACACCGAGGATGCAATTGAAAGCGTGCCTTCGATTTCTTCGTCCGTGAGAGATAAAAATATACTCCTCGCTTCATCCTCCGCATTTGCCTCGTCCGCATGGAGTGCCTTAAGAATTTCGCTTCTCGTTTCTCCTTGTGCTCCCATAAACGCAAGCGCCAAAGCAAAATAGGCGGACGCAGGCGAAATCAGTATGTTTTCATTTTCGCCAACCGACATGGTTTTCATCCACTCAATGCCGAAATCTCCGATTCCCGAAGCATATGCATCCTTCGGGAATGAAAGCGGCATTATTAAAGCAAGCGTCAAAAATACGGACAGCAGCTTTTTATACATGTACATTCGCCTCCTTAACACCTTCTTCTTATTAGACGGCTGATTATTCATCAGGTTCCGGACTTTCCTGAATTAATTTTGCTTTATGAATTTATATCCGGTTGTAATTCATACTTTTTAATGTTATAATATCGCCATGGTTATAAAAAACCATAATAAAAGGAGGATCACCCATGAAAAAGATCATCGCCCTCATGCTCGCTCTCGTAATGGCTTTTGCCATGATGAGCATCGCAACTGCCGAAGAAGACAAACCCTACATCGGCATTCTCGCTCCCGCGACCACCCACGGCTGGGTAGGCGGCGTTGCCTACTATGCACAGCAGGCTGCTGATTCTCTCGACATCAACTACGAGTTCCTCACCTCTTCCGACGCTGAAGAAATGTCCTCTCAGATCGAAACCCTCATCACCCTGGGCGTAGACGCTATCGTTGTATGGCCCCAGTTCACCGGCGTTGAGACCGCTGCTGAAAAGGCTCTGGAGCAGGGCATCCTGATCTCCAACTTCGACATGATCATCGCTGTGAACGAGCAGTATGCCGACGGCATGTACCTCCTCACCGGTGACAACTACGGCATGGGCTACGAAGGCGGCCGCTACATCGCCGAGAAGCTCGAAGGCAAGGGCAAGGTTGTTGCTCTGTGCAAGCCCGCTGCCGGCAACGTAAACGATGACCGCATGGCCGGCTTCAAGGATTACATTGCCGAGAACGCCCCCGACATCGAACTCATCGCTGAAGTAGCTTCCGACTTCACCCGTGAAGCAGGCCTCAAGGATATGACCGACGCTCTGACCGCTTACAGCGAGATCGACGCCGTATTCTCTCTGGACGACGAAACCTCCATCGGCGCTCTGCAGGCCATCCTCGAGGCCGGCCGCACCGACGTTAAGGCCATCACCGGCGGCGGCGGATGCCAGGAATACTTCAACATGATGCTGGATGAGAAGTACGCAAACATCTGGGTAGCTTCTGCCACCTATTCCCCGAACATGATCATCGCCTGCATCGAGAACGCTGTAGCCGTTATCAATGGCGAAGCAGTTGAGCACACCGTTGTCATCCCCACCACCATCGTAGACCGTGACAACGCTCCCGAGTTCCTCGACGCGAACACTCCCTACTAATCGTTTCCTAACTTGATTGGGCAGGCCATGATGGCAAATCCGTCATGGCCTGCCTTCATGAGTTTATCAATCACGGGAGGTGCATCCATGTCTCTGCGCATGACGGGCATCTTAAAATCCTTCGACAGCAATCAGGTGCTGAAGAACGTAAACTTTTCTCTGGGTGACGGAGAGATTCACGCGCTGCTCGGCGAAAATGGCGCGGGAAAATCGACCCTCATGAACATTCTGGGCGGCGTTATCAAAGCAGATAAAGGCGAAATCAGCCTGAACGGCAAAACCGTTTCCTTTCAAACGCCCCGCGATTCCATGGACGCAGGCATCGCATTCATTCATCAGGAATTGAACCTGGTGACGGATCTGAGCATTTACGAAAACCTGTTTATCGGCCGCGAAAAGAAAAACGGCCTGTTTCTGGACCGCTCGTACATGATTAAGGAAGCGGAGAATGTGCTAAGGCGCATGAATGTGTCGCTTGATCCCAAGACGATCGTCCGCGAGCTCGACGCATCCTACAAGCAGATCATTGAAATCGCACGCGCGCTTTTAATGAAGGCGACCACCATCATCATGGACGAGCCCACTACCTCGCTGACCGAGGTGGAAATTGAACGCGTATTCAACATGATGCGCACCCTGAAAGGACAGGGCGTGTCCATCATTTTCATATCTCACAAGCTGAAAGAAGTTCTGACCATCTGCGACACGTACTCTGTGCTGAGAGACGGCGTATTGGTTCACACAGGCCTTGTAAAGGACGCAACCGAAGCCTCCCTTGCAAAGCACATGGTCGGTCACGATGTAAGAACCGAAAAGCTGTACAGAAATTCAAATATCACTGCGGAAGCGCTCAGAGTAGAAAATCTATCCTTTGAACGCGCCTTCAGGAACATCTCCTTTACCCTGAAAAAGGGCGAAATTCTCGGCTTTACCGGGCTTTTGGGCGACGGAAGAAGCGAGCTTTTCCAGACGATCTTCGGCGTGAATCCGTCCTATACCGGCAGAATCCTTGTAAACGGCAAGCCTGTTCACATGCGCACCACCCGCGTCGCACGCAGAAAGGGCATCGGCTATGTTCCGCGCGACCGCAAGGAAAACGGCATTATCAAGGATATGAGCATTCTTGAAAACGGTTCGATCGTCACCTATGAAGAGCTTTCCCGCTTTCATCTGATCGACCATAAAAAAGAAAAAGCCGCGATGCAAAAGCAGGTGAAAAACCTCTCAATTAAACTCGATTCCCTGTCTGATCGAATCACAAGCCTGTCCGGCGGCAATCAGCAGAAGGTGGTTCTCGCCAAATGGCTCAGCGCCAAGCCGGATATACTGGTATTTGACAACCCCACGCAGGGCGTAGACGTAGGCGCAAAGGAAGAAATCTACGATATCATCCTGCGCCTGGCCGAAAACGGCGTAGCGGTATGCATACTCTCCAGCGAAGCGCAGGAAGTCATACGCCTGTCGGACCGCGCGCTCGTCATGTTCCACGGTGAAATCCGGGGCGAGCTTCGGGACAAAGATCTAAACGAGCAGAACATCATGCTCCTTGCTACCGGCGGCAGCATGTAAAAAGCGGATAGAGAGGAATAGTGCAAATGAAGTTTAAAATCGCAAGAATCATCGGTCTCATCGCCCTGGCAGCCGCCATTGCGCTGATTATTACCGGTATTGTAGGCTCCACCTTCAGAAACGAAGGCAGCCGCTTGAACAGCGTGTATGTAGACGCCCTCAATCACTCCGCGCGCAATCAGGCGCACGCTGATTCCGCCGCAAAAGCAGCCCCCTCCGCCGTTAAAAAGGCTGAAACTGCCGTAAAGCAGGCGGATACTGCGTTTAAGGATACCGAAGAGGCGCTGAATAATGCAAAAGCGCTCTATGAAGGATATCTGGCCCGTTCATCCGGCGATGAGTTAATCAAAATGCTCTTTGAAGCGGCGGATGCTATTAAAGAGAACTCCGACGTAATCGAAGCAGGGCTTGATACCGAGGCAGCCTTTGAACCTTCCAATTTTAAAGCAGCGCTTGCTGAGCTTCGCTCCGCCGGTCTCAATATTGAGGACGCCGCCTACGATCTCACTTACGCCCTCTTTGAAGACGAATTTTCAGCTGCTCTTAAGTCGCTTACCAATGCGGAAGCCAAGGTAATCACAGCCGTTTCCGGCATTCAGGACGTATATAAAAAATCCGATCTTCCGTGGGCGCATGAAGAAATCACGAAGACGGAAGCAGACGTTCCCGCAGAGATCGACCTCTTTGTTCCCGCAATTGAAGCGCTTTTCAGCCGCGCACAGTATATAAAGGAAACGGCAGACGCGCTCATGCCCGCCGCTAATCAGGCGCTTGCAGATGCATCGTCCGTTACCACCGGCGACTTATTAACCACCTCAGAGCGCCTTCTCCTCATGATCGGAAAAGCGCATATCTTCGTCACTCTGACCGGCATCATCCTGGCCGCCGCAGGCCTGATCGCCGTATTCATCCCCCGCAAATTTGCTTACGCATGGAAGCATGTCCCCGTATTTTCCGTGTTCATCACTGCCATCGTGATGATCATCATTCTCACCTATGCGCACGGCAACACGCTGAACTTTGAATTTAAAAGCTATGCGGACTGGGGCAGCAAATGGCTGCTCAACTTCCTGAATGTACTCCGTTCCAACGCCTCCATCGGTATGGTAGCCCTCGGTATGACCTTCGTCATCATCACCGGCGGCATCGACCTTGCCGTAGGCTCCACCCTCGCAGGCGTTGCCACCGTAGTCATGGTGGTTCTGGACGTATCTCAGAGCGGCTTCTTTGTAAATAACGGCCTGGTCGGCATGCCCAATTACCTCGTTGCCATCGGTATGGGTCTGGCGGTAGGTTTGATTCTGGGCGCGCTCACAGGCGTCGGCGTAACCAAGGGACGCATTCCCCCGTTCATCGTTACCCTCGGCATTATGAACATCGTCCGCTCTGTTGCGCAGTACTTCACCAAGAGCACCAAGATTGAGGTTCCCACCTCCTTCCAGCCCCTTGCCAATATGACGCTCAAGCAGATCGTTGAAGGCATCGTACACATCTTTAACAAGGATGCGACAGTGTCCTTCGGCGGCGGCTTTCAATTCATGGAAGACGTAATGCTGCTCCCGATTATCTACTGGCTGATACTTGTCGTGATCATGTACGTGATCTCCAAGCACACCGCCTTCGGCCGCCATATCTACGCCGTCGGCTCCAACGAGCGCACCAGCCGCCTCTCCGGTATCAACGTAGACAGAGTCAAAATCGCAGTCTACATGCTGATGGGTCTGATTGTATCCATCGCCGCCATTACGCAGGTAGCACGTCTTCGCGGTGTTGACGTTGCAAGCGCCGGCAGCGGCCTTGAAATGAGCGCCATCGCGGCGGTCGTCGTCGGCGGAACCAGCATGGCCGGCGGACGCGGCTCGATCATCGGCACCGTGCTCGGCGTTCTGATCATCGGCATCATGGATAACCTCGTCGTACTTCTTCACATCGACGCATTCCTCTCCAACGCCTTTATCGGCGCGATCATCATTTTCGCCGTTCTCATGCAGCGAAAGGATAAATAAGCAATACCGTTAATATAGATTTGGAGGCGAGTCCCATGCAACAGTTAAAAGTTGCCATCGTTGGCTGCGGAAAAATCGCTTCTTTGCGCCACGCCCCGGAATACTCATTAAACCCCGCCTGTGAAATCGTCGGTTTTTATGATGTAGACCCTTCCCGCGCAAAAGCGCTCGCGAACCAATACGGCGGACGGGTGTTTTCCTCGATAAACGAACTGGCTGCATCCGATACAGACGCGGTCAGCATCTGCACCGCCAATATTCATCACGCCCAGAACACCATTCAGATGCTCAAGAGCGGAAAGCATGTGCTCTGCGAAAAGCCCATGGCTACTACGCTTGACGAATGCGAGGAAATGGCGCATACCGCAGAAATGACGGGCAAGCGCCTTCTGATCGGCCTCAATCAGCGCTTTATGGGCGCGCACGTCGAGGCGAAAAAGCGCATACAGTCCGGTGAAATCGGTCGTCCCCTCACCTTCGATACCCGCTTTGCTCATCCCGGCCCGGAGATCTGGACGGGCATGGCAAACACATGGTTCTTCGATAAGAATATCGCGGCCTTCGGCGCAATGGCGGATCTCGGCGTTCATAAGGCAGATCTTCTCCATTACCTGTTGGACGAGCACATCGTAAAGGTGCATGCCGTTACCAAAACGCTCAACAAACGCCTGCCCTCCGGCGAACTGATCGGCGTTGACGACAACTGCTTCTGCATTCTCACCTCCGAAAGCGGCGCAACCGGAACGCTGCACGCAGGCTGGACGAATTACGGTCAGGAGGACAATTCCACCTGCATCTTCGGAACGGAAGGCACAATCAAGCTCTATTCCGATCCCGAACACTCTTTGATTATTGAGCATAAGGACGGAACGATCACGCGCCTCAACCCCGATAAACAGCTCACCAACGACGAACAGCTGGCAGGAAACATACGAAACACCGGCGTAATTGACGAATTCATCCGCGCGATCACAACCGGCAAAACAAGCCGGCTGGACGCAAGCGAATCCATCTTCGCCATGCGCGTCATGTTCGCAGCCGCCGAATCCTCAAAATCCGGCACTTCCATACACATCTGAACAAGCAAACCCGCTTCTGCATACAATTTCGCAGAAGCGGGTTTTTCGTATATTCCGGCTTGTATTCATAAGTCAAACATCAAAAACGGAGGGATGCATGAATCAGGCTCAAACGCTTGAATCAATGGGGAAGCGCAGAATCAAATTCAGCACAATTTCCGATGTTAACAAAATAAACAGGAACGCACCCTTCAGAGAAGGAACGTCAAGCGGCTTGTAAGCCGGCAAAATCTTCCGATTCCAAATTTACATATTTCGTTATTACACATATCCGAAGCAGCATGACGACCGAAAATCCGCAATCAGCCTCATAGCTCTACCTTATTGCCGCCTCATGCGCCGCTTCCTTAAGCGCCTGCATCTCTTCTGCCGACGGAATCAACGCCTTTATCGGCCTTAATATCTTTTCGCCCGTCTCCTTATCCCTTCCAAGGTACTCCATCCTTTGGGGTACAAATCCATTCTCCCTGATATCCTTTCCCGTGAAAAATTCATACCACACAGCACCGGCTAAGTATCTTCCCTCTATAAATGACAGATGGAAACCGTCCCGCGTGATCTGTTTTCCGCCCTTTTCGATATTGAACAAATCGCATTCACGGATTCTGCTTACCGCTTCTCCCACCGGTATCAGCTCCGCGCCGATCTTATTTTGCGCAATCGCGTATGCATTTCGGATTCTGTCATGCATTTGAAATCTGTCGCATCCGTATTCCGGAAAGCCCTGATGCGTACTGTTCGACTCGTACGCCCACGTCTGATGAATGGCGATTTTCGCGTCCTTCGCTTTTTCTCTTACGAAATCTGCAAGCTTTTCAATATACGGATCATAGGTTTCCGGCATTCCGGAAAAATGACTGGCCTGCTGAAGCGTTACATAATCCCATTTGCCGTCGGCAAGCACCGTTTCCATCGCAGCATACCCAACCGGCTTATTGTTCTCAAAATATTCATATGCCGCTTCGCCGCTCTGTGCATTCGACCAGTGCCTTTCCAGTGAGCATCCGCCGATATACAGATTCCCAAGCTTAATATCAACATTTCCCGCAAGCGCAATATCCCTTGCCCATGTCTGCGCATCCATCGAAAAGCTGTTTCCAATCGAAAGAATTCTCATATTCATACTCCTTCCATATGCATATCCCTTGACAAACCTCTAATCTATGGCTATCATAGAAAAATCCGATAACCGGGAGGATACCATGATCACATTCCCCGAAGATGTTACATCTCTTATTCAAGCGCTGAACGCACGCGGTCACGAGGCATATGCCGTCGGCGGCTGCGTCCGCGATTCGCTCCTTGGAATCGAACCCAACGATTGGGATCTCACCACCGGCGCTTCTCCAAAGGAAATCGCCGAGTGCTTTCAAAGCGAACGCATCAGCGATATCGGTTTTGTTCACGGAACGATCACCGTGTATAAAAACGGCATTCCCTACGAAATCACCGCCTACCGAAAGGACGGCGAATATACCGACCACAGAAGGCCTGACCGCGTGGAATTCGTAAAGGAGCTTTCGCTGGATCTTGCAAGGCGCGATTTTACGATCAACGCCATGGCCTGCCACCCGGAGACCGGCATCGTCGATCTTTTTTCAGGGCTTGATGATCTGAAAAACGGCGTTATACGAACTGTGGGCGATCCCGAAAAACGCTTTCGGGAGGATTCTCTCAGAATTCTCCGCGCAATCCGTTTTGCGTCTGCATACGGCTTCGTACTGGAAGAGAACACCCGAAAATCGGCAATCCGCCTTGCCGATTCGGTAAATATCGTATCCCCCGAAAGAATCCTTATAGAAATCAAGCGCATGCTGACCGGAAAAGGGATTGAAAGCGTTCTTACCCAATACAGCGAAATCATTTTTTCCGTATTTCCGGAGCTTTCGCCCATGCGGGATTTCCCGCAGAACACCCCCCACCACGCCTACGACGTATGGACGCACACAGCAAAAGCCGTTTCGGGCGCGCCGAATGACGAAATCAGCCGGCTCACCATGCTGTTTCACGACTCCGGAAAGCCGCATATGCATACCGTAGACGCTATGGGCGTATCCCATTTCAGGGGCCATCCCGCCGTGAGCGTTCAAATTGCCGAAAAAGCGCTCGCACGTCTTAAATGCGACAAAAACACATTAAACCGTGTTTTAAAGCTCGTATCCGAGCACGAAATCCGAATTCCCGCAGAGAGAAAATCCGTGCGGCGCGAAATGGCGCGGCTGGGAAAGGATGTGTTCTCGTCTCTCCTCCCCCTGCTCCGAGCAGATTTTTCAGGGCAAAACCCGGCTATGCATCCGCAAAAATACGCCTACGCCGATCAGCTTGAGGCACAATACCATCAGGCGATCAGCGAAGGCGCAGTTACCGATATACACGATCTTGACATAAACGGAAATGATCTGAAGGCGGCGGGGCTTCGCGGAAGCGAAATCGGTTTGGTTCTTCACGCGCTTTTTGCGCTCGTTTTAAGCGAGGAGATTGAAAACCGAAAAAGTGCGCTCATGTCCCGCGTTGAAGAAATTCGAAAGAATATCTCACAGCCAGGCCATTAGCTGATTGACCATATCCGTAATCACGCGCTCGCCGTCCGGTTCGTTGTGAATCTCATGCCGCATGCCGGGATACATCGTGTAAGACGCTCTGGTAAACCCGGCGCTTTTCAAAAATTCGCGTCCCTTTCTCGCGCCGGTCTCGCCGTTCGCGCAGGGATCGTCCGAGCCCGCCAGTATTTCCACCGGCATCGCGCTTTGAACGTTCTGAAAGCTCTTTGCATCATATGCCGAGGCCATCAGGTCGATCAGCGCCCTGTAGCCGTCGATCGTTAAAAGTCCTCCGCACATGGGATCTTCCTCATACGCCTTCACGCGCTCGGGGTCGCTGTTGATCCACGCATTCTGAGAGCCTTCCGCCTTGAAGCGGTTGATATAGCGGTCGAATACCAGCTTCGCAGTCACCTGATCGCGGAAGCGCGCGCCCTTGATGCCCTGCCAGATTCGAAGATACTGCTTGCCGATGGATGCAGCGGGGTTGGCGGCGGGAAGCGCGCTTAATATCGCTCCGTGCAGTTCCTTGGAATGCGTCTTCAAATAGTTTACCGCCAGCAGCGCGCCCATACTGTGTCCGTATAGAAAGTGCTTCTTGCCGTAATACTTCTTCATCATCCAATTGCCGAGCGCGCGCGTGTCCATCATCATGCCATTCGCGCCCTGCTCATAGGTATATCCGTAATCATCCGCATTCTTGATGCTCTTGCCGTATCCGCGATGATCGTTCATCGCGCACACAAAGCCATTCTCGGCAAATACGCGCATCATGGGAAGATACCGTTCCTTGTATTCCATCACGCCGTGCGCCATCAGAATCGTACCCTTCGTATCTCCCGTCGGTTCAACCAGGAGCACATGGATATCGAGTCCGTCGGCGGGCGACGCGAATGTAAAGCTTGTTTCCTTCAAAACCATTCACCTCATTTAAGGAGCGTAACAATCAATGAAAAAAAGTGAAATTCTATCCAACATCCAATCGATCCCGGGAGATGCCGCCCTTGCCGTCATCGATACGGCAAACGGCGAAGCGCTGTACTTCAATGAGAACCTTCCCTTGATCGCGGCAAGCGTCATAAAGCTCTCCCTGATGCTTGAAGCGTTTCGAAGATTTGACGACGGCACGCTTAACAAAGACATGCCTGTAATCGTAAAGGACGCCGACAAGGTTCCCTCCTGCGGCGCGCTCACCTACATGCATTCGGGGCTTACCGTAACGGTTCTCGACCTCGTTACGCTGATGATTATCGTAAGCGACAACACAGCGACCAATCTCATGATCGATATTCTCGGAATCGAAAGCGTAAACCGGACGCTGGATGCATACGGCCTTACCGGCATGCGCCTTCGCCGCAAGATGTTTGACTCCGAAAGTTCAAAAAGAGGCATTCAGAACACCATCACCGCAAAATCCGTCGCCGATTTTCTTGTAAAGCTTCAAAGGGGCGAGCTTGTTAGCGAAAGTGCAAGCCGGGAAATGATCGAAATCCTGTTAAATCAGCGTTTAAACGGCAAGATCCCGTTTTTCCTTGATCCCATGGATATCGATGTAGCGCACAAAACCGGCGAGGATTCCGGCACCTCGCACGACGCGGGAATCATATTCGCTTCTTCCCCCATCGTCGCAGTATTCCTTTCCAACAACGTATCCGTGCCGGATTTTGAGCGTTTCATACAGGACGCAAGCCTTGCGCTCGTATCGGAATAATTATTCCTTCACAATCGCGGCGATCAGGATCAGATCCTCATCGCCCGTATTTTCCACGCCGTGTCCGTGTCCCGGAAATGTAATCATGCTGTCGCCGGCAGAAACAGATCTGAATTCATCGTCGTCCTGTACCCTGCCTTTACCGGATACAAAGGCGAACATCTCCGTTTCAGCCTCGTGTACATGGTATCCGATGGAAGAGCCGGGCGTCAAGCGAATCTGCGCAAACAGCCTTACGTTTCCGGGCAGAGTGCCCGAAAGCTTCGTAATCTCCGCCTGTCCGTTTCCCCCGCGCATCTTTTCGCGGATTTCAACCGTCATATCGCGTCTTTCAATCGTCATATCCATCACACCTCCGGCACTTCAAAAAACTCGATTCTTTCGCCATCCGGGCCTTTGAAGAATATATTCTTCGCGCCGCCGAACAGCCAGGGATTTACCTGAATATCCATCGTATCGAATACGATCTGCTTTTCAATCAGGCGGCATACAAGGCTTTCGATATCCTTAACCTGAAGCGCAACGTGATCGATTACGCCCTTGGGTCTTTCGGTCTTGTCCGCGTTTTCGATCAGCTCGATTACGCAGCTTCCCGCCTTTACGAAAACGAGCGTCGTAGGACCGTTATGAAACTCCGCCGTCTTTTCAAAGCCCAGCAATTCCACATAGAACTTTTCTGATATCTTCGCATCCCTCACATGAACGCCTATATGATGAAGGCCCGTTACTACGCCTCCGCAGTTATCGCAATTGCAGCCCATCTTCATCCCTCCGTTAGTTTTTTATTATCATACCACATTTTACTTTATATGTGCAATAGCATAAAAAAATTTGTGATATAATGTGTCTGAAGGCGGCATCTTTTCGGAGCCGCACACGGGTATTTTCTTCTATTTTATACGTAGGGTATCCTTTGGGAACCTGAACGGAGGGAACTGAAATGCGAAGCTCATCTGTAAAAAAACTCGTTCTGAACGCCATGTTTCTCGCACTAACATTTCTTTTGGGCATAACCCCGATCGGCCTTATACCGCTTGGCGCAATCAATGTAACCATTCTGCATATTCCGGTCATCGCCGGCACATTATTTATGGGGCTGAAAAGCGGTCTTTTATACGGCTTCGCCTTCGGCCTTTGCTCCATCATGAGCGTGTACGGTTTAACCCTTACAGCCCCCTCGGGGCTTGCAGCGGCGCTGAACGCCGAAAGCCCGTTATTATTTATACTGATGTGTATGCTTCCGCGCCTGCTGGTGCCGGTGACAACGCACTATTGCGCCGCTCTTCTAAACCGCATCCGTTTCCAGAAGCATCTGTCTTTGGGCATTTCCTCGATCATCGGCTCCATCACCAATACGATTTTCTATCTCGGTCTCATGATTTTCTTCTACGAGATATCGGGGCTTGACGTTGCTCAGCTTATGGCGAAGCTCGGCATTAAAAGCTTCTGGGGCATTATGGGAATGATCGCATCCGGCGCAGGCGGCTTGGAAGCGCTGGCGGCGTTCCTAATCGTTCCTGCAATCGTAACTGCCTTAAGACAAGTACAAAAACAAACCGGCGGGAGTAAAGCAATATGATTCTAACCATGGATATCGGCAACACCAATATCAAATGCGCGCTGTTTGACGGAGAAATCATGGTCAATTACTGGCGCATTTCCACCAACCGCACTATGACCAGCGACGAATACGGCATACTGCTTGTAAACCTTTTCAGGCATAAGAATCTCGAAATGTCGATTGTTCAGGGCATTGTGATTTCTTCTGTCGTCCCCACGATTAATTTCACCATCGAGCATATGTGCCAGTCCTATTTCGGACTTGCGCCCATGTTCGTGGCTCCCGGCATTAAAACCGGCGTTCATATCCGCTACGATAACCCCAGAGAACTGGGAAGCGACCGAATCGCAAACGCCGTAGCCAGCTACTACCTCTACGGCGGGCCGTGCATATTCATCGATTTCGGAACCGCGACGAGCTTTGGCGTAGTGTCCGAAAAGGGCGAATTCTTAGGCGGCGCAATCTGCCCCGGCCTTAAGGTCACAGCCGACGCAATCGTCGAGCGCACGGCAAAGCTTCCCCGTTTTGAGCTCATCAAGCCCCCGTCCGTCATCGGCAGGAATACCATCGCCAACCTCCAGTCCGGTATCCTCTACGGCCATATCGGCCTTGTGAATTACCTGATCCGCAAGATGAAGGAAGAAATCGGAAGCGACTGCACCGTAGTTGCCACCGGCGGCATGGCTGTCATGATCAAAGAAGACGCACCCGAAATCAACGTGCTGGACGGACTTCTGACGCTTAAGGGATTACGGCTCATATACGAGAAAAATGTATAATGAGATTAAATCATCCCCTTTGAAGTGACTGCTTGGGAATTTCCTGAAATACAGATTTTTTAATGACAATTTCAAATGTGCTGACATAACCCGCCTTTGCATAAGCCGATTACTCATTTTATGCGAAGGCGGCTTTTTAAATGAATGTTCTTGGAATGTTGGTGCTCGCGGGAAGATCATGTCCGTTGCAAAAAGAAACCATCAAATCCTTTCCGTTACATCACAATCGTTCTGCTTTCGCCGGGTCCAAAATCGCCCGGATATATCACGTCAGCGCCTTGTGGAATGATATCTCGGCTGCTGTCACTGATCCGCTAAGCAGGCTGTTCAAATTCAACCGACTTCCAATCCCCGGAAATTTTCCTCTATGAAAAAATCTTCGTTGGGATCAAAATGTTGACACTTTTAACGCTTCCGCATTACTTTTACACTCAACTTGCAGAAACAGGCGGATAAAACAAAATATCCCGCATCGAAATGCAGGATTTTTGGCAAATTACGTGCTTTTGAATACAATCGCACGAATTGCTGCATAGGGATTACCCCAGGGCAAAAAGGGAAAAATGACGGGAAAATACGGGATGATATTTGCAGCTTTCGTGTTATTCCTTAATGTGATGCGTCTTTTCCTTCTTCGAAAGGACCGATTTCTACATCATGATGATCCTTATCAAGATGATACGGCGCATCTACTGCCTGCTTTGGCAGAAGTGCTTCGCCTTTTGATTCGAAGAATTCTCTCAGCGTCCATGTCTTGTCGCTTATCATGCCATCGACGCCCATAGCATAGAGTTTTTCCATGTCTTGCACATCGTTGACAGTCCACGCAACGACCTTCATACCCAATGCGTGGGCGCTCTGAACCAGATCTTCCGTTACAAGCGGATAATAAGGAGAAATGGCGTCAATGCCCAATGAATGAGCGGCTTTCACCGGATTTCCTTCAAAATGATGAATGTTTAATCCTCCCAGCCAGGGCGAAGGTTCGTCTCTTCCGAGCCATAAGGTTTTCGCATCCGGGCCTTCCCAATCATCTGTTTCGTTGTACAGCGCGCATGTTTCAATGCTCGCATCAAGTTGTTCCATGGTTTTCAGCGCTGCCCAGTCGAAAGACTGCAGGGTTACGCGGTCTTCAAAGCCGAATTCTTTTGTCAGTTCATAGAATTCCTTTACCATAAGATCCGGATCGGTTGCGTTTTCATGTAAGCTGCCTTGCGCAGGATCCGGATACGCTTTGACCTCTATGTTCATTCTTATCCGGTCATTTCCTGATGATGCCACCAATTCAAACAGTTCTCTTAATGTCGGAATATGTGCATCGGCCTGTATCTGGGTCATTCCGTGCAGCCGGTAATACTCAGAAGATTCATTCATGCGGCCAACATTATACGATCTGACTTCATCCAGAGTCAAACTGTTGATGAATACTTTCTCTTCTCCAATCGGATTTCCTTCTGAATCACGGGTGATGTCCGGATTCAATGCTGGATTGTGCGACATCACAAGGTGTCCGTCCTTCGTCATCTGCATATCGCACTCAATGGTTGTTGTTCCGTTTTCGATAGAATACTGGAAAGCATAAAGTGTATTTTCTGGGCGGGCGTCTCTGCCGCCTCTATGAAATTGAATATCGTATATTTCAGCACTATTTCTATCTGCGAAGGAATCCGAAGAGGGGTCAACAGTTGCGCTGAACCAATGCATGATGAAAGTATCATCAACATGCACAGACAGCAGGATATACATGAAATCATTTTTTTCTTCATTTTCAGCTTCCCGATAATATGTATTTACGGCTTATTATATCACTATCGTATCTCAAAAGAAAAGTAAAAACCAGTTATTTCTGACTGGTTTGATGGTAAATCATACCGGATTCTATACCTATGACCTCTGCAATGCGAATGCTCTATTTCATCCCCTGAGCAAATTGTATCACAATAAGCAAACATACAGGCGGCGAACCGTTTCAATCCGATCCGCCGCCTGCATGTTTGTTTTATCCGCTATGCC
The DNA here is from genome assembly GCA_017396845.1 of Clostridia bacterium. Lineage (GTDB taxonomy): Bacteria > Bacillota > Clostridia > Christensenellales > Aristaeellaceae > SFHK01. Next base: position 43,152 of record JAFQKQ010000098.1, read on the forward strand.
AGCTTCTGCATGTCCCTATGAAGCTTACCAATGATCTTCTTTTCAAGGCGGGATATGTAGCTTTGACTGATTCCCATCATATCGGCAACCTCCTTCTGCGTGCGCTCGTTTCCGTCGCGCATGCCGTATCTTAGGTCGATAATCTCCCGTTCACGGGAATTCAGCTTCTCAATTGCTGCGTGAAGCGCCCGCTTTTCTTCATACGCCTCTATATCCTTTGAAACCAGATCCGCCTCCGTGCCCATTACATCCGAAAGCAGCAATTCATTTCCATCCCAGTCGGTATTGAGCGGTTCATCAAAGGAAACCTCGCTCTTCAGCCGGTTGGTTCTTCTTAATACCATCAATATCTCGTTTTCAATGCAACGGGATGCATAGGTAGCGAGCTTAATCTGTTTATCGAGCTTAAAGGAGTTTATCGCCTTGATCAGGCCGATCGCGCCGATTGATATGAGATCTTCAATGCCAAGCCCGGTGTTCTCAAACTTACGCGCGATAAACACGACCAGGCGCAGGTTTCTTTCGATCAAAGCCGCTCTTGCGATCTCATCGCCTGCATCCGAGCGCCTTACAAGCTTTTCCTCTTCCTCACGGCTCAAAGGCTCCGGCAGCATATCGCTTCCGCCGATATATGCTACGCTTCCCTTGCGTATCCGTACGATTAAGCCGTACACCGTTCTTCCCACCGATTTGACAGGAAATATACTCATATTCCCTCCCCCTTTTCTCTTTATTTTCCCGACAGCAACCTCAAAACCGCGCCCGGTGCGAGCGCATGAATTCCCCGGTTCATCTTTCCGGGAAAAAGCCCTACCCACATTTCCGGCGCCGTTACCCATCTTTTTCCGTTATACACTTCCATCCTGTCAGGGCGAACCAGACGCATTCTGCCGCTGCCGCCGACGGACGCATACTCCACTTCCCTGAGATGCTCATCCTTTGATCCCGCGAGAAAAAACATACGGCCGAGCGCCTTTTCATCTGCAATCAGCACCGGCAGCGCGCTTACAGGCTCCGTAAGCAGATTTCCCGTATCCACAAGCGCAGTGAATTCGCACGTTCTGTTTTTCATCAGCGCGCGGACTCTTACATCCGTTTTATTTGTCCGTCCCATCATCCGTCCTCTTCCCGCAAACGATATAGGAATCACGATTGCAAGCGAAATCAGACACGCCCAAATTGGCAAAACGCCCCGCAGAAGAATTGCGCGAACGAGGCCGGACAGCATAAGCGCAATGCTCATAGCGTACACAGCCGCCCGCGAAAACAACGGAAAATCCTTCAGCGGGAACGCAAGCAACAGCATCGTCAGAATGGAAAGCACATCCGCCCACAGAGGAAGCAGCCTGATTGCGTCGACGAGCGCGTATACGCTTGCGAAGGCAGAGGAAGTCATCAGCCGCCTGCATCTCAGAAACCAAGTGCCGCGGCAGGCCAGATACATAATGAGGAAGTTCATCAGGAAGTTAATGATTAGAAAACCTTCGGCGCTTACCCGCATATGTACCGTTTTCCCTCCCTTCAACGCGGGGATTATACATGAACGGCCGATTTATTTCCGCGTTTCTGCGTCGAGAAAACATACGCGATTATCGACATTTCGACACGCATTTCGACCTTTTTATCGCGCCTTTTTAAAAGAAAAGGCATCAATCAAGCGCTTTAAGCGCATATTTGCCGCTTAAGGCGCTTGATTTCACAAAAAAGATTTCGACATAATCGTCATTATGAGCGATACATGTCGAAATCTTTTTTAAACTCAATATACAAAATCGTGATTACTGTAACCGTACGCGTTCTTTTTGCAAATCGGGGCGGTTTCATTAATTTATACAGGGATATCGACGAAATATTCGCTGTTTCGTCATTCCTTCTCAATGAATTACAGCCAATCGTAATTGACATATATGGTATAATAGATATGGAATAATATATTTGAGGTGTCGCTTGACTGATTACCATCGCATACTCGGCGTAGCAAAGAATGCAACGCAGGATGAAATCCATCATGCGTACCGCGAGCTTGCACGCAGATGGCATCCGGATCGCTTCGCGGACGGCCCCGAACGCGCATGGGCGGAGGAAAAAATGGTTTCTATCAATTCCGCCTATAACGCGCTTGTGAGCCACTTGCACGCCGCCGCATCATCCGGCGCGGACCGTTTTTCAGAGGCTCTGCTTCTCATAGAGGCAGGTCAGCTTTCCCGCGCCCGCAAAGTGATGTGCGCAATGGAGGAACGCGACGCCGAGTGGAACTATCATTTCGGCGTTATGCTTACAAAGCGCGGCGATTACAAAAAAGCGGTGACATATTTGTCCATAGCCGTTCATCAGGAAAGCGATAATCAAACCTATCATCAAGCGCTTCAGGAAGCAAAACGCCTTTCCATACGCAGCCGCTTTCACCTTTTGAAAATGCTGTGCAGTTTCAAACAAAAAAAGCGAATTTGAACGTTTTTTGTCATACTGATATCAAAACCGTCTGTTATACTCTAATCATACCGGCGAACGTCTCCCCCTCATTCCATTCCCCGCGTTTGCCGGCCGCCAATCGCTCTCGTACAGGCGATTGGTTTTTTTTATTCAAAAAAAGGGGCTGTTGCACAACAGCCCCGAGAAAAAAACAGAGCTTTCAACCACTGGGAAGGTGGAAGAAAGCTCTGTTTTGTTGTAGAATAAATCTGCTATGAAAAACCCACAACGAGAGCAGTATATAGCAATCCGACA
>JAFQKQ010000099.1 GCA_017396845.1 Clostridia bacterium
ATTCTTACCGCCGAGGAGCTCGACCGCCTGATGGACCCCTACAAGATGACCCTGCAGCCCAAATAACCGATCCGATACATGATTTCAAAGCACCCGGCTTTTGGTCGGGTGCTTTTTCGCATCATAAAACCGCTGTCGTATTCTGACAGCGGTTTTCGTATCACATGATGACGACAAGGCACTTTCACTCTTTTGAACAGATATTCGTACCGGATGTTTATTGCTTCCGTGCTCAAAAATTCGGGATTGACGTATTCCGCCTTTCACCCGTTGCACAGGTTTTTCCCTATACCCATGAGCACACCGAAGCGGACAGCCTGAAAGACTGCCGTTCGGACGGATGAGCTGCAAATGGAGAAACGCCGAATATCGAAAACAGTTTCTTTCATTCGGCGCTCCATCCGGCCGCGATCAAATCTTCTGCATGGTTCTGGCAATGATATTGTCCTGAAGCCCCGGACTGAGCTTTGTGAAATAGTCGCTGTAACCGCCCACGCGAACGATCAGATTCGAATAATGCTCCGGATTCTCCTTTGCTCGTATAAGCTCCTCAGCATCCAGCACATTGACGGAAAGCTGCTGCCCGCCGCCCATAAAGTACGCCTTGACCAGCGTCATGAAATTCTCGATCCCCTGAGGGGTATTGAACCATTTTTTATCGAATTTCAGCTGCATGACAAAGCCGCTGGTCGCAAGACTGTGATCATATTTCAATGCCGAACAGAGCGCTGCGGTAGGCCCAAGCCTGTCAAAGCCCGGCGTTGCACCGATACTGTCCGCAATGAGCACATCCCGGCTGTGCCGGCCATTGGCATTGGCGCCCGCGTCCGCGCCGTAGCTTGCGGTGCGGCTGAAGGTACTCAATCCGCCGCCGTAATTCCCTTTTGAATCGCGTCCGCGCCAGGTATGATGGCTTGTTAGCAGCTCAAAAAAGCTTTTCTGAACCTCGCGGGCAGTCCTGTCTGCCTCGTCATTATCGTTGCCGAATTTGGCTTCATAGCGAAGCAGCTTCAAGCGAAGCGCTTCCTTCCCCTCAAAATCATTTTTCAGCGCTTCCAGCAGCTCATCCATGGAGATCTCACCGGTATCATAAACAAAATGGCGAATGGCGGTAAGCGAATCCGCCGTATCGGCAAGTCCTTCGGTCAGAATCTGTCCATGGTTATAGATCGGCCCGCCGTCGGAATAGTCGCGCCCCGATTCTATGCAGCCCTGCAAAAGGCACGACCGAAGCGGATTCGGCGCATGCTCGGCAAAAATCATCTGGGAAGTATTTGAAAGGCGCACCGTTACTTCCGCTGCATACCTCACCTGCGCGCAATAGGCTTCCCAAAGATCATCATATTGAGTGAATCTGCGCGCATCACCCGTTGGCAATCCCAGCTGCCTGCCCGTAACCTGACACACGCCGTCAAACAGCGCATATTCCAGGCATTTCAATAGGAATACTTCGCCGTCTTCCAGACCCATGTGGGATTTGCCCTGAATATCCATCTGATTGCAGCCGTTCATAGCATACAAATGAGAATCCTCCGGCGGAATGCCGTGAACCTTCTCAAGCGCAGGACAGACCGCTTCATCATTGTAAAGCGCCGGAAGGCCGATTCCGGTTGCGATGCAGCGGGCTGCCTCGCGCAGAAAATCGTCCGGAGTATTCCGATGCCAGCGAAGCGTAAGATTGGGCGTATGATAGCCCTTGCTGCGGGTGACATCCAGAATTTCATAGGAAAGCGCGTTGGTGCGATCGGAAAAATCCGCATAGCTTCCGCCGATACAAAGATTCCAGGCGCGAAGATCGCGGAACGCATCCCAAAGCCCTTCAAGAATCTCCCTTGCCTCAGCTTTATCGCACGTTTTATAAAAGTCATACATGTACTCGTCAAAGGAACCCGGAGAATCCGTTCCGTCAAAGGTAAATACCAGATAGAAGCTCTGACATGCGGAGAAGAAATCCATTGCCGGCTTGCGAGGAACCGTTTCCAGCGCCTTTGCGATGCGAAGATATTTGCGTTTTGTATCGCCCTGCGCTTTTTCTGCCTCCCGAACCGCCAGCACTCGGTATCTCTCGCCCAGTACATCCAGCGCCTGCATGGCTGTTTCCAGCGCATCATACCACTCGGACTTTTCCGGATGCAGCGGCCTGTATTTCCGTATCTTTTCGCGGACGCCGTCGGTACCCATGCGGATAAACGATCCATGGTCAATATTCGCATGACCGCCCC
>JAFQKQ010000100.1 GCA_017396845.1 Clostridia bacterium
CCCAGAAGAAGAACAAATACAGCCAAAGTAAATACGGTTGTAAAAATCAGTCTGAACAGCAGCAGGAGGTTTCCGAAAAACCCGTTTCCTTTCTTAGACACAGAACACACCTCTTTATATCATATAAGTGAATTGTATATGAAACCGGGCGGCAATGTCAACATGCATTCAGTTAATAGGGAATTGATAAGTGATGACAGATTCTATATCCTGCGTATGCAAAATGGTAACATTACGTAATATAGGAAGCGAAAAGAGTTGCAAAATGGAAGGACCTGCGATAAAATAAGTGTATCTGATCAGGTTTTTGATGCTTTGGCAAGGCCAAACCGCCTTTCGGAAAGGAAAGAGAGGAAACATGCGTTTATTATTTAAGATGATAGGAATAGCTCTGGCTTTAGGCCTTCTCTTTGCCTTCTCGTTTGCGCTTGCGGACGGAAGGGTTGAGCCGCATGCCCGGATCATCGAGGAAGAAGCGTTTTTGGGAGATGTTTCCATTGAAACGCTTGTATTGAATGAGAATATTGAAAAAGTAGGGCCCAGGGCGTTTGCAGGGTGCGTAAATCTTAAAACGGTATATTGCTTTTCAAACGATATCGATGTTGACGAAACTGCGTTTGAGGGCGCAGGAAGCCTTGAGGTATACTGCTATCAGGAAAGTGCAATGGAGCGTCTGGCCCTTGAAAAGGGCTATGAAATCAAACGCCCGATTTTTTACGATATCAAGTGCGATACGCTTGTAAACGGCGCGGCGGGGCTTCCGATCACGTGGGAGGCTGAGTGGCTGACGCCGCGCCCGGGCGAGGAATTGGAATGCATGTGGCAGGTCATCAGAAAGGGAGATGCGCAGCCCTCCGCTTCCATCAATAATAATGAAACGATTCTTACCTTTACCCCCGAGAAGGCCGGAAGCTATACGGTTCATCTGACAGTTCAGGAGCCGAGAACCGGCAGCAGCTTTTCAAAGGAGAGTATTCCTGTTGAAGTCGAGCAGGCCGTATATTTCGGAACCTACGAGCAGGACGGAAAATCATCCACCCTGGACGCGCTTGAATGGACGGTATTGGATGTACAAAACGGCGAAGCGCTCTTGATCACGAAAAAGATCATCCGAAACGACTCGTACTTCAATCCCGATTGGATCAAATATAAGTATACCTACTGGGCGGAATCCTGCGTCGGATCGTCAAGCGATATCAACTGGTGGGGCGTTATTCCGCTTGATTCCATGAAAATCACGGGCATTACGCCGGATCATGTGCCGCTGGAGGACCGCACGTTTGGTAAAGAGGAAGATATTTTCTACGTTCATTCGCGCTACTGGCTCAACGAAATTTTCTATGAAAGCGCGTTTTCTGACGACGAAAAGGCCAGAATCATTCTGGTTCATAACATAAATGAGGATAACCCTGAATACGGCACCGAAAGCGGCCCGGATAGCTGGGACAATGTGTTTTTCCTGAGCTATTCCGAAATGATGCGCTATATGCCGACCGCCGCGTCCAGAAAGGCTTCGATGACCACGATGGCGGTAAGGGAATCGGGCGACAACAGCGGAAAATACTGGTGGCTTCGAACCTCCGGAGCGAAGCAATGGTTTGCCATGTACATTTACGGCTCCAACGGCTATATATCCCATTACGGCAGCGACGTTGGCCACGATAACCTCGGCTACAGGCCGTGCATCCGAATCCGCGTAGGCGGCTGAGAAAGGTTTGGATTCTGCGCACGGAAAGGGAAAAATCTGTTTTACTGAACGGATAAAGGCGGGATGAAAATGGTAGAACCCAGAAGGATGAATCCCTTATATACGATCGAGGGCGAGGCGCTTTCGAAGGAAGTCTGGCAGGTTTATCCGCGTCCGCAGATGAAGAGGGATTCGTTTTATTCCTTAAATGGTATCTGGGATTTCGGGTGCGGAAAGGAAAAAGCATACACAGAGATGATCCGCGTGCCGTTTGCGCCCGAGTCGCCTTTATCCTTAATAGGGCGCGGGCACAAAAAGGGAGACAGCCTTTTTTACAGGCGAAGGTTTATCTTGCCGGATGGTTTTTTGAAGGGCAGGGTTCTTCTTCACATCGGC
>JAFQKQ010000101.1 GCA_017396845.1 Clostridia bacterium
CTTGTCGGATTGCTATATACTGCTCTCGTTGTGGGTTTTTCATAGCAGATTTATTCTACAACAAAACAGAGCTTTCTTCCACCTTCCCAGTGGTTGAAAGCTCTGTTTTTTTCTCGGGGCTGTTGTGCAACAGCCCCTTTTCGTTTCTTAGAATTTTGCAGCGGATGCTTTTCCATGCAATTACTGTTCCGCCGGAAAGCAGATTTGCCTTATTCGCTCAGAAGCTCTGTCGGTTTTCCGAGCTGGACTGCCGGGGCCTTGCTGTTTCTTAAATCATTCAGATCTGCGATCGTGAATACAGAACCGAGCTTACCGCTCGCTTCTTCAATCCGCTGAGCCTGCCGTCTTCGCTGTATTCTTTATTGAGCCAACCGCCTTTAGCGTATTCTTATATACAATTTCAGCGATATTTGCAAGCGAAGATGGAATGGCACTTAGATACATAAGCGATGAAGCGTATTCAAAAGCCGCTGAAACGCTACGCATCCGTAAGCGCAAGGCGAATGGTGCTGCTGGCGGATGAGATATTCCATTTTTCATCGTAGTACATCACCCGCATTTCGAGTACGTCCGGGTAAAGCAGCAGATCATCTGCGGTCAGCGTGATTTCGGTTTTTGAGCGTCCGTCGGGAAGCAATACGGGATCTTTCATTTCGCTGGAAACGCCCGAACACCAGTATTCCAGCTTGGGCGGGTTGAGATCGATGTAAATGGGCGTTCCGGTTTCTGCGGAGAAAGGCGTATTGGAAATATAGTCCATTTCGATATATACGCCGACAGGCGACGCCGTTAGCGTATGTATGATAATCTCTCCCTCTTCAAGCGCGAAGGTGTTTTCGCCGGAAAGCGTTCGCGCTTTCGATACGGATATGGATGCGTCAATCGGAAGCGTGATTGTGAACGAATCCAAAAGCTCGCAAAGGCCGGTAGAAAGAAGCTTTTCGGCGGATGTTTTTCCGTCAAGCCAGTAAAGCTCAAACGAGCCGTCTCCGGCAACGGGCAGGATGCCGTTTTCAAGAAGCGTTTTCAGATGCGTTTCGAATGCTTCTTCGGTTTCAAAATCATTAGCGGAGACGCGCTGCGCTTCGGCGTTTAAGCGGATGATTTCAAATGGCAGTATTACGTCCTCTGCGCCCTCGGGAAGCGCTGCGCTGAATATGCTTTCGGCGTAATCGGTGAGCATATAATCTGTAACTGTATCCATATGCGCGCGCTGGGTATATCCTTTTGAGGAATAGGGGTTGCAGATTACATAGAGCGCTTCGCCCGGGTATTTTGATTCAATTGTCCATGAGAGCGCTATGCTTGATGTAATTTCGTCGTAGAGGATTTCGCGAACCTCCACTTTTGCGCTGTTGCCGTCGTAGGAAATGTCAAGCGGCTTTATAAATTCCTGAATGTCTTCGTTTACATTGGGAGCCTCGTCACCGTGTCCGGGACTTTTGAAAAATTGAATGATGCCTTCAAAATTCGCGGCGGCGAAGGCTGCGCAGCCGATCAGCGTAAGCGCAAGCGCGGCGGCGATGATGGTAATCGGCAGTCTCTTTTTCATTTTCACTTCTCTCCTTCTTGCTTCCTGGAGGGAGCGCTGAACCAAGTCGCAAATGGAATCTGGAGTTTTGCCGAACGCGTCTTTCAGATTGATTTCCTTCATTTTTCACTCGCCTCCTTCGTGAGTTCTTCTTTCATTTTCTTTCTGGCTCTTGAAAGGCGCGATTTTACCGTGCCGGACGGAAGCCGGAGCATTTTCCCGATTTCTTCGACCGTATAGCCTTCTACGTAGAAAAGCACCGTTGGAAGCCGGAATGCATCGGGCAGTGAAAACAGAATCCGAAATACATTCCTGTCGGCGTCGGGAGCCGGTTCGGGCTCCGGAAGCAAATCAGACGGACGAACGCGCATGTCGAAGCGAAGGATTTTATAGCATTCATTGATCAGAATGCGCATGATCCAGCTTTTTGCCGCCCGGTCGTCCCGCAGGGAATCCCGTTTCTGGATGGCCTTCAGTATGCATTCCTGAATCGCGTCTTCCCGGTCGCAGGGGCGATACAAAATGGCGGCCGACACCCTGTAGAGCGCGTCCTGCATGCCGATGACAAGCGCTTCCATTGCTTCTCTGGTCACGGTTCAAATCTCCTTTTGTACTCTGTAAGATCGATCTACATAAATAGGATGATCCGGGCGGGTGAAAGGTTCCCGCGCAGATGGGAATTCGATAAAAAAAGCAGCAGACCGGATATTGACACTTCCTGTTTTTACAACGGCAGGGTTTGTGAGGGCGCTTTCCGGCAGAATCTCATCGGGATAAAGGAGTCGGAGGAGAAGACCGGTTCCGTGGCAGAATCCCATCTGCAATGCATACATAAGTGCTGTTAATTTATTTTCCGTTCTTTGACAAAACTACGATTAATGGTATAGTGATTATGTAACCTGAATTTACGTTGCGGAGGTTCGTATTTATGACGATCATCAACACATACAGCGGAAAGCAGCTGGACGTAGAAAACCCCTCTGCCGGCAGCATCGACATCAATGATATAGCTCATGCGCTTTCCTTTATCTGCCGCGGCAGCGGAAATACCAATTTTTTCTTCTCTGTGGCTCGTCACTGCGTCTACTGCGCCCGTGAGGCCTGGGCTAGAGGGATGTCCGTCCGGGTTGTGTTGGCCTGCCTGCTTCACGACGCCTCCGAGGCATATATGATGGATATACCAAAACCCATCAAGGAAAACCTTCTCCCCCAGTACAACATCTACGAGGATCAACTTCTGGCCTGCATTTACGAAAAATACCTGGGCTCACCGCTCACAGAGGAGGAAGCCCGTCAGGTGGATGAGGTGGATCACGCTTTGCTGATGTACGATCTGAAGTATTTGCTCAATATGGACATAGCTGAGCTGCCTCCCGTGCATATCGACCTCAAATATGAATTCGAACCTTTTGAGGAATCCCGTTCTGCATATTTATCGATGTTTAAGGAGATGACGAACCTGTGAGGAAAGAAAATCTTCCTGTCAGCGGTGGGAAAAAGCGTACTGCTATCCTGTGGAATACGGCTCAGGAGATCGCTCAGCAACATGTTCTTCTGCATACCATGTTCGATGTGGTCTGTGTGACCGGTAACCCCATTAAAGGTCACATTGATTATCTTCCGCCCGAGCAGGCTTTTCGCAAGCAGGCCGACTACATCTATGTCACCGATGAAGATCAGGTTAAAGAGGTGCAGCAAGTCATGGCCTGGTATGGGGCTAAACAGATGATGGTCACCCTGATGAGCCTGTGGCGCTTTGGCAACAACCGCCACGCCGTTAAGGAAGAGTGGATCGCCGAAAAGCTCCGTTCTACCCAAGGCGTTTTGCTGGATGCCGGAGCGGGCGATCGGCCCTATATGAAATACTGCGGCCATCTGCGCTATATTTCTCAGGACTTCGGAAAGTATGACGAAGAATCCCGGGAAAAGAACAGACACTGGGGACCGGTGGACTACAATTCCTCCCAGAACGAGCTGGTCTGTGATATTATAGACATCCCGCTTCCGATCAAAGTCTGGACGGCATTCTTTGTTCTGAAGTCTTTGAGCATTTGCCCAATCCCTTCCTGGCCGTGAAGGAATTCCATCGTCTGCTCAAGCCGGGCGGACGGCTTTACCTTACGGTGCCCTTCTTCCAGCCCACGCACTTTGCCCCCTACTACTACTATGCCGGCTTTGGAGAGTCCTGGTTTGAGACCAATCTGGGGCAGGCCGGATTCGAGGTGACGGAGGTTCTCTCTTTGGGCACCTACTACGATGTACAGTGCACCGAACTTCTGCGCACACTTCCCTCCATCCGCATCTATTGCCAGGGCACCAACGAATGGTCATATATGGATGCCATCACCGACGGCCTGATCGCCATGCTCAGGCTGTCCCGTAAGAGCACGAATTCGCACACACTGGGCAATTGCGGCTACATGGTGGAAGCGATCAGAAAGTGATTCGGCGGAGCGGCATTCCATAAACGGGCGCTGCCCCTGTGCTCCGGCACCAAAGATTTGACAAACAAGTCCAGACAGGTCGATCCTATCTTCGCCGATCGATCGCTGCACGGAAAGCGCCGAACACGGTTCGCTATTCGATCTCCGATACGCAATAACAGAACGCGCACAGGGGCTGTTGGTTGTGCCGATATACAGTTTTAATATGTAATTCATCCATAAAAAGGGGATACCCGGTTTTGAAAATCAGGTATCGCCTTTTTTCTTGCCGCACGTCTGTACGGCAGCTGCTCTGTACCGGGAATGTTCCGCATATTGTCTTATCGGATGCTATCCCGGTGAGGACTTTTTTGTTTTGCCCAAATGAGATAATTTATTTTGGATTTTGTGTAAGGAAAAGTATTTATGACGGTTCTAAAATTCTTGACAAGCAATAAAAATATAAGTATAATGATATTAATCCAAGGTGCCGAGGGGAAACTTTTCGGGCCTTACAATTATAAGGAGGAAACACCATGAAGAAGATCGTATCCCTTGTGCTGGCTCTTATGATGCTTGCGACCATGGGCGCGGCGATGGGCGAAGGCAAGACCACCCTGACCGTGGCATGCTGGGACCTTGCAACCACTCCCTACTACGCAGCCATCGAAAACGGCTACGAGGCTGCCAATTCCAACGTGGATATCGTATGGGTTGACCTCGCATCTCAGGATTACAACATCAAGGCTTCCACCATGCTCTCCGGAAAAGACACCACCGACCTGTACTGCGTAAAAGAGCTCTCCGATATGCAGAACTGGGCAAATGAAGGCCACATCATCGCGCTGGACGATTACGTAGCTCAGAAGGCCTATGACCTCTCCAAGTATGCCGGAATGGACGCCTGCTACGTATCCGTAGCCGACGGCAAGCAGTACGCGCTGCCCTTCCGCGCCGATTTCTGGGTACTGTTCTACAATAAGACCCTCTTCGACGCTGCAGGCATTGATTACCCCACCAACGATATGACCTGGGACGAGTACGCAGATCTCGCAGTTGAACTCAAGGGCGACGGCGTATACGGCACCCACTACCACACCTGGCTGTCCGCAGCGGTCAACTGGGCAGTATGCGACGGCGTAAACACTCTGGCCGACGGCGACTACGACGATCTTGCATACTTCTATGAGCTCCTTCAGGGCCTGGAAGACGCAGGCGCCTGCATGACCTATGACGAGCTGAAGGCTTCCGGCCTCCATTACTCCGGCGCTTTCGCGCAGGGCAACATCGCCATGCTGCCCATGGGCTACTGGTATGCTTCCACCATGTGCGGCTACATCAAGGACGGCACCGCCAGCTTCGACTGGGGCATGACCGCTGTTCCGCACCTTGACGGCGTTGCCGCCGGTTCCTCCTTCGGTTCTCCCACCGGTATCGCTGTAAGCGCCTATTCCGCCAATCAGGAAGCCGCCTGCGATTTCGCCGCATGGATGTGCTCTGAGGATGGCGCGAAGGCCATCGCCGCCACCGGCACCCGTCCCGCCTATGTGAGCGAGGAAGTTGCCGCTGTTATGGCTTCCGCTGAGTTCATGCCCACCGACGAAACCTCTCTGGCCGCGCTGCTGCCCACCGCCATCGCGCTTGAGTGGCCCATCGGCGAAGGCGTAAACGAGATCAAGACCGCCGTAAACGAAGAGCACACGCTGATCATGACCCGCGAAATCTCCATCGAGGAAGGCATTGCCAACATGGAAGAGCGCGCCGCTGATTATGTAAAGTAAGATTGGTTTTCCATAGAAGGGGAGGAGCGGTTGACGCACCTCCCCGTTTTTCGGTATAGCGGCCTTGCGCTTTGGTTTCAGAAAATCGATGGGTCAGCATATAAGCGAAAGGAATGCATGTATCATGACCGCAGGAAGGTATGCAAACAAGCGGAAAATGAGCAGGCTGGAAAGAAAAAACACGCTGATTGCCTATTCATTTCTCGCACCGAACTTTTTGGGCTTTCTGATTTTTACGCTGGTTCCGGTTGTTTTTTCCGTAGTTCTCTCGCTTTTGGATTGGGGCGGAGGACAGAATGCCGAATGGGTAGGGCTTGGCAACTTCAGCTTTATCTTTGATGAATTCAGCTTTCAGGACAGCAATCTGGGCATAGCGCTTAAAAATACCGTGTTCTATACCGCTATGACCGTGCCGCTCACCATCGTATGTGCGCTGGGGCTTGCGATGATACTGAATCGCGGCGTAAAGGGCGCGAATATTTTCAGAGCGGCGCTCTTTTTCCCGTATGTCGCATCCCTTGTAGCCATTTGCGTATGCTGGAATTTCCTTCTGATGAAGGATGGCATTGTGAATCAGATTCTGGGCGCTTTCGGTATCGTTATGGATAAGAGCTGGACGTCCAGCCGCGATCTGGCGATCTGGGCGATTATCATCGTGAGCACATGGAAAAACGCCGGATATTACATGGTTATGTACCTCGCGGGACTGCAGGGGGTTCCTGCGGAATTGTACGAGGCGGCCACGATGGACGGCGCGAACGCATGGCAAAAGTTCAGAAAGGTTACGCTGCCCATGCTTACGCCGACCACCTTCTTCTGTTCGATCATGATGGTTATTTCGTGCTTCAAAATTTACGACGTGGTTGCCATTATGACGCAGGGCGGCCCGGGAAGAAGCACGAAGATGCTGGTTACCTATATATTTGAATTGTCCTTTGGAGGCGAGGGTATTGCCACCTCCGCGCAGTACGGCGTTGCAAGCGCCGTAGCGATGGTGCTTCTGGTCATCGTGTTGCTGGTTACGTTTATCCAGTTCCGCGGTGAAAAGAAGTGGGTCAATTACATGTAAGGGGGGAGGGTTGAAAGATGAATCAGGCAACGATGAAAACCTCCCGCAGGAAGAAAGCCGATGTGAAATTCGTTATTTCAAAGGTTGTTACCTACCTTCTTTTGACAGCCCTTACGGTAATTGCGCTGCTTCCCTTTGTTTGGATGATTTCTTCATCGCTAAAGTCCTCCATAGACGTATTCTCTATTCCTATGAGATGGATTCCGGAATCGTTCAGATGGGAGAACTATGTCGAAATCTGGCAGAAGGTGCCGCTTGTTAAATACTTCCAGAACACGGTGATCGTGGCGCTGGTGGTAACCTTTATGCAGATTGTCACTTCTTCCTTTGCAGCCTATGCGTTTGCGAAAATGCAGTTCAAGGGAAGAGACGTGCTGTTTATGTGCTATATCGGAACCATCGCCGTGCCGTGGCAGGTGTATATGGTGCCTCAGTTCATCATGATGCGTTCTGTGGGGCTTTATGATACGCTTTGGTCGCTGGTGGCGCTTCAATCGTTCTCCGCCTTTGGCGTGTTCCTGATGCGACAGTTCTATCTGGGCATTCCCAACGACCTTTCCGAAGCCGCAAGAATCGACGGACTGAGCGAATACGGCATTTGGGCGAGGATCATACTGCCGCTTGCCAAGCCCGCGATTGCTACCCTTACGATATTCACCTTCGTAAACACCTGGAACGACTACATGGGTCCCATGATTTACCTGACCACCGATTCCGTAAAGACCATTCAGCTGGGTCTGAGAAGGTTTATTCAGGCGTATACCGCCGAGTACAATCTGATCATGGCCGCATCCCTGTGCTCGCTGATTCCGGTTACCGTAGTATTCCTGTTTTTACAAAGATACTTCATTGAAGGTATTGCGACGACGGGTATGAAGGGATAAAAAAACAGACCGGAGTCTGTATTAAAAAAGAGGCATGAGCAGGAGGAAGATTCCGCTTATGCCTCTTTTAAAGCGGGTATAAGGCATTTGCCTGATGTATTTCGCTGAAAGTTGTATGCGTTCCGCGCTTTTTCTTAGTCCTCTTTGTATGCGATTGCGTCCAACTGGAATTGAAGCCCGTTTTCGCCGCCGATATGCGCAAATTCCGTCTGTATGGATTTTCTGACGGGGTATTTTCCGTGGAAGCGCTCGCGGATGACCTTTTCCATTATGGGGATGTTCCATACATCCCTGAACAGGCAATCCATCTGAACTACGTTTTCAAGCGTCAGATTTACCGTTTTTAGTCTCGTTTCCAGATGGTCAATCGCGCCGCGAACCTGCATTTCGATATCTTTGCCGATGTTTCCCACGCAATAGCCGACAAAATACAGATTACCCGCACGGATCATTCCGCTGTGCGCCCATTCTTCGTTTACATTATACCGCTCAATCGCGCTCATGGTTCAACCCTCCCGGCATAAATAGAACTTATGTTCGATAATATTATAGCATAGAACACGCGTCTTAGCAATGGTTTTACTGCATATTCGGTTGAATTTTTACTATATCTATGATATACTTTATAATAGAGAATTTTGGATATTTATATAAAGGGGACGAATACAATGAAAGCAATTATCAACGGACGAGTAGTACTTCCCACCGGTATTGCAGAGGATATGGCGCTTCTTTTTGACGAGAAGATCGTAGGCCTTGTGAACCCTGATGAAATCGGCGATGCGGAAGTGATCGATGCGAAGGGTCAGTACGTGCTTCCGGGTCTGGTAGACATGCACATTCACGGCTATCTGGGCGAGGATGCATCCGACGGAAGCATCGAGGGCATCCGCACGATGGCGAAGGGTGTCGCCAAAAACGGCGTAACCAGCTGGCTGCCCACCACGATGACGGTTTCCTATGATTCCCTGCACGCGGCGTTCAAAGCGATTTCCACCGTTATGGAAGAGAGCAAGAAGGACGATTTCGACGGCGCTGAGATCATGGGTATCAATGCCGAAGGTCCGTTCATCAATGCGTCCAAGAAAGGCGCGCAGGCTGCCGATCATATCCGTGCATGCGATCCCGAGTTCATTGACCAGTATGCGTCACTGATCCGTGTTTTCACCGTAGCACCCGAAGTAAAGGGCAATATGGCCGCCATTCGCCGCATCCGCAAGGAGCATCCGGAAATCCTGATTTCCATGGGTCACACCTCCGCCACCTTCGATCAGGCGGAAAAGGCCGTTCGCGCCGGCGTTCGCCATGTAACCCACCTTTTCAATGCGCAGACTCCGCTTATGCACCGCGATCCCGGCGTTGTCGGCTGCGCGCTCACCGAGAGCAGAGTTTCTGCCGAGCTCATCGCCGATATGTTCCACGTGAACAAGGCGCTTTTCAAGCTCGTTGCCGATGTTAAGAAGGACAAGCTTGTTCTGATCACCGACTGCACCCGTGCCGGCGGCATGGAGGACGGCGAGTACACCCTGGGCGGACAGGCGATCTTCGTAAAGGGCGTAGAGTGCCGCCTGGCGGACGGAACCATCGCGGGCAGCGTTCTTAAGCTCAACGAGGCCGTTCGCAACGTGCACAATTCCTACCGCCGTCTGCCGCTTCACAAGATTGTCAAGATGGCTTCTCTGAACCCCGCAAAGGCCATCGGAATCGACAAGACCAAGGGCTCCATTGAAGAGGGCAAGGATGCGGACTTCTGCTTTGCCGATGAGCAGATGAACATCAGCCGCACGATTCTGCGCGGCCGCACGATCTACGAGGCGTAATTCATATAAAAAATAGACGGAGGAAACCGACATGGAACTGAAAATTAAGGCTGTATATGATCCCGGCTTCCAGCCGATGGTGAAGTTTGTTGACGAATTCGAAAAGGATGTGAAGGCGGCCGAGCATCAGACGATCGCCATCAGCGTAATCCGCAATCAGGGCTACACCCACACCGTTAAGATGGACGTATTCAAGGACGGAACCGGAAACGATGATCGCAACTGCCAGGTGGTTGAGCGCATCGTAAAGACCTTCCTGTGGGTATACGGCGGATACAAAATCGTGATCGCCGGCTCCAAGGTGATCTATGATTACATCGCCGATTGCTACAAAGTAGGCGGCAGCCGTGATTTCGATCGAGACTTCATGGCCGGCGTATACGAGCATCCCTTCGAAGTGGAATACGTTGCATGCCCCGACTGCGCGCCCGAAACCAACGAGTCCGCCAGCCCCGTAGGCCGCCATCTCAACGGCTGCCGCATCGGCTTTGATGCAGGCGGATCGGATATGAAGGTTTCTGCGGTTGTAGACGGCGAGAGCATCTATTCCGAGGAAATCGTATGGCTGCCTAAGCTCCAGTCCGACCCCAACTATCACTATGAAGGCATCAAGGGCGCAATGCTGAAGGCTGCCGAGAAGATGCCCCGCGTAGACGGCATCGGCGTATCCTCCGCCGGCGTATACATTGACAACCGCGCGATGGTCGCCTCTCTGTTCATTAAGCTCAGCCCCGAAGGCAAGGAAAAGTGCAAGAACATCTATATCGACGTAGCCAAGGAACTGGGCAATATTCCGATCGAAGTTGCCAACGACGGCGACGTTACCGCACTTGCCGGCGCCATGGAGCTCAACGACAACTGCGTGCTCGGCATCGCTATGGGCACCAGCGAAGCCGGCGGCTATGTTGACGCTAACGGCAATATCACCGGCTGGCTCAACGAGCTGGCATTTGTTCCGGTAGACATGAACCCCGAAGCCATGGTAGATGAATGGTCGGGCGATGTAGGCTGCGGCGTTAAGTACTTCTCTCAGGATTCCGTTATCAAGCTCTGCCCCGCAGCGGGAATTGAACTCGATGACAATCTGACCCTCGCCGAGAAGCTGAAGTTCGTTCAGAACCTGCACGCGGCAGGCGATCCCCGAACCACCGGCATCTACGAAACCATCGGCGTATACTTCGGCTATCAGATCGCCTATTATGCCAAGTACTACGATATCCGCCACGTACTCATCATGGGCCGAGTAACCTCCGGCACCGGCGGACAGATCCTGCTTAACATGGCGAAGGAAGTACTCGACTGCGAGTACCCCGAGCTTGCTGAGAAGATCCAGCTGCACATTCCGGACGAAGCCAGCCGCAGAGTAGGCCAGTCTGTAGCAGCAGCGAGCCTGCCGCTGATATAATATTTGCGGAGGGGGACAAAGTCCCCCTCCGCTGCCTCTTTATGGGTTTCCCAATTGCGCCAAAGGCACAGATCATGCTTAAAAGGCTCATCATGCATGAAAACGCGGTTATTCGAACCTTACTGAATCTGCCGTCCTCTTGGCGTTTATCGGAAAGATACGGATTATTGGTTCGAAAAGAATGTCGTCCCTTCCGCTTTGCGCAGGGGCTGTTGCAGAAGCAAAAAATCTGCAGCAGCCCCTTTTCGCGTGCCATAAACAGGCAGAAAACTTGCCAATCATCATTTAAGCAGGGGAGAAATCTCCCTACAAGCAGAAAAAAGCAGACATGAAACAAAGCCAACC
>JAFQKQ010000102.1 GCA_017396845.1 Clostridia bacterium
AAGGCTCTGTCCGGTGGTCAGCGTCAGCGCGTTGCGCTCGGCCGCGCTATCGTCCGTGACCCGAAGGTCTTCCTCTTCGACGAACCGCTCTCCAACCTCGACGCGAAGCTGCGCGTTCAGATGCGTACCGAGATCACCAAGCTCCATCAGCGTCTGCAGACCACCTTCATCTACGTTACCCACGACCAGACCGAGGCTATGACCATGGGTTCTCGCATCGTAGTTATGAAGGACGGCTTCATCCAGCAGGTTGACACCCCCCAGAACCTGTATGACTATCCCACCAACCTGTTCGTAGCAGGATTCATCGGCTCCCCGCAGATGAACTTCTTCACCGTAACCCTGAAGAAGGAAGGCAACGATGTATTCGCAGTATTCGGCGAGAACAAGATCAAGGTTCCCGCAGAGAAGCTCCAGAAGTTCATGTCTGACGAGTGCATCGGCAAGGAAGTCTACATGGGCATCCGTCCCGAGAACATCAATGACGACGCAGAGTTCATCCAGAAGAACCCCACCAGCGCCCTCAACGTACACGTAGAAGTTGTCGAGCTCATGGGCTCTGAGACCTATCTGTACCTGTCCACCTCCGGTAAGGACGGCAACATCGTTGCCCGCGTTGATCCCCGCAGCAAGGCTCGTGCCGGTGACGACATCACTGTCGCTTTCGACGCAACCCGCCTGCACTTCTTCGACAAGGACACCGAAGTTACTCTGCTCAACCGCTAATATTCGAGCGATTGCGCATACAGCGTAATTAATGTGTTAAAACCGCCGCGAATCATCAATCGGCATATTGCCAATTGAGGTCGCGGCGGTTATAATATGTTTGCGTTAACAAAATGCACGTCGGATATTCTTCATGATTTCAAAACGTGGAAATTTTGTTAAGCTTCAACAACAAATACGCGCGCTGCCGCGGCTACAGGGGGTATAGAATATGTATCTTGATCATCGGGTGATTGCGAAAATCTCACAAGTCCTTTCGCAAATGACCATGCAGGTAATGCTGCTCGACACCAACGGTCAGGTGATTTATCCGGAAGATAATCAGAAGGAGCTTACGCTTCCTGAGGTTCTTCTCAGAAATCCCACAAAGCCGCTCGTGTACGGCGGATATACGCTGATCGGCACCGAGAACGAACAGCCGCTGTTCATCTGCCTGTACGGCGACAGCAGCGAGGTTCAGAGCTGCGCAATTCTGTGCGTAGAGCTGATCAATACGCTCATGCGCATGGATATGGGACAGGGCTCTCTCGAACAGAGCCTTCGCGTGGTACTGACCGGCGAAGCCGAAACGGCGGAGCTGGAAGCCATCGCCGCTGAACATGCAATTCCGATGGAGAAAGAAAGATGCGTAATGTACTTCCATTTCTCCGAGCTTGATGCGGAAACCGCAATGGGCATACTCAAAAACGTTATTTCCGAAAACAGCGACGATATGGTATGCGAAGTAGGCCGTCACGCAGTGGCTTTGATTAAGGCGATTGACGATCGATTCGAGTTTGCCGATATGGAGCAGCTGGGCGTTGCGCTGGAAAACACATTTATCAGCGAAACCAGCCACGGCGCGCTGATTGGTATCAGTGATGTGAGAGCCAAGCTCAGCCAGCTTTCCGAGGCCTATGAAGAAGCCAAGAGCGCAATCAACGTAGGAAGAATCTATCATCCCAAGCAGCAGGTATTCGTTTACAGAAAGATGCTACTT
The DNA here is from genome assembly GCA_017396845.1 of Clostridia bacterium. GTDB lineage: Bacteria > Bacillota > Clostridia > Christensenellales > Aristaeellaceae > SFHK01. The sequence goes on from JAFQKQ010000102.1 coordinate 1,706, forward strand.
GAAAGATTCCTCGCGCAGATTCCCGACGATATGAGCGAGGGCTTCCATCAGATGATGTTTAACCGCAAAACTGCGCGTCTTTTCAATGATGAAATGATCCACACCATCGAAAAGTTCTTTGAAAACAGCCTGAACCTTTCGGAAACCGCAAGACAGCTGTACATTCACAGAAATACGCTCGTATACCGCCTTGACAAGGTTCAGAGAATCATCGGGCTTGATCTTCGCGCGTTTGACGATGCGGTAACTTTCAAGCTCATGATGCTGCTCGGAAAAAACACCAACGACAAAAAGAACAGAATCTGATCGAAAAAATTTACAGCCTTAGAAGGGTTAAAAGATGTTCGATATATCGAAAAAAACGCTTGCGGTGATCGCTCTGATGTTTGCGGCGTTTACCGTGATATTGATAACGGTGTATATAACCACAGCGGTTGTAGGCGGTACGGGAAGCGTTGACGGAGCAGATATAAGCGCAAGGCAGGAAACGCTGGAAGAAAGATACGGCCGGCTTGACGAGGTATATGAAATCATAATGGAGGAATATTACCAGGAGCCGGACAGCGAAGCATTGCTTCTGGGCGCAATCGACGGAATGCTGAACGCGCTGGATGATCCGTATACGTTTTACTATACCGTGGAAGAAATGACCGAGTCCAAGGAAGAATCAGAAGGCATATATTTCGGCGTAGGCATGCTCGTGTCCTCCGATCAGAACGGAAATCTTACGGTTCTTCGTGTATTTAAAGACAGCCCGGCGCAGAAATCCGGCGTGCTTCCCGGCGATATCATCATCGCTGCAAACGGTGAAAAGGTTAGCGCGGAGACGGTGGAAAAGATGAATGAAGCCGTTGACAAAATCAAGGGCAGCGAAAATACCGAGGTTATGCTTACGATATTGCGGCGAAACGAAGAAATCGATATTCCTGTAATGCGGGGAGATATCACGGTTAACCGCGTGGAGTATGAGATCCTTGAAGGAAACATCGGCTATGTAATGCTTTATGAATTCTTCGGCGATGCAGCAGACGGCGTTCGGGAAGCGTTTGACGCATTCAAGCTTGCGGACGTAGACGGCGTGATATTTGATGTCCGCTCCAATGCCGGCGGGCAATTGGATATCTGTCTGGAAATTTCCGATATGATTCTTCCGGAGGGAAAAATCACATACATTGAAGATCGTCAGGGACGGCAGCAGAACTACTACTCCGACAGCGATAAATACAATTTCCCGATGGTGTTTCTGATAAACGAAATGAGCGCCAGCGCCAGCGAATTGCTCACGGCTGCCGTACAGGAATACGACGTTGCCACAGTCGTCGGGACGCGGTCTTATGGTAAGGGAATTGTACAGACGCTTCGTGAATTCAACAGCGATCACGCGGGAATTCAGCTGACTACAGCAAGTTACTTTACCCCTAATGGCGTTTCTATTCATAAAACAGGCGTAACGCCGGATATCGAAGTGGAAATGTGGGATCAGTACGATTCCTCCGTATTCCATCCCGATCTTGATAATGATAACCAGCTGAAGGTTGCCTACGATACGCTGATGGAAATGATTCAAAATCAGGATCAGTAATAAAACGGCCCTGTGCAGGAAAAAAGCGCAGGGCCGTTCATTACGCCCTTTTGGAAAGTGCGTAGACAGCTTTTACAAGTGCTTCGGCGTCAGAAAGGCCGGTTTGATAGCCGACGCTTGCCCGTACTGCGCCGCGCGATAAAGTTCCCAAAAACTTGTGCGCAAGCGGCGCGCAGTGAAGGCCGCCGCGAACGCAGATTCCTTCCTCGGATAGCGCCTGCGCGGCTGCACCGGACGAATGATCTTGGATATTGAAGCTGATAACGCCGGTTCTCATAAGTGGATTGGCGGGTGAGTATACGATAACGCCCGGGATTTTATTAAGCTCTTCATATAGATATTGAGATATCGTCTGCTCGGTTCGTATGATTTTGTCAAGGTTTTCACGTGCGTATTTCGCGCCCTCCATCAGTCCTGCAATCCCCGGAAGATTTACAGTTCCCGCTTCATAGCGCTCAGGGAGCTCTTCCGGCTGATAGAAGCTTTCGGACGATGTTCCGGTTCCTCCGTCTCTGAGCGTTTTTAAGCGCCGTCCGGGCGCTATATACAGTCCTCCCGTGCCCTGCGGACCTAATAGACCTTTATGACCCGGAAAGGCGTAGAAGTCGCAGCCGAGCTCGTTTACATTGAGCGCATGCATGCCTGCGGCCTGCGCTCCGTCGATTAAGCACATGATCCCGTGCATGCGGGCGATGGAAGAAACGCTTTTCACCGGTTGAACCGCGCCGGTTACGTTTGAAGCGTGGGTAATTGCGAAAAGCTTTGTGGTTGAACGTATTTCACGGGCGAATCGGGAAGGGTCTAAAAAGCCGTTCGATTCGGGCGACAGAATGGTAAGCGTAATAACGCCGCTTTTTTGCAGTTCAAAAAGCGGACGAAGTACGGAATTGTGGGATAACGCCGAACATACGGCATGATCACCCTTTTGGAGAACGCCCTTGATGACAAGGTTCAGCGCGTCCGTACAGTTGAATGTAAAAACGATCTCAAAAGGATCCGAAGCGCCCAAAAGCGATGAAACGGCTTCCCTGGCCTCAAGAACGGTATTGCCTGCCCGAAGCGCGCGCGTATGGCCGCTCCTACCGGGATTGGCGTTGTCCTCAGTAAGCGCTTTTACGACTGCTTTTATCACGCTTTCTGGCTTCGGATGGCTGGTGGCGGCGTTATCAAGATAGATTTCCAACCCTGTTTCCTCCCGCGTTCACAGAAATTTGCATTATAGCGTAGTATATGATACTGGCGCAGAAGCGCAGGTATGATGGGAGGCGGTTTCATGGAGGGAAGTTATGCGGTGGCTGCTTTCCGTTCCAGAGGGCATGTATTGAGGCTCAACGAAATATTGACGCGGGAAGGAATACGGTCTTTGATTGTTTCAACGCCAAGGGAAATTTCCGCCGGCTGCGGACTGTCGGTGAAATTCGGGCTTGAACATGCGGGACGCGTAAAAAATATCGTTTCTCAAATGGGAAACGCCAATCTGATCGGAATATATCTTGTAAAAACGGAAAACGGCGTAAGACAGCGCTTAAGTCCTATGTCAATCAGAGATTAATTTACAAATCGCACGTATCATAAATAAGCAAAAATGTGTATAATGGTTCCGGCAGAGAGGATAAGCGTTCTCTTTGCCGGAGGGAGACGTATGACAAAGGAAAAAGCGAAAAGAATAATGGAAGCGCTTGCGCTTGAGTACCCGGAAGCAAAGGCGGAGCTCAATTTCTCCAATCCTTTTGAAACGCTGATTGCCACGATACTTTCCGCACAGTGTACCGACAAGCGGGTGAATATGGTTACGGAAAAGCTGTTTCGGGATTATCCGGATGCCAAGACCATGGCGGCGCTTTCTCAAGAGGAATTGGAAGATAAAATCAGGGAATGCGGACTTTACCGCATGAAGGCAAAGCACATTCTGGAAGCCTGCAGGGCGCTCAATGAAGAACACGGCGGGAATGTGCCCTCTGATAGAAAAGCGCTTATGAAGCTTCCCGGTGTCGGACAGAAAACCGCAGGCGTTGTATTAATGGCCGCGTTCGGCTCGGATCAGATACCGGTGGACACGCATGTGTTCCGGCTTTCCAACCGGATCGGCCTTGTAAAGGCGGACACGCCTGAGAAGACGGAGGAAGGTTTGAGAGATTTAATTGAAGAGGGAACGCGCGCGCACGCACATCATCTTCTGATATGGCACGGAAGAAGATGCTGCAGCGCAAGGAAACCGGAATGCGAAAGGTGTCCGCTGAACGACGGATTGTGTGAGAAAAACCTTTAACGGATAAGGAGAGGATATATTATGCCGCTGTTTGTAGATATAGTCAATATTCGCATACAAGCAGGCGATGGCGGCAACGGCTGCGTATCGTTTCATAGAGAAAAATTTGTTCAGGCGGGCGGCCCCGACGGCGGCGACGGCGGAAGAGGCGGCGATGTTGTATTTGTCGCGTCCGACCGGCTGCATACGCTGATGGATTTCCGCTTTAAGCGCACGTTTGCCGCCGAAAACGGCAAGGACGGAACGAGCGGAAGGCGAACGGGCGTGTCCGGCGCGCCGGTTGTTATCGAAGTTCCCAGAGGAACGGTTGTTCGTGATCAAGAGACCGGAAAAGTACTGGCGGACATGTTCGAAACGGAAAAGCCGCGCGTGCTTTTGAAAGGCGGAAACGGCGGTTTCGGAAATCAGCATTTTGCGACGCCCACCAGGCAGGCGCCGAACTTTGCCAAGCCTGGCGAAAAAGGAAGAACGCTGAATGTGTCCCTTGAGCTGAAATCAATTGCAGATCTTGGGCTTGTGGGATTCCCGAATGTAGGCAAGTCCACCATCCTTTCGGTTGTCACGAGCGCGAAGCCTAAAATTGCCAACTATCACTTTACTACGCTTCAGCCAAATCTCGGTATTGCGAAGATGGACGAGTTCAGCTTCGTTATCGCGGACATTCCCGGAATCGTGGAAGGCGCTAGCGACGGCGTAGGCCTTGGTTTTGATTTTTTGAGGCATATCGAGCGCACACGCATGCTTTTGCACGTGCTTGATATATCCGGCAGCGAATGCAGAGATCCCGAGGAGGATTTCGACGCGATCATGAAAGAGCTGGAGGCTTACGGCAAGCTTAAGGACAAGCCCATGATCGTCGCCGCCAATAAGATGGATCTTCCGGGTGCGGACGAGAATCTTGAAAAACTCAGAAAGAAGCTCGAAGGAAAGGGAATCGATGTGTATCCCGTTTCTGCGGCTACGCACAAGGGTTTTACCGAGCTCATGCGCGCAGTGGTAAGGAAGCTGAAAACGCTGCCTGAGGCCGAACCCTTTGAGGAGGAAGAGGTAGAGGTAGCGCCCGAAGAGCGCACGTTCAGCGTAAAGAAGACGGGCGGCACGTACGAGGTTACGGGTTCTGCGGTTGAGCAGCTGATCCGCTCGGTCAACTTCGGCGATCAGGATTCTCTGGACTTCTTCCACAGGTCTTTAAGAAAGCTCGGAATCATTGACGCGCTTAGAAACGTCGGCGCGGGCGAAGGCGATACGGTGAGAATCGAAGATATGGAATTCGAGTTCATGGAGTAATAGATACAATTTGGAGGGATATATATGACCACGAAACAGCGAGCGGGACTTCGTTCCATGGGACAGGTGCTTGAGCCTATTCTGCATATCGGAAAGGATGGCATCGGCCCTGCGCTTTTAAAGCAGTGCTATGACGCGCTGGAAGCAAGAGAGCTGATCAAGGTAGCCGTTCAGAGAAATGCGCCCTATACCGCAAGAGAAGCCTGCCAGGAGCTTTGCGAGCAGGTGCATGCCGAGCCTGTGCAGGTAATCGGAAATCGATTCGTTATTTACCGCGAATCCCGCGAGAATAAAAAGATCGATCTGAACGAACTGGGCTAAATGAGAGACTCCGGCTCTTTAGGAAGATACATACCGAAAAGGGAAAGCGTAAGAAGAAAAAGGCCGGATATCAGATACAGCTTTTTTCCGAAAAATATATAGTTTGCAATCAGCACCAGAGCATAGAGAAGATATCGGAAACTCCGCCTTCTGGTGACGTAGCTGCGAAGCGCCGTGAATGCAGGAATTCGCCGAATGCGTTCATCGGGCGCTTCGCTTTTTTCGTACTTTGCAAAAAGCTTGCGAAGCATGGGCTTATCCAGGATTACAACGGACGGATTTGTGAGTCGGTATGCGGCAGCCTTGATTTCGGTTTCGCTTTTTCCCGGTACCGCTACAACGAGCGATTTGATCTGAGATGTTTTTCCGTGCGTCCGCCAAGCGGTAAGTATATCGTCCGGGTTTACTCGAAGCTTTTGAAGCACACAAAGTGCGGCTTTTTCACCTTCTCCCTCAATAAAATACAATCTGCCGGAGGAAAAGGAAGGATTCTTCAGAGGATACCTCTTTTGAAGATATGAAAATACACTTATGTGCGCTTTTTCGGGTTCCTGATATATGAGCGACTTGACGCGCTTTTCCGCGAGCAGCTTGCGCTTGTGACGTGTAAGCGGAAAGCGAAACGAAAAGACCGCTTTTAATATAATATAAAGCGAAAGAAATATAAGCGACGACAGTATCAAAGATATGTTCATTTTGATCCCGGAGGACAGAAGCATATAAAGCACCGATGAAAAGCCGAAAAGCGAAAATATTATTGCGTCCAGCGTCTTTCCCATATGATTTCACCCCGCCAATAAAAATGTAATGAAATAATATTGATTATTGGCTCCTCAAATTGAATTTATACATTTGCTAACGGAGCGAATATGGTGTATAATAGAAGCGGGTGAATGGACGTGACAAAGACGGAGATGAAGAAACGGCTTCATTTGTCGCTGAGCAACGGAAGATATGCGCATACGCTGGGCGTAGCGGCCACGGCGAAACGCCTTGCCTTCCGATGCGGCGTAAGCGAAGAAACAGCCGAGATTGCAGGGCTTTTACACGACTGCGCAAAAAGCATGCCAATAGAAGCGATGATATCGATTACGAACGAAATGGGCGTTTTTGTTGATGATATCGAACGGCAGATTCCCGATATTCTGCATGCGCCGGCAGGCTGCGCGCTTGCCAGACGCGATTACGGAATTGAGGATTCGGAGATTCTTTCGGCAATCCGGCTTCATACCATCGGAGGAAAGAATCTGTCTCCGCTTGAAATGCTCATATATCTGAGCGATTTTATCGAGCCGCAGAGAAAGCCGTTCGACGGGCTTGAAAGGGTACGGGCGCTTGCCGAGGAGGATATATCCCTTGCGGCGCAATTGGCGGCCAGACTCAGCACCCAGTATGTGTTATCGCGCGGCGGGCTTGTTCATCCCGCAACGCTTGAAATGTTTAAGAATACGGAGGAGATCCAATGATCAATCAACCCTACGAGCTTGCTATGGAGATTGCAAGAATACTGGATAACAAGAAGGGCGACAACATTCAGATTCTGAAGGTAGATCACCTGACCAGCATTACCGACTATTTCGTGATCGCGACCGGCAGAAGCGTGCAGGCTGTGCATGCGCTGTATGAGGAAGTTACGGATAAGCTGTTTGAAAAGGGCGTGGAGCCGCGCAGAAACGACGGCGTGCGCGATTCCCGCTGGATCGTACTGGATTACACCAGCGTAATTCTGCATATCTTCCATCCCGAAGAGCGCCAGTTCTACAATATTGAAAGGCTCTGGATGGACGGAACGAACCAGATTCCCTTTGAATCAAAGGAGTAATTTATCATGAAAATCTTTATTTCATCAGATATGGAAGGCACCGCCGGTATCATGCACTGGGATGAAACCGAGAAGGGCAAGGAGTGCTATGCCTATTTTTCCAACCAGATGTCAAGAGAGGTAGCCGCTGCATGTCAGGGCGCGATCGAAGCGGGCGCGGAAGAGATATTGGTAAAGGATGCGCATGACAGCGCAAGAAATATCAACCCGCAGATGCTCCCCAAAATCGTAAAAATCCTTCGCGGCTGGGCAAAGCATCCCTATTCCATGATGGCGGGCATTGATGAAACCTATGACGGCGTTATCTTTACCGGCTATCATTCCGCCGCCGAAATGAATACGAACCCGCTTTCCCATACCATGAACACCAAGAATAACTATGTGAAAATCAATGGCGAACTGTGCTCGGAGCTCATGTTAAACAGCCTGACCGCCGCGTATCTTGGCATTCCTGTATACATGGTAACGGGCGACCGCGGACTTTGTGATTGGATGAAGGGCAAGTGCCCGGGAACAACTGTGGTTCCGGTGAGCGAGGGCGTAGGCTCCGGCTCCATTTCCATTCATCCGGATCTTGCGGTTGATCGCATTAAAGAAGGCGCGAAAAAGGCTTTTGAGGCCGATAAAAAGGATTGTCTTTTCCCGCTGCCCGAGCATTTTACGGTTGAAATCAGCTTTAAGGATCATGCAAGGGCGACAAACGGAAAATGGTATCCGGGATGCGTGCAGACCGGTGCGCGTACGGTTCAGTTTGAAGCGGACGATTACATGGATGTACTGAAGTTTATATACTGGGTGCTGTAAGAGGGGATTTAGGAGGATAGAAAAATGGCCGGATTTCAGAGCGATAAAATCAACATGAAAAAGCTGGCGATTATGACCATCCTCCTGAATTCTTGTCAGATGGCGTCTGCCTGCGTGATTATGCTTTTGGTGGTGCTGAATCCGGAGCTTTTGAATGTGCTTCCGATGCGGCTGGCGCTGGGCGCACTCACGCTGATTGTAATATGGGGCGCGAGCGTAGATATACGCGAAGCGCTTCACGCCAAACGAATTACCGAGCGAGCGGATATGATGGAGGATTCCATTGACAATCTGGAAACGCTCAATATCGAAATGCGCAAGCAGCGGCACGATTTTATGAATCATCTGCAGGTGGTGTATTCGCTTGCGGAAATGAAGGATACGGAAGAAACGCTGAAATACATTGAAACGGTGTACGGCGACTTAAGAAGGGTAGGGCGGCTTTTAAAAACGTCGCTGCCCGCTGTAAATGCGCTCCTCGCCGCGAAGGAAAGCGATGCGGAGGAGGAAGGCATTGTGATGGAGATGGTTGTAAGATCATCGCTTGAGAATCTTTCGATACCTGCATGGGAAATGTGCCGGGTGCTTGGAAACATTATTGATAATTCGTTTGACGCGCTTAAGGAAGTAAAAGAAAAGCCCTGCGTAAAGGTGACGCTTTCAGAGGACGCCAAAGGTTTCTTTATTGAAATTCAAAATAACGGACCGATGATCAGCGAGAATATCAGAAAAAGGATATTTGAAGAAAAGTTCTCCACCAAGGGCGAAGAGCGAGGAATGGGCCTTGCGATTGTGAAAGAAATCGTAACGAACGCAGGCGGAAATATAAACGTTGAATCGGGGCCGAAGCGAACGGCGTTTTCGGTGCGTCTTCCAAGGCTGGCAGGAAGCGGGGAGGAAATGTAGACATGCGGAAAATAGCGGCAATTGTTCTGGCGGTGAGCATTTTTGCGTGCGGCTGTCTGACGCTTGCCGAGCGTCAGCAGCCGGATATCGTCGGCAGAAATGCGTACGGCGACGGAAACGTGTTCGGCGATTTTCGCTTCTCGGCAGAAGACGCGTTGGCGGCGTTTAATACAGGCTTGAGTCAGATGTGGGATTATTCCAATCTGATCGGAACCAAGAGCCATGCATGGTCAAGCGACGGTCAGATCACCACTGTGATTCTGTACGGTGAAAAGGGCGATGCGGTTTTGACGCTAACGGAAAACCCTTTTGAAGGCGAAGAGGGAGAAAAGACGGGGCTTCCCAGAAACAGAGAGCTGATCAAGTTTACTTCTCTTGAATCGATTCAGTGGCGCGTAAAAGGGCTTATGAAGAATCCTCCGAGGAGCATTGATATCGGCGCGTCGCTTGAACAGGTGTTATCGGCATTTGACATTCAAGAGATTCATGAAAACGGTGAAATGTTTACGCCGGTATATGTGTACGATCAAAAGAGTATGGAATTATCCGGAAGAATCAATATTGAAAATAACGGCGACGTCACGGTTTCCTTAAGCGCATACGGTCAGGATGAAGAAAATTATACCGTAGGATACGAGCTTATATACCGCTTAAAGGATGATAAGGTGACGAGAATAACGCTGAGCCGCCGGTAAACAAACGCAGAAAAAGAAGAAGCGATACCGCACGAAACGGATCGCTTCTTCTTTTTGGGTTTTTGATATCAAAGGAATATATGCTCGACAGTGTACATCCATACGGCGTACAGGTAGAAGGCCAAATAGAGGATAAATGTGATAATCCGGGCATATTTGTTTCTCATGGCGTTTGCAAGCATCGGGAAAATCGGGTACATCGTCAGAAGATATCTTGAACCGCTTAAAAGCATAGTGGGCGATATCACGACGAAGAAGTATACCACAGAATAAGCGATGTCGCCTGGGCGAAGCTTTCTCGCGTTAAACGCCATAAGAATAAGTGTCAAAAGAAGACACGCTGTTTGCGGGATCCATATGCCGTACTGATACCAGTCTACGTTCGGATAGAACAGGTATTTGATGGTATAGGAGGCGGTATTGTAAATCGATCCCATGGTCTGATGCCAATGCTCTTTCTGGTGCACAAGAAAGGTGAAGGGATCGCCGGTAATGATCTGATTTACTGCAAGGTATCCGATCAATCCCGCCAACACAAACAGGCACTTTGCAAATGATACAGCGGTACAGCGAATGCCCGTCAGGATTTTTTCCTGTTTATCTGCAATGGAACGAATGGAGCGGCGGCGGCTTCTCAGCATTTCATAGAAAATCGGCACGGCGCAGATGACGCCGGGCATGCGCGTAAAGGAGGACAGCGCGCCTAAGATCAGCGCGATGGTAAACTCGTGCTTTCTTGCAAAATACACACTTGAAATCGTGAGCAGGAAAAACAGCGATTCCGTATAGGGAATGGAGAAGAACATACCGCAGGGGGAGAACATGAAAATCCAGACCGTCCACTTGGCAGTAGAAACGCCGTAGGTGTATTCCACAAAGCGGAAAAGCATGAAGCCGGAGAGAATCAGGAATAAATTGGATAAAAAATACGCAGAGAATGCCGTATTTCCGGTAACATAAGAGAACAGGCGAACAAGGAAGGGATACAGCGGATAGAATACGATATGATAGCGGGCGTCGCCTTCTGTGACATAGCCGTTTTCGGCAATTCCCAAATAATGCGGCGCGTCCCACTGCTTCCATATAAACGACTGCCGATTCAGGTAGCCGGAAATATTGTCGTTGAGAGCATAGCCCAAAAGCCCGATCAGCCAGATCAATGCGCGGGATAGTATGAAGGCGATGATGACGGTTTTCAGGATGTTCGCAATTGAGGTCTCGTTTTTATAGGGCGCAAGAGAGCGGCGGTAGAGAAGCGTGCGAAGGAATGGTTTTTCGGGGCGCATGCCAAAACCCGTTAGAAAATATCTCGGCAGCGCTATCAGAAGGCAGAAAACAAACAGCCCCACAATGATAATGGGGTAAACCGCTATGATGCTGTTTATCAGCGCGTTCAATTTCCTGCACCTCTTTTGCGTCTGGGAACGTCGTTTTCGGATTCTTCCACTTCAAACAACGATGCTGTTTTGGGCTTTTTGGCGCGTTTTACATTCATAAGGTCGTCATCCATAAAAAGATCGCCGTCATCGGACGCCGCTGTCTTTTTGATGCGCTCGGGGATCCGCGTGGAAGGCCTTTTTTTATTGGAATGAGGCGCTCTGCGGCTGGGTTTCAGATCAAACACATCTTCTATGGGCTTATCATCGAAAATCGCGTCGTCTACTACCATGCGCTTTTTGCGGAACCACCACCAGAAGGGACGCCACCTGAAAAGGTATACGACCGTATCAATTACAATGCCCGCCGCCAGAAATACGATCAATAGACTCAGCCAGTTATCGGAAAGCCACCTGAGCATGGAACCGCCGCCTCCGCCGCTGAAGAGCGACCATACGCCGCTCATCAGGGACTGAAGCCAGCCTAAAACCAGCTGCAATGCATGTTCTGCAAAACTATTCTGCCCCATTGATAACCTCCGTAGCCGTATCGTCGCCGTCCGCGATTTCAGTAATGACAACTTTTGCAAGGGACGGCGATAATGAGGCGTATGAAAAGTGCGGATTGTTCCCGATTACGATGGGAAGTTCGTATGTTCCGGCCGTAAGGCCTGTAAGATCTACGTATGCATAGATATCGTTTGCGGTCAGGCTCGCAATCTGAGAGCGCGCGCCGGTAACCTGTACGGAAAATGCATTCGGCGAAATCGAAGCGGAATAGCCGTCGGAAAGGGATATGCCGTGAAGCGGAATATTGTTAATTGCGTTTGTATCCTTTTCTTCCGCGATGGATACGGTCATGTATACCTGTCTGGTGGACACGTATTTCAGCTCGGAAAGCCTTGAAAGCGCGAGGCGCTTCGTAAAGGTCTTCTCGGATTCGGGCATGTTTTCGGGAAGTTCAATTGGAAGACTTTCAAGTTCGTCCAAAAGCGTCTGATCCGCTGCTACAGTAATCGTGGAGGGCTGGAAGGAGATGCTTTCAATCGTATATCCTTCGCGCACATTGAGTTCGGATGTGTCAACAAATATGCCGAGCTCCTTGGTGGGGTAGATGTCTACGCTCGCGGAACAGGTACTGGAGGAGCGGCTGAGAAGGCGGGTATTGAGCGCCTGCCCTTCGGAATCCAGTATGGTCAGAAGAGACGCGCGGCGGAAGGAGCTCGTCTGATTCGTTATGTCGATATGGGAAGTAACGTTTGCCGCTTTATGCACGAGAGAAGCGGGACCGGAAATGGTAATCTGTTGAGGGTTCATGCTGTCGTGGTCTATAGAATACCAAAGCCCGTCCTTCTGGATGCCTGTGAGCACTGCGTCAATCGGCACTTCGCGGGAATCGTAGTTATCGATCTGCACGGAGATGGTTTCGGGGTAAATATGCGTAACTTCGCCGTATACGGATACGGCAGAAAGCGACAACTCATGAACGCCTGCGCTGCGAACGTTTGAAAGATCCAAAATAATGCCGACGTTGGAGCTTGCAACCTTGGAGAACTGATTCTGCGAAACTTCCACCTCGGCGGAAATCTTGTTGATATAATCCGTATACACATCCGTTGCCAGCGCAAGACCCTGAGAATTCAGGGAAGAAGCGCCGCTTACGGAAACACTCAGCCCTTCCACATATTTTGTTCGGGTAAGAGAGGGCGTGGAATCTACGATGTAGGTCCAAATTATCAAGGCGGATAAAAGGCTTACCAGCTTAAGGAGCAGGTTCTTCGAAAAAAAGTTTTTAAGTACCAGAAGAAATGCACGGAAATTGATCTTTGGCAAATGCTTCATGTGCATATCCTCCTATTCCTTTTCGGGCGCGCCCGAAGAGATTCGATCGTTTGCGTTGACGGCGGTTTTGGCTTTTCGGCGGTATACAATTTTGGAAAGCTTTGAGGGGGAAGCATTATCCTGCGCGAAAAGCTCCGTAAGCTGCTGGGTAAGCACTTTTGCATCAAGATATCTTGTAAGCTTTCCGGCTTTGGCCATAGATATAACGCCGGTTTCTTCCGATACAATCAGTGCGACGGCGTCCGTTGTTTCGCTGATGCCGATGGCGGCGCGGTGACGCGTGCCGAGCTCTCTGCTGATGGTGGGATCGTCAGAGAGCGGAAGAATGCAGGCGGAAGCCAGTATGCGGCGATTACGGATGATGGTCGCGCCGTCGTGAAGGGGTGTATTGGGTTCAAATATGTTTTCAATAAGGGGAGCGGTGATTTCTGCGTCGATGCGCGTACCGGTATCGGAAAACTCTCTGAGCCCCGTTTTTCTTTCAATTACGATCAGAGCGCCGATGCGCTTTCTTGACATGTTGCTCATAGACTGAACCAGTCCCGCAACGCATTCGTCGGAGGATTTTGTTTCTTTATTGGAGTTGGGCGCAATCAGAGAGGAGCGGCCCAACTGCTCGAGCGCCCTTCTCAGCTCCGGCTGGAAAACAACGACCAATACAATAACGCCGGTATTGATAAACTGCTGAAGCGCCCAGTTGACAACGTTTAATTCGAGCGCTTTGCTCAGCCAGAAGAATACAAGAAATACGCCGATGCCCTTAAAAACGCTGCTGGCTCGGGTTCTGAGAAGTACGCGGATAATATGATAAATAATAATAGCGATGATGGCGATATCCAAATAATTCCGCCAATCGGGCTGCTGGAAAAGGTTGGTAAACAGAGTGGACAAGCTCGTCCATAAAGAATTAAGATATGTCAAGCGGACACCTCCCCAAACCATGCTTCACCCTTATATTATAATGCAAAGCTGGGTTAAATGGAATCCGTTTTTTTGAATTTTGTTACTATTTCCTGTGTGAATTTATGGCAAAGGCGTTTGTCGCGAAAGGGGAATGATATCGCCGTCATCCGTAAACCGATCGGAGAGAATCTTGGAAAAATATGCAAGGTATCCGGTCAGCGCTGCTTCGTCCTGTTTTGCGTCTCTGCCGGAAGCATAGTTCCTTTCAAGGGAAGTGCACGTGCTTTGCACCTTTTTGATTATGCTTTGGTCGATCGGCGAATATTCTTTACCAAATGCGTCATAGCATACCTGATTTAGTTCGATTACCATATATAAATAAGGTTTTATTTCGGGGTACAATGTAAATTGAATGTCCGCACCCGCATATGTCATCCGCCTCCCGAGTCCCGCGCAAACGCGAATATGCTCTCTTAAGGGCTTTGCGAGGGCTAAGCGGGTATTTACGCTGTGATTGCGGGCGTTTTCGAATGAAACGAGGGATATGGTTAAGAAAACGGACACAAGAAGCGTGATCAGGATCGGAAACACGAGATGAAGAGAGGAAAATACGTATTTTTTTGAAGCGCCTAATCGTATTTTTTCAAAAGAAACTGCCGTATTCATATCTGTCACTCCTTATATGGATATATGTGACAGTATATGTACGGCAGTTTGTATTTATTCCAAAGGGAAAGAAATTTGTCATTCGAAGGGTAGCACCAGCACCTGCGGAAGACCTTCAGGATGTACTTCGCGCTCTTTGGAATACGCTGCATTTGTCAGGCGTACGAATTCTTTTTCGTCCGTGATCGGAAAACGAAGCTTATCTGTCAAAAAATGCATGGGTATTACGGTCTTTGCATTTGCTTTTTCGATAAGCGATACGGCTTCCCCGGTATCGATGGTGTATGTTCCGCCGATCGGTATAAGAAGAATGTCGGCATCTTTGATAAATGCCAGCTGCTTGTCATCCGGCATATGTCCAAGGTCGCCCAGATGTACGACGCTTTTTCCGTCCGTCGTAATCTTTACGATCAGATTCCTTCCGCGCTTTTTGCCTTCACATTCGTCATGGAAGGAATCGATTGCCGAAATCTGTACATCGCCGAAATCATATGTACCGGCCTGATCGGCAATCACCTTTTTTCCGGTAAGGGAAGAGGTGTAATTGTGATCGTGATGGGAGTGGCTGATGGTTACGATGTCCGCGTTGTCCTTGGGAAGATCGTAGCCGACCTCGGGATCAAAGGGGTCGGTTACAATGACTGTGCCGCTTTCGGATGTGATGGTAAAACAGGCGTGTCCGTTCCAACGAATTTTCATGGAAGCATACTCCTTTCGATGCAGTTTAAAAAATCAATCTCTTCCTGATTTCTTTGTCTCATGGCGATGGCGAGACGGGTTCGTATTTCACGCTTTTTTGTATCGGGATCGCCTTTGAGAATAATGAGGCAGGCGTCCCTCAAAGCTGCGGGTGCGGAGGAGAATTTCGGCGTAAGGCGTGAAAGTCCGTTTTCTGTGGAAACGATAAAATGCTCTTCCAATAAAGGAAGCACCGACTGAAAGCGAGACGGGTTTCGTCTCGGCGCGTCGGTTACAAAAAGCGCGTCCGAACGGTCGATTCTTAGAAACGCGCTTTCATCCTTTATTAGAGAAAGCGCCAAAGCGCGGTAGTCATTCAGGGTATGCATAGCGGAATGCCTCTTTCAGGGAATCAATGATGTCGCTGGGGAGAAGAGATACGCATCCGGTATGCTTCTCTGCGTTTTCGCCCGCCAGCCCGTGAATTTCGCTTGCAAGCAGCAGCGCATCCGAGGGGACTTTTCCCTGCGCGAGGAAAGCGCCGACCATTCCCGTAAGCACGTCTCCGCTCCCTCCCTTTGCCATTGCGGAGGTTCCCGAAGAAGAAATAAATATGCCCTTGTCCGTATGGATAACGCTGGACGCACCCTTTAAAAGCGCCTGACAATGAAGCGCGTGAAGCATGTTGGCGGTTATAAACGGATCCGATAGTTTCTTTCCCAACAATCTCGCCGCTTCGCCCGGGTGCGGGGTAATCGCGTGGCGGGGCGAAAGCAGAGAAATAAGGGATTGATTTTCGGATATAATGTTGAGCGCGTCCGCATCGAAAACGGCGGGAAGATCGGACGAAAGCAGTGTTTTCAAAACGCATGCGGGAACGCTCCTTGTAAGTCCGGGGCCCGCCGCTATGGCGCTTTTACCCTGAAGCGCTTTTTCCAATGCGGGAACGGCGCGTTCTGAAATTGCGCCGTTTTCTTCGGGAAGGGGAATGCACATGGCCGATGGGGCGAGCGCCTGAAGAATGGGAACTATGGAAGACGGACAGGCGACGGTTACGAGACCTGCGCCGGAACGCATGGCGGCGTTTGCCGAAAAGGCGCATGCTCCTGCCATTCCAAACGAACCTGCAACAATGAGCAGGTGCCCAAAATCGTTTTTATGCGCGGCGCGCCTTCTCTTGGGCGCGAGCATGGGCATATCGGTTGGCTCAATATGCCAAACAGCCTCTTCGGGGAAAAACGATTCGGGGATCTGAATATCCTTTACTACGGTTTCCCCGCATGCTTCGAGCCCCATGCCCGCAAGATGAGCGCGCTTCAGATGCTGAAAGCATACGGTTTTATCTGCATATACGCATTCATTCAGTATTTCGCCGGTATCTGCATGAAGCCCGGACGGGATATCCGCGCTGATCACCTTTGAACCGTTTTCTTTGTCACGGTTGATCCTTTGTACGACTGAAAGTGCAGTTTCTTCAAGCGGTCTTGTGATTCCGATTCCGAATATCGCGTCTACCCATGCGTCCGGGCGCGGAAGGGAAGAAAGAGAATCGGCTGTCACATAATGAAAGCATGCCTTTTTAGCTTTTTCGCAGTTGATTTTAGCATCCTCCGTCTTCGGAGGATACACTTCAAGCACAATCGCGCGTCCGCCGCGCTGTGCATACAGCCTTGCGGCGGCATAGCCGTCGCCGCCGTTTCCGCCGCTTCCGCAGGCGAATACCACGGTTGCTTCCGTACCGCCGATAAAAGAAACAATTTCTTCGGTCAGTGCTTTTGCGGCGGTTTCCATAACGGATAAAGAAGATACGCCCGTTTTAAAATATGCGTTTTCCGCGTCTTTCATCTGTTTGCTTGTGAGAACGATTTTCATGCATCTTTCTCCTTATCAGGTATAGCCCATAACGCCGCGAACGGACACATCGCCGTAGGCTACGGCGCATTCGCCGTTTTCGGTTTGAATGATGAGCGCGCCGTCCGAACGGAACCGAAGGGCGATTCCCGTGATCTCTCCATTGGGGAGATGCGCGACGACGCGGTTTCCGAGCGTTGCGGATAGCGGCGCAATGTTTTGAAGCGTTTCAAAAAGTCCGTTCTCGAGCCAGTTTCTGTAGTCATTATCAAAATGGGGAAGAAAGCGCGCAATCAGGTCAAGCGGGGCGATTTTTACGCCGGTTTCGCTTTCAACCGATGCGGCCCAGGGAAGATCGGGCGGAAAAGAGCATCCCAATAGATTTACACCGATGCCGGCGACCGCCCATGTTAAGAAACCTTCTGACTGCGCCATTTCGCACATGATCCCGCAGATTTTTTTGCCGCCGATTACAAGATCGTTCGGCCATTTGATCTGCGCCTCTACGGAAAAATCCGACAGTGCGCGCGCCATGGACAGCGCGGACACAAACACGAGATCGGAAGCCTTTTCGGAGGGAACGGTATCGGGCTCCGGCCGAATGAGATAGGAAAACCAAGCGCCCAAACCGCTTCTGGACAGCCATTTGCGATCCATTCGGCCGCGGCCTGACGTTTGTTCGTAAGCCGCCGCAATCGAGCCGTGCGATTCGCCGTCCCTGGCCAGTGCCTTCAGTCTCGTGTTCGTGGAATCCGTCACCTGATAAACATATGCTTTGTGCCCGGAAAGCTCAAGAATATCATAATCCGGCAATCAAACCACCTCATGAAAAATTATAACACGCAAAAACCAAAAGCGCAATTTCGTAAGTTTTGATAGAAATTGCGCGGAAAATTTCACAGCTTATTTGGATTGACAATCAACTGAAGATAAGAGTATAATTAGATTTGTTGCGCGGGTATGGCGGAATTGGCAGACGCGAAGGATTTAGGTTCCTTTACCGCAAGGCGTGCAGGTTCAAGTCCTGTTACCCGCATAAAAGACAGAATAATCCGAAGCTTTTGCCGATTGGCGAAACATTCGGATTATTTTTTGTGCGCCCGGCGCCGCGCGTTTCTTACGGGCGCAGGACCCGAAACCGACCGGACATAATAGCTTAGAAACAGGGAATCGGCTTTCGAGCAAACAATTGAAAAAAGAGCGGGCATGGAAAACCTCCCTGCCAGCTTTTTCGGTGTGATGCCAAAAGATTCAAAGCAGCTTATGAATCGGCTCCAATTTGCTTTTCCGCTGTTTTTTTCATTCGACCGGCGATGCGCCGAATTTTTTTCGTGGATACCCTATAGAACGCGTTTGCGGACGGATATTCGCTCATTTGTCCGACTATTCTATCTTTAGGATATATTTCATTATTTCTATATCAATCATATTCTTCGAAATCGTCGCTTCTTATCTTATCAACCGCGCTTGAAATTGCATCCCAGGTAAATCCGCGCCTTGCAAGCGCTTGAGTGAGCTTGGCGTATTTTTCTCTTTGAGGAAGCTTCTCGTATTTTTTTACGAGGCGCGCGGCCTCCTTGTCGGCGGCCTCTTCCTGAATTTCGGGGGGCATGTTTTCAAGGGCTTCTTCCGTGTCCTCTTCAGAAAGGCCTCTTTGACGCATCTTTCGTTTCAAGGCATAGGTGCCCATCCGCTTCGCCGATGCGGAGTCGGTGATGCGCTTGGCAAGCGCTTTATCGTTAATGAGGCGCGCGCCTTTTAAACGCTCAATAACCGCTTCGATTACGTCGCCAAGAAAGCCCTTCATAAGCAGCTTTTTATGGATCTCGCTTTCCGTGCGGTCGGAATAATCCAAGAGGGTTAGCGCGGCTTCATAGGCTTCGTTTAACTGCAGCGCGCAGATTTTTCCGGTGTATTCGATGAGCTCTATATCGTCGCCTTCCGTAAGCGGGACTTTGGAAAAGTCTTTGGTTCGTATGGTCAAACTGGTTCTATCGTCAAAATAGAGCGTGACTGTGCTCTTTTTCTGTTCGCTCTCCTTGAAAACGGGCATGTTTTCTCACCTCACGTTATATTTTATTGAAAAACTTCATGGATTTCAAGCGTATTTCTTGACTCTTTGGCGGGCTTTGTGTTATCATATATAAAGATTTCATCCTCAAGGGGGCATAACCAAATGTCGGGACACAATAAATGGTCGACCATTAAGCACAAAAAAGAAAAAACTGATGCCGCGAGAGGTAAAATATTTACCAAGATCGGCCGCGAAATCGCTATCGCTGTACGCGAGGGCGGAAGCGCCGACCCCAATGTAAACGGTAAGCTGAAGGATGTTGTCGCAAAGGCGAAGGCAAACAACATGCCTAATGACAACATCATGCGTTCCATTAAGAAGGCTGCCGGTGAAGGCGAAGGCGCGAACTACAAAGAGGTTACCTACGAAGGCTATGCGCCGGGCGGCGTCGCCGTAATCGTAGAGGTTGTTACCGATAACCTCAATCGCGCTGCCAGCGAAATCCGCCACATCTTTGACAAGAACGGCGGCTCCATGGGCTCCAGCGGCTGCGTATCTTATAAGTTCACCCGCAAGGGCGTTATCGAAATCGACAACAGCAAGGGTCTGGACGAGGACGAGCTGATGATGCTCGCCATGGACGCCGGTGCAGATGATGTCGAAGTGGGCGACGGAAGCGCCGTCATCTATACCGACCCCAACGACCTTTCTGCCGTGCGCGACAGTCTTGAGGCGGCCGGATGCACGTTCCTTTCCTGCGAACGCGCGATGGTTCCCAACATGACCACCGAGATCTCTGATCCCGAAACTGCGGCGAAGGTTGAAAAGCTGATCGACTGGCTGGATGACTACGATGATACCCAGAACGTGTATCACGATGCAGAGCTGCCGGAGAGCGAAGAAGAGGAATAATCGAAACTGACCTGACAAAAGCCGCTTGGGGAAGATTTCCTCCAAAGCGGCTTTTATTTCGGGAGGATGGAAATGGACGCACGACCGATTGGCGTATTCGATTCGGGAATCGGCGGAATCAGCGTACTGAGAAATATGATGCGCCTGCTTCCGAATGAAAGGTTCATCTATTTCGGAGACAATAAAAACGCGCCCTACGGCACCAAGACGGAAGAAGAAATTCTTGAGCTTTCCAAAAGAGACGTTCAGCTGCTTCTTGATAAAAGCGCAAAAGCGGTCGTGATCGCGTGCAATACCGCCACCTCATCCGCCGCCGAATATCTGAGGCAAACGCTTTCCGTTCCGATCATCGGCATGGAACCCGCGCTTAAGCCCGCGTCCTTTATGCGAAAAGACGGAAAAATCGGCGTGCTCGCAACGCCGGCGACCCTTTCGCAGAAAAAATTCCAAAATCTGATGGAGAGATACGGCAAGCATGCGCTTCCGATATCGTGCGCAGGTCTTATGGAGTTTGCCGAAAGGGGCGAGATTGAAGGGGAAAGGCTGGAAGCTTTTATAGGAGAGCTGTTTCGGCCCTATTCCCATATTTCCTTCGACGCGCTGGTGCTCGGCTGCACGCACTACGTATTTTTAAAACGGGCAATTGCAAAGGTTTTGAAAAATGCGAATCTGGTGGACGGAAACGAGGGCACGGCCAGACAGCTGAAAAACGTGCTTACGCAGCGGGAGATGCTGACGGACGCGCTGGAGGGCGGCGCGGAATTGATTACATCCGGAGACAGCGAAAGGCTCCTGCCGCTTATGCGGAGGCTTTTAGCGGCTGAAATTGAATAACCGCGTTAAATATGATATCTTTAGGAAAAATACCTTTTCAAAATTTGCGGTTCATGTTACAATATACGATAGCGTATTGTGTGAGCTATATGCCCGCATGATTTTGTGATCGGAAAAGACAGGGGGATTAACTGAATGAAGGACTATCAGGCTAAGAACATTCGTAATATCGCCGTACTCGGACATGGCGGCGAAGGCAAGACCACGCTGGTGGAAGCGCTGCTCTTTACCGCCGGTGCTGTAGATCGTCAGGGCCGCGTTGAAAACGGCACCGCGACGACCGACTATGATCCGGAAGAGATTCGCCGTCAGATTTCCATTTCCGCGGCGCTTGCTCCCCTGGAGTATAAGGAAACCAAGATCAACATGGTTGATATTCCCGGCTATTTTGACTTCGCCGGCGAAATGATGGGCCCGCTCACCGTATGTGAAGGCGCTCTGATCACCGTAGGCGCAGTCGGCGGACTGGACGTAGGCGCAGAGAAAGCCTGGACCCAGTGCGATAAGAGCCACACGCCCCGCATGATCGTTATCAACAATATGAGCCGTGAAAATGCAAACTTCTCCAAGGCTCTTTCCACCATCACCGATAAGTACGGCAGCCACATCGCGCCCATCATGGTTCCGATCGTAGAGAAGGGCCAGTTCACCGGCGTTGTATGCGTACTTGAAAACAAGGCGTTTGTAGGCGAAGGCAAGGGTCTGAAAGAGATCCCGGTTCCCGCTAACCTCGAAAGCGAAGTACAGTCCGCTCGCGAAGCCATCATGGAAGCCGCTGCCGGCGCAGACGAAGAACTGATGGAGAAGTTCTTCGAAGAGATGGAGCTCTCTCCCGAAGATACCATGATGGGTCTTCGCAAGGGCATTTCCGACGGAAGCGTTGTTCCGGTCGTATGCTGCGATTCCCTGAGCCGCGTTGGTATCGCCAAGCTCCTCGACAATATCATCGATCTTATGCCCTCTCCCGCCGATAAGGAGTTCAAGGGCGTTAACCCCAAGACGGATGCCGAAGAGATTCGTGTATGCGCCGACGACCAGCCCTTCTCCGCGCAGGTCTTCAAGACCTTGGCTGACCCCTTCGTTGGTAAGCTGAGCCTTCTGAAGATTAACTCCGGCGTACTGACCGCCGAAACCAACCTCTACAATGCCAATGCCGAAAAGGCTGAGAAGCCCGGTACCATCTACTTCATGCTCGGCAAGAAGACCAGCGCTACCACCAAGGTAGTTGCCGGCGACATCTGTGCGCTCGCAAAGCTCGGTTCCGTTGCTACCGGCCACACTCTCTGCGACGCTCAGAAGCCCATCCGCTTCCCCGAGATCGAGTTCCCGGCTCCCTGCATCTCCATGGCAGTATATGCCAAGAAAGCAGGCGAGGAAGACAAGATCTTCTCCGGCCTTAACCGCCTGATCGAAGAAGACCCGACCCTCACCCTCACCAAAGACGCCGAGACCACCGAGTCTCTGCTGAGCGGTCTGGGCGAGCTGCACATCGAAGTCGCCGCAAAGAAGCTTGCCAGCAAGTTCGGCGCAGAGTGCAACCTGCAGGATCCCAAAATTCCCTACCGCGAGACCATCCGAAAGAAGATTGACGTGCGCGGACGCCATAAGAAGCAGTCCGGCGGACACGGCCAGTTCGGCGACGTCGTCATCGAGTTCCGTCCCAATGACGATCCCACCAATCCCGAGTTCATCTTCGAAGATGCAGTTGTCGGCGGCGTAGTACCGCGCAACTTCATCCCTGCCGTAGAAAAGGGCCTTCGCGACAACATCAAGAAGGGCGTTCTTGCCGGTTTCCCGGTAGTAGGTCTGACTGCAAAGCTGCATGACGGTTCCTACCATCCGGTAGACTCCTCTGAAATGGCGTTCAAGACCGCCGCCCGCCTTGCGTTCAAGCAGCTGGATCAGGCGTCTCCCGCGCTCCTCGAGCCCATCTATCACGTAGAAGTGACCATCCCCGACGAGTACATGGGCGACATCATCGGCGACGTAAACAAGCGCCGCGGCCGCATCATGGGTATGGACCAGGTGAACGGCATGCAGTGCGTATCCGCAGAGGTTCCCCAGAGCGAAATGTTCAAGTATGCAACCGACCTTCGCTCCATGACTCAGGCCCGCGGATCCTTCACCATGAAGTTCGAGCGCTACGAGGAAGTTCCCGCACAGGATGCGAAGAAGATCATCGAAAGCGCAAAGAAGGAAGAGGAAGAGGAAGAATAATTTCCTTATCCTGTATCCGGATAATAAAAGCACCGCTTCTGAATTTTCAGGAGCGGTGCTTTTTGGTAAAGGGCAGGAGCTGTTTTGCATATAGTATTCCCGAAATAAGGGGGGATGATATGGAAAGAAAAAGTGGCGTTCTGTTGATTCGGGGAGACGGGAAAAAAGATGATTTCATTCGGATCTATCAGGAAGCGGCCGGTATCTATCAATACGCAAGAAAGAAGTATGAGCATCTGACTTTACTGGGTATCGGAACGGGCGCTGTATATGCGGTCATGCTTGCGGAAAGATTTTCGCCGGATAAGCTCGTGCTTGCTCCGTTCATAGGAAGCTGCGCGGATGATTTTATCGCGCTCATCGGATCAATGGTCCGGGGAATGTATATGGTTTTGGCAGATGTTGAAATGCATATTCCCGAATCCTGTCCGGACAAGATATACAGGCGGCTGAAAAGATTCGTGAAAGACATGAGGAGCGAAGAAAAGCGGATTATCAGGTATATAGGCGAACAAGCGGATAAATCGTTCGAAAATATGGCAAATGGCAAAGATGTGATAAAAATGCTTGCATAAAATCAAAATGAATAGTATAATTTAAAAGATGCTTTGATTATAGTACGGACGGAGGCAACATAATGAAGAATACCAAGAAAATCTTAGCAATACTTTTGGCCTTTATCATTGTCGCAGTCGGCGCGACGCTCGGCGCAAAGTGGTACAATACGGCGAAGGAAAAGAAGCAGCTCCAGGAGGCGCAGGAGGCCTACGATAAGGATATGTCCACCGTCGTCGCAACGTATAAGGGCGGCGAAGTTACCAAGGGCGAAGTAGTTGCTGAATACGAGAATGAGGCGCTTTCCATGAGAATGTACATGGAGTATATGTACATGATGTTCTCCGGTCAGCAGGAGGCCTACGAGCTTACCGAGGAAGAAAAAATCGAAATCCGCAACGGCGTAATCGACAGGCGCGCAGCAGAAGAAGTTCTGAGGCTCAAGATGATTGAGTTAACCGGCAAGGATTTCACGGAAGAAGAGCTGAGCGCATTTGCCAGTGAAGCCAATGAAATGTACAATATGTATCTTGCGTACTATATGTCGATGGGCATGGATCAGCAGAGCGCGATGATGGGTCTTATGATTGACGGTATCGATGCAATCAACATCGAGCGTCAGGCGAGAAAAGCGGAAATTGAAAAGAGACTTACCGAGCACGTAGGGAAGGACGCCTCCGTTACCGAAGAAGAAACGCATGAAGCGTTCCTGAAAACGCTTGAAGAGCAGAAGGCAGAGTTTACCGAGAATCCCGAAGCGATTGAAGATCTCTATCAGTCCGAAAGCAATATTTACTACATGCCCGAAGGCTTTAAGTATGTAAAGCATATACTGATTATGCCCGAGGACGAAACGTTGCTTGCCAATATCTCCCAGAAGCAGCAGGCATTTGACAATCTTAAGGCGGAGCTTGAAACGCTGGAAGCGGAAGATGCCGAAGGAAATCAGGACGGGATCAATCAAAAGAAGGAAGCTCTTGCCGTCGCTGAAAAGGAACTTTCCGATGCAAACGATGCGCTTCTTAACAGCGTAAAGGCCGACACCGACGGTATCTACCTCGCGCTTGAAAGCGGCGAAAGCTTTGACGCGCTCATCGAAACCCATTCTCAGGATACCGGCTCCTTTGCCGGAATTGTCAAAGAAAAGGGATATCTGGTATACGACGAATCCACCAGATGGGATCCTGCGTTCCTGAAGGCTGTAAATACCCTTACCGAAGTCGGACAGGTTTCCGAGCCCGTAATCGGTATGTATGGCGTTCACATTCTCAAGTACGACAGCGCCGCGCTGATCGGTGAGATCGAGTATGAAAGCGTAAAGGACAAGGTATACGAAGAAACGCTTCAGTTAAAGAAAGAAAAGCTCTTCGACGAGAATTCCGAAATCTGGCTTGCCGAAGCCGAAATCGTATACGACTACGATAAGATGGTTCTTGAATAAACTAAGCGCCCGGACAGTTTCAAGCGGATTGTCCGGGCATTTTTCTGCCTTTTGGGGCGTATGAATGTAAAAGTTTGATTCAAAGAAGGAATTGTATATGATTTGTGGTATATACCACGGGTAAGCATAATACATATCGAAAAGCGGTAATAAACGCCGAAATGGGTATGGCTAATGTGAAAATTGTCGAAATGTCGAATCTGTAGGCAGGAAAAACGGGTTCGAAATCGAATGTATATATGCATAGAATACTGTTGGATGGGCAAAGGTGAGATATGTCAGGATTTCTTCCCTCTGATTGGTTGGATGAATTGCGCGCTCGCGTCAGCATAGAGGATGTTGTCGGCGAAAGCGTGCAGCTCAGGCGGAAGGGCCGGTATCTGTGGGCCTGCTGCCCATTTCATAACGAAAAGACGCCGTCCTTTAAAGTGGATACCGACAGTCAGATGTTCTATTGCTTCGG
Organism: Clostridia bacterium; assembly: GCA_017396845.1. Classification (GTDB taxonomy): domain Bacteria; phylum Bacillota; class Clostridia; order Christensenellales; family Aristaeellaceae; genus SFHK01. The sequence goes on from JAFQKQ010000102.1 coordinate 27,144, forward strand.
TTGCCACAAGGGCGGCAATGTAATTACCTTCGTTATGGAAAATGACCGAATGGAATTTATGGAAGCGGTCGAAGCGCTGGCGGAGCGGGTTCATCTGAAAATTCCGGAAAAAACGGAATCTACGGCGACGGATGATTATAATCGCCAGATTCGCGAGAAAATATATGAAGCGAATCTGCACGCCGCGCACTTTTATCATAAAATGCTCTGGCAGCCGGAGGGTGCGCAGGCGCTCAAATACCTGTATTCAAGGGGACTCAACGATTCAGATATCCGGCGGTTTGGTTTAGGCGCTGCGCCGAATTCAAGGGATGCGCTGTTTCAGTCGCTTTTGGATGCCGGTTTTTCGGAAGAGGTCATAGTATCTTCATGGCTCGGCGGCGTAAAAGACGGAAGAAAGTATGATATGTTCCGCGACAGAGCGATTTTTCCGATACTGAATCCGCAGGGACGCGTGCTCGGTTTCGGCGGAAGAGTGATGGGCGACGGAAATCCCAAATACCTGAATACTTCCGATACGCCGGTTTTTAATAAGAGAAACGGATTGTATGCGCTGAATTTTGCAAAGCGTGAGCATGGGCTTAAAAGGTTGGTACTGGTGGAAGGGTATATGGATACAGTGGCTCTTTTGAAGCACGGTATCCCCGGCGCGGTAGCAACGCTTGGAACAGCGCTTACGGAGGAGCAGGCGCGGCTCATGAAAAGATACGCGCCCGAGGTATGGATCAGCTATGACGGCGATTCCGCCGGCCAGAAAGCAGCATTGCGGGCACTTGATATATTGGAAAACCAAAGCATACCTGCCCGGGTGATTGCTTATCCCGAAAAGCAGGATCCGGATGAATTCCTGAAGGCCAGAGGCGTTCAGGCGTGGAACGATTTAAGAAAGCTGAGCCCGGTGGAATATCGTTTGCTTCGCGCAAAGGACGGGCTTGATATATCCGTTCAGGAGGACAGAACCCAGTATACGCTGAGAGCCTGTGAGATTTTAAAGGGCGTTAAAACGCCGGTAGAGATGGAAAATCATTTAAGAAGGCTTACGCAGGAAACGGGTTACTCCAGAGAAGTATTGATCCGTCAGATCGGCTCGGCTGAAAAGGTAAAGGATGAAAACGAACCCAAAAGACCAAGAAACGTGATACAGGAAACCAAACGAAGCGAGATTCAGCTTGCACAGATGCAGCTGATTGCGCTATTGGACCGGGATAAGATTCCCAAAGGCATGATAGAGGCGGAAGACTTTGATTCTACGCTCTACAGGGACATGTTCAGGTATCTGTCAGAAGGCGTAAAACCCAGAGATTTTATTTCGGATCTTCCCGAAGAGCAGCTGCGCGAGGCGCTGGAGGCGCTGAACTTTGAACCGCTGCCGGATGAACGGGAAAAGGCGATGGACTTGGCGGAGGAACTGCTTCACAGAATCCGTCAGATACGGATCAACCAAAAGATTACCATACTGACGGCGCGGGCAAAGAACGCGCCGGACAGCGAAAGAAAAGAATTGAATCAACAGATACAGGCGTTGCTTATGAAACTTGATTAGCGTCCGATCGGTTGAAAGGAGAAGGCTCGCAAATGAAGAACGAAAATATTGAACTTGTATCCAATCGCATCCGGGAGTTGATTGAGTCCGGTAAAGGTAAGGGCGCGCTCACTTATAAAGAGATAGTGGACCAGTTTACGGACTGCGAGCTGAGCCCTGACGCGTTTGATAAAATTCTTGATACGCTGTCTGAGCTGAATATTGATGTTATCAAAGAAACGGCTGTGATCGATGCAGAGCCGATGAATAATGTGCAGGAAGAAGAGCTGGATCTTTCCGTACCCGAGGGAATTTCCATCGACGATCCCGTGCGCATGTATTTAAAGGAAATCGGCAAGGTCCCGCTTCTGACGGCGGATGAAGAAATTGAGCTTGCCAAAAGAATGGAAGAGGGCGATGAAGACGCAAAGCATCGCCTGAGCGAAGCAAACCTTCGTCTGGTGGTATCCATCGCCAAGAGGTATGTGGGCCGCGGCATGTTGTTCCTGGATCTGATTCAGGAGGGTAATCTGGGTCTTATCAAGGCAGTTGACAAGTTCGATTACAGAAAGGGCTATAAGTTCTCCACGTATGCCACCTGGTGGATTCGCCAGGCGATTACGCGCGCGATTGCCGATCAGGCGCGCACCATCCGAATTCCCGTTCATATGGTGGAAACCATCAATAAGCTTATCCGCGTGTCCCGCCAGCTGCTTCAGGAATACGGACGCGAGCCGCTGCCTGAAGAAATTGCGGAAGAGATGGGCATATCGGAGGACAAGGTTCGCGAGATTATCAAAATTGCGCAGGAACCGGTTTCTCTGGAAACTCCGATCGGCGAAGAAGAGGACAGCCATCTGGGTGATTTCCTGCCCGACGAGGATGCGCCAGCGCCCGCAGAGGCTGCAGCGTTTACCCTTTTGAAGGAACAGCTGATGAGCGTGCTTTCCACGCTTACGCCCCGCGAGGAAATGGTTTTGAAGCTTCGCTTCGGCCTGGAAGACGGCAGGCAGAGAACGCTGGAAGAGGTTGGCAAGGAATTTAAGGTAACGAGAGAGAGAATCAGACAGATCGAAGCCAAGGCGCTCAGAAAGCTGCGCCATCCGAGCCGCTCCAGAAAGCTCAAGGATTCTCTGGACTAAAATTTCAGTTTATTTGCGAGGTGCCGGCGCAATTGCGTTGGCATTTCGTTTTTACGGAGGTAAAGCGGGTGCTTACAGACGATAGACTTACGGAAATTATAAATATGCTTCCCGCATCCCGGGTGATTGCCGATATCGGTGCTGATCACGGCCGACTGGGCGCACAGCTATTATTGTCCGGAAAATGCGAAAAAGTATGGTTTTCGGATATTTCTGCGCCGTCGCTTGACAAGGCAAGAAGCCTGATCAAGAGGCTTGCGCTCAATGATAAGGCGGAATTTTTCGTTGGCGACGGAGCGCTTGCGCTCCCTGAAGCGCCGGACGCAGCAGTGATTGCCGGAATGGGAGGAGTAACGATTGCTGAAATCATTGAAAATTCTAAGGGACGTCTCAGGGGCGCGGAATTGATCCTTCAGCCGAATGTGGGCTGCACGCATCTTAGAAAAAAGCTTTCGGAAAACGGCTGGGTGATCACGGATGAGCGGGCGGTAAGATGCGCAAGAAGATGGTACGTGCTTTTAAAGGCAGAGGAAGGAAAGAGCGAATTAAGCTTCAAGGAACTTGTTGCGGGGCCGGTATTTTTAAGGAGAATGGATGAAAACTTCCGCGGATATGCGCTTTTCAGGCTGCGCGTAATTGAAAAGGCATTAAAGGGCGCATTAAAAAGCGAAAGCGCGGAAACAGAAGAAATGGCAAATGAACTTGATATTTGGAAGGAGGTCGCAAAATGACGGCGAAGGTTAAGGATGTTTTTCATTGGGTGAACGATATTGCTCCCTTTGAAACCGCAGAAAAATGGGACAATTCCGGATTGTTGATGGGAAAAAAGGATAACGAAGTAACCAATATCATATGCGCCCTCGATGTAAACGAGCGGGTGATTGAAGAGGCTGAGAAGCTTAACGCCAATACGATCGTTTCGCATCATCCGATTATGTTTTCGGGAAGAAAGAATCTGAGAGAGGACGACGCGGAGGGAAGGCTTCTCTGCAGGCTCGTGCGCGGAGGGTATAACGTAATCAGCGCCCATACCAATTACGATAAGGCGCTCGGCGGCGTAAACGACTGCCTTGCACAAGCGCTTGGGATTGATAACCCCGAAAAAATCGAAGGCGATGAAGAGGAAATCGTAAGAATCGGAAATATAGCGCCTGTAACGCTTGATGAGTTTTCTAAAAACGTGGAAAAGGCTTTGGGCGACGTTGTGCGCGTGTACGGAGACAGGAACAAAATGATTCGGCGCGTAGCGGTTTGCGGAGGTTCGGGCGGCGAGTATGCATATATGGCGCTCAGAGCCGGTGCAGACGCCTATGTGACGGGCGAGATGCGGTATCACGATTCGATTGATCTCTCGTGGGAAGGGCTTTCAACACTTCATGCGGGACACGACGCCACAGAAAGAATTGCAATAAAACCGCTGGCAAACGGTTTACAAAACCGCGCGGATGCGTTACAATATAATTTGAAAGTGTTTTTGGTAAGCATGGGGGTAGTAGAATGAATTTGGATGCTCTTTGGAATTACATGCAGATTGATCTTAAGGCGGATAAGTTTGAAAGCGATATGCGCCAGTTTCCGAAAAGACAGCTTCTGCTTAAACACAGAAATTTTCTTAAGGATCAGCAGGCGAACATCGCCAAGATCGAAAGCGATGTAAGCAATATGAATACCCGCATGGAAGCGGTGAAGGAAGAGGTTATCAGGCTTACGGCGCTGCTTTCCGAGCAGAAGGCGCAGCTTGAAAAGAATCCTCCGAAGACCCTTGAAGAAGTTCAGGAAAAGAGCGCGGCTGTTAGCAAGGTGCTTGAAGCGCTTACGCATTTTGAGCAGGAGCTTCAGAAAATGCGCAAGGACGCCGATATGCGCGATCGCCAGCAGAAGGATATCCGGGTGCGCGCCGCAAAGGCGAAGGCGGAGTTCGATCAGGTGAAGATCGAATACGACCGCGAGTTTGCCCGCGATACGATTGAGCTTAAGGAGCTTCGCGCGAAGGTGGAAAAGGAAGGCGCAAAAATCGACGAGGCTGATCTTGAAAGATATAAGAAGATCAAGCAGCATGTGACGCCGCCGATGGCGCTTCTCATGGATTCACAGTGCAGCGGCTGCTTTATGTCTCTCCCGCTTGGCACATTAAGGGACGCCAAAGGAAGCGAACAGATCACCGTGTGCGACAACTGCGGAAGAATTTTGTATCTGAAGGACTAAAAGAATGCAATTTCCCATTGCAAAACAGGGAAAGTAATGATATAATTGTCTGGCTTATGAGGACGCCGGGCGGTCGCAGACGCTTTTTCGCGTTTGAGGAAAGTCCGAGCACCGTAGGGCAGGGTGCCGGTGAAATGCCGGCGGAGGCGACTCTAGGGAAAGTGCAACAGAGATATACCGCGAAACCGCGCCTTGGCGCGGCCGCAAGGATGGAAAGGTGAGGTAAGAGCTCACCAGCGGCCTGGCGACTCGTCCGCTATGTAAACCCCACCTGGTGCAAGATTGAAAGAAGCAAACGCGGCTGCCCGTCGCGCTTCTAAACATCGCTACAGCCCGCTGGCAACTTCGGGCGCAGATAGATGGCCGTCTAAGACAGAACTCGGCTTACAGACGTCTCTCATAAGCATAATACATAAACAGGCGGTATCGGCATACGCTGAGTACCGCCTGTTTATGCAAATAAAGATACTAAAAGGGGATGCGGCAGAACAAAATTTTCTGGCGCATCCCCTAAATTATTTCTGCTGAAGTTGCTGTTTTAGGAAACATCATCAGGATGCGCGGTTTACATTCTCAAGAATCTTCTGAGCAATTACGAGCATGCCTTCGAATCTGTCCGCCGGTCCCGAGAAGTTCATGGCATAGATTCTGCGGTTATAGGTGGACATTACAACAAACCCCTGCATCGGAACGCCGTATTCATCAGTGTATGTGTAGTCGGACATAAAGCCCTTAAAGCGGACGAATGTAACGTCTCTTGAAATCTCGCCGTTCGTTTCGAAATTATCGTGCGTATCTTTAAGAACCGACAGGAACTCTCTCAGTTCTTCACGCATGTCTCCGCTGTCCGGCTCCTTAGTTTTTTTCTTGTTGCTGATGCTTACGCGGAAGCCGTTTTCTCCGGCGGGAACCGGCTCATAATAGATGACGAAGCGTTCGCCGCTGCCAGCTTCCTTCCAGTGGGTGGGCATCATGAAGTTGATGCCCTTGCTGGGCTCGCTCTTCCAGATCATGACGTAATCGCTTACATCAATCCGGGGGAAAGGCGTTGCGGTCGGCGCGGCTGTCGGAGTGGGCGTAGGACCAGCGTTTGCATTTACAGTCGGGGTCGGCGTAGGGCCTTCGGTTGTTTCATCATCGCCGGAGCAGGCCGAAAGGGTAAGCGCCAAAAGAAGCATCAGCAGTAATACGAGTATGCGTTTCAATGTTATTCCTCCAAATTACCGGTCGGTATCTCCGTGGATAAGAATCTGTTCGTTTAAAAGGTCAATGTCGCCGCAGCCGAGCGTTACAACCACATCTCCTTCGTTCCAGTGCTTCCTGAGGAAATCCTCCGCATCGTCAAAGGAAGGCGTGAGATATGCATCGATTCCCTTTTCGCGCATCGCTTCCACCAGCATCGATGAGTTGATATCGCCGGGATCCTTTTCGCGGGCGGCGCAGATATCGGTAACAAGCACCTTGTCGGCGTCGTCAAAGCAGCTGAGAAAGCCGTTAAAGAGGGCTTTGGTGCGGGAATAGGTATGCGGCTGAAGAACAGCCCAAAGCGTTTTGTGGGCCTGGAGGCGGGCGACCTTGAGCACGTTGTTCGTTTCGGCAGGATTGTGGGCATAATCTTGATATACGCGAACGCCGTCTGTTACGCTGGTAAGCTCAAAGCGCCTGTGCGCACCGGTAAATTCATTTAGCGCTTTTGAAAGAAGGCTCATCGGAAGCTCGAAAAGATTTGCGGCGGCGATCACCGCAAGTGCGTTTAATACGTTGTGCTCGCCGGGCACCTTCAGCTCTACCTCGGTCAGAGGATGTCCGAAGAGGGTAGCAATGAAATTCGCGCAGCCGTTTTCGTCGTAGGAAATTTGTTCCGCGCGGATTTCATTATGCGGCTCAATGCCGTAGGTGCGCGTTTTGCAATTGAGCTTGCCGAGCACGTTTCTTACGCGCTTATCGTCTCCGCAGCCGATCGTCCAGCCGTCTGTGGGAACGAGGGAAGCGAATTTATAGAACGCGTTTTCAATATCGTCGATATCCTTGTAGAAATCAAGATGATCCTCGTCGATATTCAAAATGACGGCGATGTTGGGGAAAAAGCGCAGGAAGCTTGCATTGAATTCACAGGCTTCGCAGATAAACGCTTCGCCGCTGCCAAGGCGGGTAGAGCCGCCCAGAAAATCGAGCTCGCCGCCGATATGTACGGAAGGATCTTCGCCGCAGGTAACGAAGGCTTCCGCCATCATTGCAGTGGTCGTGGTTTTTCCGTGCGTTCCGGAAATTGCGATGGACTTCTCAAAGCGCCGCATAAGCTGCCCGATCAGGTCGCATCTTTCAATCTCGGGAATGCCCAATTCCGCCGCTCGTGCGCGTTCGGGATTCTCGCGGGAAATTGCTGCGCTGTATATGAGAAGGGACGCGCCTTCCACATTTTTTGCATCGTGGCCGATAAATACTTCAATGCCTTCCGACTGAAGCGCGTCTGTTTTATGGCTTTTTGTGCGGTCGGAACCGGCGACTTCGTATCCCAGCCATTTCATCATGCGGGCAAGTCCGCTCATTGAGCAGCCGCCGACGCCGACAAAGAATACGCGCTTTCCGACAAAGGAGTTTATGGAGGCGTTCATTAATATCGCTCCTTTCAATACTCCTATCATTATACGCCAAAATGACGAGAAGGGCAACTGAAATTGTGAAAAGCAAACGCCGATAGGGCAGTTTATATCGGTTAAAAGTTGGTTTTGAAATGGATAATCTTGCGTTTCATGGGGGAGAAATCAACAAACACGGATTATAATATAAGATAATTAGAAAAATGTTCGGATTTCAGCGGGGGATTCATATGGAACGGGTGAAGAGAAACGAGAGATTGGGCGCTATGACGCGCATATTGACGAGCGAAAACAACCGCATTCACACGCTGAGTGAATTCTGCGATTTGTTCGGCTCTGCAAAATCCACGATCAGCGAAGATGTGGATCTGATCGACGAGTCTCTGAAGAAGTACGATATGGGCAGCGTAGACACTGTCGCAGGCGCAGCCGGCGGCGTAAGATACCGCGCGACAATGTCCAAAGAGCGCGTAAGGGGGATCCTCCAAGATCTCGGACGCAAGCTTTCTGATCCCAACCGTCTCCTGCCGGGCGGTTTTCTGTACACCTCCGATGTTTCCAGCGATCCCAATGTCACGGAGCTTCTTGGAAATATCCTCGCCATGCAATTTTACGAAGCGCAGCCGGATTTTGTGCTCACTATGGAAACCAAGGGAATTCCGCTGGCGCTTATGACCGCGAGGGCGATCAACGTGCCGCTGGTAATTGCCAGAAGGGACTCCAAGGCATATGAAGGAAGCGCAGTAAAAATCAATTACATATCCGGCGCCGAAAACGAAAGAATCGAAACAATGGCGCTTTCCAGACGCGCCGTAACCGCCGGTTCCCGCGCGCTGATCATAGACGATTTTATGAAAGGCGGCGGAACCCTTCAGGGAATGGTGGAAATGATGGCGGAATTCCAGGCGGAAGTAGTGGGAATCGGGGTCATGATCAGTACGGCTCAGCCCGAAGAAAAAAGATGCAAAGACGCCAAATCCCTGCTTGTACTTCAGGCAATCGACAGAAACACGGGAACATGCGTGGTCGAGCCTTCGAAGGACGTTCTGGTTGATTGATAAAAAGAAGCAGAGGCTCAAGCTGAAACCTCTGCTTCTTTTATTCTAAATAGTCAATATGTCTTCATCGGTAAGCTTCAGTATCTCTCGTAAAAGATCGGCGCAGCGGATGCTTTCAAGGCTTTCCGGCTGGTGTGCATCGGATCCGAAGGTGAATTTGCAGCCGCATTCTTTGGCGATTCTGAATACATCAAGCCTCGGCAGGGATTTGATTTCGTCCTTCGTATATTTTAGAAGCCCGCTTGTATTGATTTCAAAAGCGATTGATTTTTCCTTCGCTGCATCAAACGCTTCCTTGTACTGGTTATAGGAAATCAGCGGATAGAGATCGCCTGAAGGATAGGGCTTGCATGCAACGGCGGCGAACGGGTGAGCGATGGAAGTGATATACCCGGAAAGCGGACAATTGATGATATCAAAGTATGCCTTCAGCATAAAATCGGCATGCTTTTGCTTGGGCTCATAATAGTCCTTCGGCATCATCATATGGGTATGCGAATTCGGTATCAAAAGAAAATCGAGCTTTTGACATACTTCTTCCGTAAGGCCGATTCCGTGGTTTACAGGGTCGTATTCGCCCTCTGCGCCAAAAAGAATCCGGATTCCTTTTGTATCGATTTTTGCAAACTCTTCCCTGGAAAGCGCTGTGTGCGCATAGTTCTGTTCGCCGTAAAAGCCTTTCCAAGGATGATCGTCAAGCGGCACGGCGCTGTCCCAGAGGTGATCGGCAATACCCAAAGAAGTAAGCCCGATTTCAAGGGCTTTTTCAATATAGGCTTCCGGCGTGGCGAAGGGCTCGGCGCAAATAGAAAGATGCGTATGCACATGCAGATCCTGAGTAGTTTTCATATGCCCGTCCTCCGTAGTATGTTTACTGCTATTATATGACAGCTTATGCATGCTGTCAATGAATGAATAGTTCAAGCGCTCATTATGGCAAATTGACTTTAAACGGGCATAACTGTATAATACGTAAATACAGATACAGTACAGATCTAAGGAGGGGAATTGCGTGATTACACCCGGAAAAGCGGATTATCATATTCATTATTATATCGACGGATGCGCGAAAAAGGAAATGACGTTTGAAAATATTGAAAGAGCATCCAGAGAAATGGGGCTTACGGAAATTGCAGTTCTTAAGCACTATTCCGAATGCATGCCGAACGGAAAAAGCGATTGGGCGGCCTGGCATACGGTGAAGGAAGAAGAGTTCGAAAGGTATCTGAAGGAGTTTAGGGAGTATACGCAGAAGGAAGGGCTGATTATACATTCCGGCGTTGAAACGGAGCTTGTGGATGACAAGGGAAGAATCAATATCGGCAAGGAAGCGCAGGATAAGATAGAATTGATTGCGCTGAGCGTTCATTATATGCCCGAAATGGAAAAGATCAAGCCGCCGTTTCTGTATCATCCCGCGATGGATAAGAAAAAGCTTGAAGAGGATGAAAATGCGAAAAAAGAGCTGAAAAGGTGGAAAGAGCTGATCGAGGATTTGGGATGCGAATACTTCATTGCAGGCATTGTAAACGGCTATATTTCGGCGATTCGGAATAATCCCAAAATACGCCAGCTTTCGCATATGTACGACGGACTCTATCCGCTTAGAACATATTATGTTCCCTATGAAAGAATTCCCGAAAAAAGGCTTATTGAAATGATGGAACCGCTTATGAAGGCGATGACGGAGCATGATGTGCTGTGGGAATTGACGTGCGACAACGCAGGATGCGAAGGGATCCTTAAAAGAGCCGACGAAATGGGCGTAAGATTTGTTGCAACCTCCGATGCGCACATGTTTGAAGGCGCATGGGGCAGGTTTTCGGATCATATTGCCGCGGAAAGGTATATTGAGTCACTGGAACTTACAAAGGGAGTCGTAAACTGGTAAAAACAAAAATACGAAAGCACGCCGGATGAAACCGGCGTCTTTCTTTTTTAGGGACGATGAGATATTGGATGATATGCAATAACCCATTAACTGTTGACAAGTATCGGCCCATGATGATAAAATACTTTGGATGAGCATAGAACTTTGCGGGAGGACGGGGTAATTCGTCTGCCCGCTTAAGCAGTTTATACGGAGGGCGTATGTTTGTAATCGTAGGGCTTGGAAATCCGGGCAGCAAATATGAAAAGACGAGGCACAACGTAGGCTTTGAGATTATTGATGAGCTTGCAAGAAGAAACAAGATCGTTGTCGACAAAAGAAAGTGCAAAGCGATAGTCGGAGAGGGCGTAATAGCGGGACAGCGGGCGGTGTTGTGTAAGCCGCAGACCTTTATGAACCTCTCGGGAGAGAGTATTGTGCAGCTTCTCAACTGGTATAAGCCCGAATACGATCAGCTGATCGTGCTGTATGACGATGTGGATCTTCCGGAGGGAAAAGTGCGTTTCCGCCCGGAGGGAAGTGCAGGCACGCATAACGGCATGAGAAATATAATACTGCTCACGGGAAGAACAGATTTTCCGAGAATCCGCGTAGGCATCGGCCGCCCGCCGGAGGGGTGGGATCTGAAAGACTACGTGCTTTTGCGTCCCGAGACCGAAGAGAGCAAAAAGGCTATGAACGAAGGCTACGAAAAGGCTGCTCAGGCAGTGGAAGTGTATATGAAAGACGGCCTTGAAAAAGTAAGAGGCTTTGTAGGAAGATAAAGGGACGATCAGAAAAGAGGGAAAAATGGGTTCGAAAACGCATATGGATTACCTTTTTACACCGCTTAACGCACTAAAGGCTTATTCCGATTTACGGGATTGCGTGAAAAACGCGGGGGCGCAGTATGCATACGGGCTGGATGAGAGCCAGCGCGTTCATTTGCTGTGCGCTTTGATGCGGGATACGAATCGTCCGATGATCGTGGTTTGCCCGAATGACAATATCGCCGCGAGGATGGTTGAGGATTATAACCAGCTGATGGGAGGCGGCGCGCAGATGCTTCCGACGAGGGAAGTATCGTTTTTACGCGCGGCGGCTTCCAGCAAGGAATTGTCGCTCAGGCGTCTGGAAGCGCTCGGTGCGTTTACGGAGGGCGACGTGCGTTTCCTGGCGGTTCCGGCGGATGCGCTGATGCACAGGCTCATGAAGCGCGAACGTTTTATGGAGGCGCGAATCGAAATCGAAGAGGGTCAGCAGCTGGAGCCGATGGACTTGATCGCAAGGCTGATCCGCGCGGGCTATGAGAGGGTGGAAATTGTTGAAGCGAGGGGACAGTGCGCACTCAGAGGCGGCATACTGGACGTTTTCCCCGTAGGTCATGCCAATGCGATTCGAATCGAATTCTTTGACGATGAAATCGACTCCCTGCGCGATTTCGACGTAATGACGCAAAGAAGCGTAAACCGTCTTACAAAGGCGAGGATGTATCCTGCAAACGAGGTTTTGCTTACCGAAGAGGAAAGCAAAACTGCGGCGATGCACCTTGAAAACCTGCTTTCCGTTCGCCAAAAGGAGGAGACGGAGGACAGGCAGCGCCTGATTGAAAAGGAATTCGATCTGATTCCCTTTGAAGAGTTTTTTGAAATTACCGGAAGCGATGAAGGTAAGCTTGAGGATATGCCTTCGCTTTTCGATCTCACCGGCAAGAAAAAGAAAGAAAAGAAGCAGGATAAGAAGGCGCCGCCTTTAAAAACCGCGCTTCAGAGAAAATATACGCCTACGGTCGACGCGCTTAGAAGCGGACGATATGTAGACGGAAAAGACGCGCTGATTCACCTTTTATACGAAGAAACAGACACGCTCTTTGAATACCGGGAAGATGCGCTGATCGTTATGGATCAGCCCGACAGGCTTCGGGAGAGATGCGAAAACAGGCAGCTGGAGTTTGAAGAGTACTTTAAAGCCGCTATGGAGCGCGATGAAGCGATTCCGGAGCAGGCAGATCTGTTGTTATCCTTCGACTATCTGCTTGCAAGATCGGATAATAGAAGCGTTCTTGTACTGCAGCCGTTTTTGCGCCAGCAGGCAGATTTCCGATTTAAAGGTCTTTATAAGTTCGAAGGCATGAGCGCGACGGGATATTCCGGCAACATGAAAGAGCTTTCCCGTGATATTGCCAAGTGGAAAAAGGAAGGCTGGAAGATTGCGCTGTTTGCAGGCGGCGTCGCCAGAGGAAAGCGGCTCAATCACGCGCTGACGGAAGAAAATCAGGTGGTTCCGTTTTTGGAGGAAGAGCCTGAAACGCTTTTAGACGGCGTTCCCGTGATCCTTTCAAAGGGCATATCAAAGGGCTTCGTATATCCCGAAATCCGTTTTGCCGTGATTTCGGAAGGCGATATATTCGGACACGGAAAGCAGAGAACCCGCGCCGTTACCAGAAGCGGAAGCAAGATGGCGGCGTTTACGGATTTGAACGTCGGCGATTATGTAGTACATGAAAACCACGGTATCGGTCAGTACATGGGCACCGTTCGTTTGTCCAGCGAAGGCAAGTACCGGGATTTCCTGCACATTCGATATAACGGCACCGATAAATTGTACGTACCCACCGATCAGATGGACCGCGTACAAAAATACATCGGCTCCGAGGGCGAGATTCCGAAGCTCAACAAGCTCTCCGGCGGCGAATGGCAGAAGCAGAAGGCGCGCGTAAAGAGCTCCATTAAGGAGATCGCGGGCGACCTTATCAAGCTGTATGCCGAAAGAAAAGCCGTACCGGGGCATGCGTTTTCAGCCGATACACCCTGGCAGAGAGAATTTGAGGACGCATTCCCGTTTGAAGAAACGCCAGATCAGCTGGTGGCAATTGAAGATATCAAGCGTGATATGGAAAAAGCGCAGGTGATGGACCGCCTTCTCTGCGGAGACGTTGGCTATGGAAAAACGGAGGTTGCGCTTCGAGCCATATTTAAGTGCATTATGGACGGAAAGCAGGCGGCGCTGCTCGCACCGACTACGATACTTGTTCAGCAGCACTACGCCACGATGCTGAACCGCTTCCACAATTTCCCTGTGGAAATCGATTCTCTGAGCCGTTTTAAAACGGCTGCAGAGCAGAAGCAGACGATTGAGAAGCTGAAGAACGGCAAGATTGACGTGATCGTTGGAACGCACAGGCTTCTTAACAAGGATATAGAATACAAGGATCTGGGTCTTTTGGTGGTTGACGAAGAACAGAGATTCGGCGTCGGACACAAAGAAGCGATCAAACAGTATAAAAAGAGCATAGACGTGCTTACGCTGTCGGCAACGCCCATTCCGAGAACCCTCCATATGTCCATGGTGGGCATTCGCGATATGTCGCTTTTGCAGTCTCCGCCCGAGGAAAGATACCCGGTACAGACATACGTAGTGGAGTATTCCGACGGACTGGTAAGAGATGCGATTCTTCGCGAAATGTCCAGAGGCGGACAGGTATACGTGCTTCACAACCGCGTGCAGACGATTGATATGATGTATCAGCGGTTGAAAAAGCTGGTGCCGGAGGCGAGAATTGCCGTCGGACACGGACAGATGAAGGAGCATGCGCTGGAAGACGTGATGCTTGATTTCTACGAGGGCAAGTTCGACGTGCTCTTGTGCACCACCATCATCGAAGCGGGCCTTGACGTACCAAGAGCAAACACGTTGATCGTATGCGATTCTGACCGCTTTGGCTTATCGCAGCTTTACCAGCTGCGCGGACGCGTCGGAAGAAGCAACCGCCTTGCTTACGCGTATCTCACCGTAAATCCCAGTAAAGTGCTTACGCAGGATGCGGAAAAGCGCTTAAGCGCAATCAGGGAGTTTACGGAATTCGGTTCGGGCTTCAGAGTTGCAATGCGTGATCTTGAGATTCGAGGAACAGGCAACATATTGGGCGCTGAACAGAGCGGACATATGGCGGCGGTTGGCTATGATCTGTACGTAAAGATGATCGACGAAACCGTTCGCGAAATGCGCGGCGATATCAGACAGGGCGATATCCAGACGCGCATCGAAATCAAGGCGGACGCGTATCTCCCGAGCGAATACGTGCAGAGCGATGTGATGCGCGTTGAAATGTATAAAAAGATTGCCGGCATCGATTCCAATGAAGCCAGGGAGGATCTGATCGAAGAACTCATCGACCGCTTCGGCGATCCTTCAAGGCCGGTTATGAATCTGATCGATATCGCGCAGCTGAAATCACTATGCTCAAGAATCGGCATTGATCTGGTTCAGGGAAAGGGCGACCAGCTGCAGATGCGCTTTTCGAATATGGCAGATCTCGACATCATTCAGCTTCTTACGGCAATTGAACCGATGAAAAAATGCCTTCGGTTTACGCCTTCGAATCCGCCGGTATTGTCGTATTTTGAAATCGGCCGGAAGCAGGAGGAGCTTGTAAAGGGTGCCGTGGAAGCGATGGAGAAAATCATTGAAAAGGTTGCGCCGAAAGCGGAAGAAACAAAAGCAGAGGGAGAATGACTGACATGGCGAAGAATACGAGCGGATTTCTCCCGGTGAGCGCCGAGGAGATGGCGAAAAGGGGCTGGGACGCGCCGGACTTCGTATATGTGACGGGCGACGCCTATGTGGATCATCCATCCTTCGGTCTTGCGATCATATCAAGGGTGCTGGAGGACAAGGGCTACAGGGTATGCATGCTTCCGCAGCCCGACTGGCACGATAAAAACGCATTCATGCGCTTTGGAAGGCCCAAAATCGGATTTTTGGTGACGGCGGGCGTAGTGGATTCCATGGTCAACCACTATACCGCCGCCAAGAAAAGGCGCAATTCCGACGCGTATTCGCCCGGCGGAAAAGCCGGCATGAGGCCTGACAGAGCGACGGTTGTTTATACCAACCGAATCCGCGAGGCGTATGGAAATATACCTGTGGGAATCGGCGGCGTGGAAGCGTCGCTCAGGCGCTTTGCGCATTACGAGTAGTGGGACGACAGAGTCAGAAATTCCATGCTGGTCGACAGCGGCGCGGACGTGCTGATGTTCGGAATGGGCGAAAACACAATTGTGAAGGTCGCCGAATGGATGAAATCCGGAAAGCCGTTTTCCGAGTGCGATATTCCCGGAACCTGCGTAATGGCAAAGGACGCGCCGAATGACGCCGTGGTAATCGAATCCTATGAAGAGATAGCAAAGGATAAAAAGGCGTACGCAAGGGCGTTTCTCACTCAGTACAATCAGCAGGATCCCGTAAGGGGGAAGAGAATCGCGCAGAAGCATGCGCAAAGATATCTGGTGCAGAATAAGCCGCCCATGCCGCTTACGACAAAAGAGCTCGATAAAGTATACGCGCTTCCCTACGCCAGAAAATGGCATCCTATGTACGATAAAGAAGGCGGCGTGCCTGCGCTTCAGGAAGTGGAGTTTTCCATTGCCTCCGAGCGCGGCTGCTTCGGCGCATGCAATTTCTGTGCGCTTACATTCCATCAGGGAAGAATCGTAACATCAAGAAGCAAAGAATCCATCATAGAAGAGGGAAAGCTTCTTGCAAAGCAGCCCGGCTTTAAGGGGTATATTCACGATGTGGGCGGCCCGACCGCCAATTTCCGCCATCCCGCCTGCGATAAGCAGCTGAAGGTGGGTGCATGTGAAAAGCGGCAGTGTCTTTTCCCGGAGCCGTGCAGAAATGTAAACGCGGATCATTCGGAGTATGTAGACATTTTAAGGGCGCTTCGCGAGCTTCCGAATGTGAAAAAGGTATTTGTAAGATCCGGCATACGATATGACTACATGCTGCTTGATAAAAAGAATTCTCTCATGAACGAGCTTGTCAAGCACCATATCAGCGGACAATTGAAGGTTGCGCCGGAGCATGCATCGTCAAATGCGCTCAAATACATGGGGAAACCGGATGTGAAGGTGTTTGACGAGTTTTTAAAGCGGTTTAAAGAAGCCAACAAGCGCTTTAACATGGATCAGTACGTGATTCCGTATTTCATGTCCAGTCATCCCGGCTGTACGCTTCAGGACGCGGTGGAACTCGCTGTGTATATGAAGAAGAATAATCTGCATCCCGATCAGGTGCAGGACTTTTATCCTACGCCCGGAACCATGTCAACGGCGATGTTTTATACCGAATTGGATCCAAGGGATATGAAAAAGGTGTATGTTGCCAAGAATCCGAAGGATAAGGAAATGCAAAGGGCGCTTATGCAGTATGAAAGGCCTCAAAACCGGCAGATCGTTGTGGATGCGCTAAGAAGAGCAGGGCGTACGGATCTCATCGGGCGCGGACCCGAATGCCTGATTCCTGCATTCTCCGCGCCGCAGAATAAGGACGGCGGGAAAAAGCAGGAAGGCAAAAAATCGGCGCCCCGAACGACAGACAAAAAGCAGGCGAACGATAAAAGAAATCAAAATCCGCGCGGGAAAAAAGACGATTTACGAGGAAAGGGTAAGACGCATGGAGTGGAACGTAACCGTAAACGCTGAAGGCAAAGAAGCGATTATCAAGGCGCAGGACGGTGAAATACTGCTTCAGGCGCTGTCCCGCGCTGGGATTGAGATAAATGCGCCCTGCGGCGGACGCGGCGTGTGCCAAAAGTGCCTGGTGCGCGCGGAGGGGAAGCTTATCAAAGAAAAACCTTCTCCGGAAGGAACCTGCCTTGCCTGCAAAACGAGAATCGCAGGCGATGTGAAGGTCTGGATCGATATGAAAAAAAGTGAGATTCTTTCAAGCGACTCGGATGTTTTTACAAATACCGATCATGAGAAAGGACTCGCGCTTGCGGCGGATATCGGAACGACGACAATCGCCGCATATCTGATCGATCTGGAAAGCGGAAAAACGCTTGGCGTTGACACCCGCTTGAATCCGCAGAGGAACCACGGCGCGGACGTAATTTCCCGCTTGAGCTTTGCGCTTGAATCCAAAGAGAACGCGTCTCTTTTAAAAAAGGAGATTGAGGACGCGATTTATGAGTCGGAAAAGATACTTCTCGACCGATTCGGATGGAGAAAGGGAGAAATCATTCGAAGAGTGCTTGTAGGAAATACGGCGATGACGCATTTGGCGGGCGGGTACAGCGTAAAGGGAATCGCCTTCGCGCCGTTTACGCCGGAGTATGTAAAAGCGCACGAGACTGAATTTAACGAAAAACGGGCGATCCTCGGCGGCTGCATATCGGGATATGTCGGCTCTGATACGATTTCGGCGCTGCTTTCCAATGATCTTGATATCAAAAACGAGTGCGCGCTTCTGATTGATATAGGTACGAACGGGGAAATTGCGCTGGTAAAGGACGGACGGATTCTCACCTGCTCCTGCGCCGCCGGTCCCGCGTTTGAGGGCGCGCATATCGCATGCGGCATGGGCGCAGTGGAGGGCGCGGTCAATCACGTAAATATCCGAATGGGGAAACTGGAGTATACCACGATCGGAAATAAAAAGGCGATCGGCATCTGCGGAAGCGGCCTTATCGATATCGTATATGCGCTTGTAAACAAGGAGGAAATATCGCCCAGCGGCAGAATGACGGAGGATTACTATATCACGGAAAACGTATATCTGTCGCGCTCGGATATTCGTGAAGTGCAGCTTGCCAAATCCGCAATCGCTTCGGGCATACAGATACTGCTGACCGAAATGGGAATCGATGAAGACAATATTGAGAAGGTGTATCTTGCGGGCGGCTTTGGAAACTTTATATCGACAGAAGCAGCCTGCGGAATCGGAATGCTGCCGATGGGACTGAAAGAGAGAATCATACCGGTCGGAAACGCAGCGGGCGCGGGCGCAAGGCGCATGGCGATGAGCGAAAGAGAAAGAAAACGCCACGAGGAGATCCGCATGAAGGCGGAATATATCGAACTGGCGTCGCACCCGGATTTCTCGGATCTGTTTGCTGAAAATCTGCTTTTTGAAGAAGAAGAGTAACACAAAAAGAACTTAAAGAAATATATTCGTAATAAAATTTGATAAAATTGAAATAAATCTATTGACAGACTGAGTTCGGTTTTGTATAATAAAAACAGACCACAGTTGGGATGTATTATGCGAAATCGGGGCGTGAGCAGTTCATGAGAAAGGGCGACCAGAGAAGAGCGGCGATTATTGAAACAGCGGAAAGGCTTTTCTATCTGAAGGGATATGAAAGCACCTCCGTGCAGGATGTACTGGACGAGCTGCATCTTTCCAAGGGCGGTTTTTATCATCACTTTGAAAGCAAGCTTTCACTGCTTGAAGCCATATGCGAAAAGAGAACCATCGCTGCGTATGAAGAGAGCGAAAGAGTCGTTCGCGAAGGTAAATTAAACGCCGTTCAGAAGCTCAACATGATTTTTGGAATGAGCAGCATACTGCAGCAGGACTCCATGGACTTTATTGCGCTAATGCTGAGAGTTGCTTACCATGACGGCGCTGTAATGTTAAGAGAACAAATGAAGCTTGTATCCATGCGCCTTATGCAGCCGCTGGTGGATGAGGTTATAGAAGAGGGCGTACGAGAAAATCTGTTCTTCGTGAAATATCCGGAATCTATGGGCTCGCTGCTGCTTCTGCTCGGGCACAATATGACCGATAAAATATCATTCTCGCTTTCAAGAGCGGATGAGGATCCGGAGTGCCTTAATCAGATTGTGGAGGATTTGAAGGTATACAGATACGCCATTGAAACGCTTCTGAACGCGCCATACGGCTCGATTGTGCTGTTTGACGTAGCAAGAATCAAAGAGGTGCTTAAAGCGATTTCCGCTCAGAACCGAAAGGAACGCTGGGAAGCGATACAAAAATCAGAAAATGCCGTTTGATGGCTGAACAAAAAGCCGCTTTCATTCGTCTTACTCCTATAAAGGGAGTGATGAAATGAAGCGGTTTTTTATTATCTGTATTGCATTTTTGCTTGCGCTTTCTGCGGTTGGGATTTCTGAAAGGAATGAAGTAAGCATGATTGGCGAAGGCGAGAGCTATCAGGCTTTCCCGCTTAAGGGCGTTAAGATCGGAATTGATCCGGGCCACCAGAGAAAGAGCAACAATCAGCAGGAAGCGGTAGCGCCGGGCAGCAGTGAAACGAAGGCGAAGGTATCCAGCGGAACCAGCGGTGTGTCTACGGGAATTCCGGAATATATTTCCGTGCTTGAAATATCGTTTATGCTAAGAGATCTGCTTTGCGATTTGGGCGCGGAAGTGAAAATGACGAGAGAGACGCACGATGTAGATATCTCGAATCAGGAACGAGCGATCATGATGAACGAGTGGGGCGCGGATATTGTAATCCGCGTGCATTTAAACGGCTATAATGACCACAGCGTACATGGAATGGGCATGTATGTACGGAAAACCGGCGCGTATGCAGAAGAGAGCGCGTACCTTGGAAAACTGATGCTTACCGAAATGGAAAAGCTTACGCAGGCAAAAAATCAGGGCGTATTCAAAAGGGATACATATACGGGGCTTAACTGGTCGGAAGTTCCGTGCGTGCTTGCGGAGCTTGGATACATGAGCAATTATGAAGAGGATGAAAAACTCAATGATCCCGAATACCGGATGCTGCTTGTAAAAGGCATGGTAAACGGAATCATCGAGTATGTATATGATATGGGAGTTCTTTAAAATCTGGCCGTGACCGATGCGGGCAGGACGCTGATATCCGCCGAATCGATATCGATCAGTTCGCCGTCCAGCTGAAAGGTCATCGATTTTGCGCGGATGACCGCGCGTTTTACGGCGTATGACTTTGATATCGGAAGATACGTATGAAGTCCAAGAATAAAAATCGGCAGAAGGAAGGGAATCCAGCGCTTTTTAATGGCGCGGATGAGCACAAGATTGAAAAGTCCGTCGTCAAGGCTTGCACCGGGAACCGCCTTCATGCCGCCGCCGTAATAGCGGCCGTTTCCGATGGAGAGAATGGTAAGGCAGTGCTTTTCAAAAGGACCGCCGTCGATCGAAATCTCGCATTCAAACGGCTTATAGCCGCCAAGCGCGTCAAAAAGCGCGAGGAGATAGGTAATGAGTCCGCGGTAGGAGGATTTGTACTTTTCTACCTTCTTTAGAACGTCCGCATCAAAGCCGGCGCCGGCTACATTGATGAAGGGCGTTTCGTTTACTATGCCGCTGTCGATCTTGCGGATAGGGGAATGAAACTGCTTCTTAAGCGCTTTAACGGGATTTTTCGGAAGCTTCAGCGTCTTAAGAAAGTCGTTGCCGGTTCCGCAGGGGACGAATATCACGGGCAGGTGCGAACCGTGCAATCCGCCCAGAACCTCCGAAACGCTGCCATCTCCGCCTACGATGATCACGCCTTCAAGGTTATCGCGCACGGCGCTTTCGGCATGGACAAATGCATCGTGGGGATTGCTTGTCAGGCATACCTTGTATTCGATACCGCTTGACTTCAGGAATTCTTCAATTTTGGGAAGGTATTTTTTTCCCTTTCCGTTTCCGGAAAATGGATTTAGGATTAGAGCGTACAAATTCTTCACCTTCAAAACTTTTGTTTTTTTAACGATACACGAGCGGATGATGTTTGTCAAGTATTTTTAGTAGAAATTACTTTTCACCGATCAAAGAAACGCTTATTAAGATTTCGGCCTCTGAAAATTTTTGAAGCCAGTCATAATTCATCCATTCATCATTGGTCAGAAATCGCCTGGCGGCAATATCGGAAAAACCGAAGGGCTCTATATGGTGTGTCTGGCATTTCTCAATCAGCTTCTCTGTTTCACTTTTTATATATGCGCTTAATTTGTCCATATCGGGAAATGCGATCAGGGGTGTAACGTCAAGATACATATCCAGGTGAATTCGGATTCTGCCGTCTAAAGGAGTGATTTCTATATCGCGCGGTTTTCTGGCGGTAAGCCTTACCGGTGAAGGATCGGATATATTCGCTGTATGACCGCCGGTTCCGCATATAAAGTGCATCAGCTGCGTTTCCCAGCCGTTTAAAAGCAATACGAGTTTTTCTCTGTCAAAAAGGGCGCAGCCCATGTATTCGTTTTTGTTTTCGCCTTCCCGCGCAATTTCGCCGGCCATCAATTCGCCGGAGGGCGTTGGAGAAGCTGTATCGGCAAGGGCGCATTTTGCGGTGGAGTATTCGCTTTCAAGGCCTGCATAAAGCGATGAAAGGGAAGTGTTTACGATATAGCCGCCGTTTGTACGGTATTCGATCATATTGGGTATGGTTACGGAGAGGCGCTTTCCGATAAACGGCTTTTGGTTTTTCAGAAACTCATTTGCCTCGGATCGCGTTACGATTACGGAAGCGTTCAGCGACAGAGAAAACATATGAACGAGGAGAGATAAGGTATCGGAAAACGCGTCGCTTTTTGAAAATTCCTCCGAAAATACGATGCTTTTGATAAGCGACAGATTGAGTTCCATGGGAAGAGAGGCTTCCAGCATGTGATACGCTTTGATGAAATCAACATCGGATGCAGAGTAAATCAGATATCCGCCCGAACCGCCTTTTTCCTGCGCGTCGTTTGGCGCGCTGATCGAAGGCACCTGCACGGTTATATTAAAGACTCCGCCGGTATAGTCAACGCCCATCGACACCGCAAGCGCCTGGTTTTCAAGCAGATGAGATGACGAGCAGCCGGAGAAAAGGAATATGATCAATATAGCAAGAACAAATGTTCGTTTCATAT
Organism: Clostridia bacterium; assembly: GCA_017396845.1. Classification (GTDB taxonomy): domain Bacteria; phylum Bacillota; class Clostridia; order Christensenellales; family Aristaeellaceae; genus SFHK01. The sequence continues at coordinate 49,183 of JAFQKQ010000102.1, forward strand.
AATGTCCTCACGGTTTTTTTATCGCGCACTTAAGCCCCGAAATCAGAAACAAAAGAAATACCGGGATTGCTCCAAACAAAGAAAAATACATAGCGCCGTCCTTCATGCTGAGGCGGCAGATGGAAATAAGCAGCGCTATAGCGCCGAGTGCAAACGGCGCAATGCGGTATTCTCTATTTGCGGAAAGCGAAAAAAAGGCATTTGCCAGATACAGATCAAAGGCGTTTGTGATTGCAAAGGAGGAAAACCACACAATCAGTATCGGAAGCTGAACGGCTCGGTTCGATTTTCCGTTTGCAAGCAGCATATTAAGCTGTATGGAGCGGCTGTGCTGCACGCCCGGTATATTGGGATAGACAATCGTATGAACCAGCAGGAGAAACACGGGAATCAGTATGCAGGCAAGATACGCATAAAGCGGTGAAACGGGTGTAGCAGGGCGCGTGTTTTTGCGCCCGTCTACAAATTCTCCGCTTGAAACGGTAAATATAAGCGGTATCAAAGTAAAGTAAAATGCGCACATCACAGCCCCCGGCATCATTTTTCTGATGCCGGGACCCAGTATCGGGAATAACCAACCGATTTGCGAAGTGGGAATCTCCATAAGCAATATGACCAGATAGAAAATTGGCAAAAGCTTGAGCCAGATGCCTGCGGCCCCGCCGACGCCGTTTGCGCCTTTGGATGCAATCAGCGCCATAATTACGCCGGTCGGAATCAGAAACATGGATGTGGGCTGTCTGTAGAGCGTTGCATATTCTGCGCTGCCTGTAAGGATTCTGAGCATGCAGGCGCTTTCATATGTCATGAGAAGCGAAAAAAGAAGAAAGAACAATCGGGAACAGTTTTTTCCCATTTCCGTTTCGATTGCTTTTGCCAGAGGATAGCCGTGTCTTTTGAGAAGAAAACATGATGATAAAACCGCCGGAAGCGCAAGTACCGCGCCGATAAGCGGTATGAGCCACGAAGCGTTTTCTGCTGCCGGATAGTCTATCGATATGAGATAGTAGATTCTTGCAGATACCGAAAGCACGGCGCATAGGAACAAAGGCCTGTGCGTCATGAATGCGATATGCTCGGTATTGCGTTTTTCATTTAAAAAAGAAATCCATTGCCTGATTTGTTTCATTCATCCGTTCCTTTCCCTGTATTTTTCTTGGAATAGAATGCAAACGGCTTTTGAAGCCAAATGGGAAGGCGCAAAAACAGATCCGGATTGTGCGGACGGAAAGGCGCAAACGGCGAAAGAAACGGAGAAGAAAACGAACGCATCGAGGCGATAGAGGAAATCATGAGAACCGTTACAAGTACGATTCCGTACAGACCGAAAAACGCGCCCGCGATCAACAGAAACAGCCTGTAAATCTCCATTGCGACTGACATGCTGTAGCTGGGTACTGCAAAATTTCCGAGGCCCGTAATTGCGACAATAATGATCAGAATCGGGCTTATTATGGAAGCCGATACCGCCGCCTGCCCCAATATCAAAGCGCCTACGATACCGAGTGCGGAGCCGATCTGAGAGGGAATGCGGGTTCCGGCTTCGTTGATTAAATTGAACGAAAATTCCATAAACAGAATCTCGCCCAGTATCGGAAAAGGTACGTTTGAACGCGCTTCGGCAATGGAAGTCAGCAGATTCATCGGCAGAAGGTGCGTATGGTACTGCGTGAGCGCAATATAAAAGGCGGGAAGAAAAAGAGAAAGACAGATTCCGAGAAAGCGGATCAGGCGCAGAAACGAGCCGTACTGCCAGCGCATAAACGCGTCGTCGGAAGCGTGCATGAAGTGAAAAATCGTGACCGGAGCGAGCAGCGCATAGGGTGAGTTTTCGGATAGTATGGCAAATTGTCCCTCCGATAATCCCTGCGCGGCGCGGTCGGGGCGTTCCGTCTGAAGCATCTGCGGAAAAAGAGAAAAAGGATGATCTTCAATAAGCTGCTGGATCTGTCCGGTTCCGGAAACCGTTTCGCGGTCAATACTTAAAAGTCTTTCCCGCGCTTCGTTTACTGCCTGAGCATCGGTTACGCCGTTTACATACATGAGGGCGGCCTTGAGTGCGTTTCTGTTCCCGATATCGAACATTTCCGTTATAAGATCGGACGATTGAAGGTTTTTTCTGACGAGCGATATATTTGTCCGAAGGTTTTCCACAAAGCCTTCCTGAGATCCCAGAACCACGGATTCGTTGTTCGTGCGGTTTACAAGCCGGTGCGGAACCTTTCTGATATCAATTGCTATCGCGCTTTCGCATTCATCGATAAACATAATGCACATACCGGAAAGGATTTCCCTGGAAATTTCTTGAAAGGTTGTTACTTCTCTCGACTGCGAAGCAAACAAAACCTCTTCCCGAACAAAACTCAGGCGTTTATCGGTAGGAACAGGGGGCGTTTCACTTTTTAAAAGGCATGGCGCAAGTACGTATTCGGAAAGCGCGATGGGGTCCAAAAGCCCCTCAAGAAAGCATACAAACGCATTACTGCCGCAAATGGTGAATTTTCTAAGTACTATATCCTTATTTTCAGGCACATGAAAAATCGCGCACAGCGCTTCGATGTTTTCCTGAAGCGCTATGCGCGGTTTTTCTGCGAAAATGCTTTCGCGGTCAAATCCGAGTCTATCGGGCATGCGCGTCACCTCCCGGTGACAGTATGCCCGGCTAATTTGAGATTCAATATGGGAAAATAAGGCTATTCCATTGCGATCAGCTTTGCCTGCTCCAC
>JAFQKQ010000103.1 GCA_017396845.1 Clostridia bacterium
CAAATAGATCTGCCCGCTGGGCGCGCTGTACGCGCTGATGAATAAAATCAGCATCGCCCGCATGAAGCTGGACAGGGAAAGCTGCATCACCTGCGGAAAATGCGTTCGATCCTGCCCGATGCAGGTGGATGTGCTGAAGGACATCTATTCCCTGGAATGCATACGCTGCGGAAAATGTGCGGAGGTCTGTCCCACCGGCGCAATCGACTTCAAATTCGGAAAAATATCCCTCGCCCCGAATGAAAAGCGGGGAAAATAGTATCCCTAAACTCAACGCAAGCTCCTGAGCTTTAACCAATGGCTCAGGAGCTTGTTTATGAAAATACGCGGGTAAGTTATAGAAACAAAGAACACCCGACCCTCTGATAAATGGGGTCGGGTGTTCGTCTTTAAAGTGCGGCAGCTAATGTCTGCCGACACTGTCGGCCTGAGCGCCCGGCAAAGCCGGGCTGAGGCTTCAAGCGCAGCGGCTTGCCGCAAGACGAAGCCGAAACCAAAACCTAAAAAGCACCCCGAAGGGTGCTTTTTCAAGGTTTTGGGCGAATTAGTACATGCCGCCCATTCCGCCGGGAGCAGCGGGAGCTGCTTCGGGAGCGGGGATATCGGTGACCAGGGACTCGGTGGTGAGTACCATGGCAGCGACGGAAGCGGCGTTCTGCAGTGCGGAACGGGTGACCTTGGTGGGGTCGATGATGCCGCGTTCGAACATATCGGTGTATTCATCCTTGGCTGCGTCGTAGCCGAAGGTGACGGACTTCTTGGTCTTGAGCTTTTCAACGATCAGGGAGCCTTCGACGCCTGCGTTCTTGGCGATCTGGCGAACGGGTTCTTCCAGAGCGCGCAGAACGATGGAAACGCCGGTCTTAACGTCGCCGGAGGTTTCGGGCAGGAGCTTGGCAACGGCCTTGGAAGCGTTTACCAGAGCGGTGCCGCCGCCGGGAACGATGCCTTCTTCAACGGCTGCGCGGGTAGCTGCGAGCGCGTCTTCGATGCGGAGCTTGCGTTCCTTCATCTCAACTTCGGTAGCAGCGCCGACGTTGATCACTGCAACGCCGCCGGCCAGCTTGGCGAGGCGTTCCTGCAGCTTTTCGCGATCGTAATCGGAGGTGGTCATTTCGATCTGGGAACGGATGGCAGCGATGCGGGCCTTGATTTCGTCGGGATCGCCTGCGCCTTCGACGATAACGGTGTTTTCCTTATCGATCTTAACCTGGCGTGCGGAGCCGAGCATATCGATGGTGGCTTCCTGCAGGGTTACGCCGAGTTCTTCGGTGATGACCTGGCCGCCGGTCAGGATAGCGATATCCTGCAGCATGGCCTTGCGGCGATCGCCGAAGCCGGGAGCCTTAACTGCAACGCAGGTGAAGGTGCCGCGGAGCTTGTTGAGTACGAGGGTAGCCAGCGCTTCGCCTTCTACGTCCTCAGCGATGATGAGGAGCTTCTTGCCCTGCTGTACAACGCCTTCGAGGAGGCTGATGATCTCCTGGATGTTGGAGATTTTCTTGTCGGTGATCAGGATGTAGGGATCGTCGAGGATCGCTTCCATCTTATCGGAATCGGTTACCATGTAGGCGGAAGCATAGCCGCGGTCAAACTGCATGCCCTCTACGATGGTGAGCTCGGTCTTCATGGTCTTGCTCTCTTCGATGGTGATAACGCCGTCTTTGCCGACCTTTTCCATAGCGTCTGCGATCAATTCGCCGATGGCTTCGTCACCGGAGGAGATTGCGGCTACCTGGGCGATGGCCTGGCGGGACTCGATGGGCTTGGAGATCTCAATCAGCTTCTCTACGGCCTTATCGGTGGCGCTCATGATGCCCTTCTTCAGTACCATGGGGTTTGCGCCTGCGGCTACGTTCTTGAGGCCTTCGCGTACGAGCGCCTGAGCAAGCAGGGTAGCGGTGGTGGTGCCGTCGCCGGCGATGTCGTTGGTCTTGGTGGCGACTTCCTTTACGAGCTGAGCGCCCATGTTCTCAAAAGCGTCTTCAAGCTCGATATCCTTGGCGATGGTAACGCCGTCATTGGTGATCAGGGGAGCGCCGAACTTCTTGTCCAGCACTACGTTGCGGCCTTTGGGGCCGAGGGTGATTTTCACGGTGTTTGCAAGAGCGTTGATGCCCTTTTCAAGAGAGCGGCGGGCTTCCTCGCCGTACTGCAGCTGCTTTGCCATAATTCATTTTCCTCCTGATTATTCGACGATTGCGAGAATGTCGCTCTGGCGGACGATGATGTACTCTTCGCCTTCCAGCTTGACTTCGGTGCCGGCGTACTTGGAATAAAATACCTTCTGGCCGGGCTCTACATACATCTTGATTTCCTTGCCGTCTACGTTTCCGCCGGGGCCTACTGCGAGCACCTCAGCCAGCTGGGGCTTCTCTTTTGCGCCGCTGGTCAGAAGAATGCCGCCCTTCGTGGTTTCTTCGGCGTCCATATTCTTGATTACAACACGATCGCCCAAAGGCTTGATTTTCATAATACTGTGCCTCCCGTAGTGTATTGATTGTTAGCACTCGAACTTTAGGAGTGCTAACCGACGATGATAGTTTATCCAAAATCTTCCCAAAACGCAATAGCCGGGAGCAAAAAAACAGGAGAAGTTTCTGTTAAGATGGAACTTCCAAAAAGGATTACTGATATAATAGTATCACATGTATGATGAATTAGGAGGGGCACGGCGAATGGATAAATGGGACAAAAGGTTTATGCAGCTCGCGCATGTGATCGCGGGCTGGGCGAGTTGTTATAAAAAGGACAGGAAGATCGGATGCGTGATCGTAAAAAACAAACGCATAATGACAACGGGCTATAACGGTGCGCCGGCGGGTGTGAAAACGTGCGTAGAGAGAGGAGAATGTCTTCGGGAGAAGCTTGGCATTGATTCCGGTACGAAGCACGAAATCTGTTATGCAACGCATGCGGAACAAAACGCCATTATTCAGGCAGCAAAGCTTGGCGTATCAATCGACGGAGCTACATTATACTGCACGCATCAGCCGTGCGTAATCTGCGCGAAGATGATCGTGAACGCAGGAATATCGCGCGTAGTTTATGAAGAGGGCTATCCGGACGAGTTCTCTATTCAGATGCTCACGGAGGGCGGCGTAATGCTTGAAAAGGTAGCGCCGGAGGAAGAATAGATTTGTCGCCTGACAGGCGACCATTTCATATGAGATTTCCGCTATAATCATCACATAAAATAAAGGAGGCGGAAATCAATGAAAAATAATCTTACGGAAATGGTATTTATTCTCGATGCAAGCGGCTCGATGCACGGGCTCGAAGCGGATACGATCGGCGGCTTCAACTCGATGATCGATAAGCAGAAGGCGCAGCCGGGTGAAGCATATGTGTCGACAGTGGTATTCAATACCGCGTCAAAGGTCGTTCACGACAGATTGCCCTTGAAAAGGGTATCCATGCTGACGGAAAGAGACTACTGCGTATCGGGCTGCACGGCGCTTTACGATGCAATCGGCGACGCAGTTAAGCACATCGGAAACATTCATAAGTACGCAAGGCGCGAGGATGTGCCGGAAAAAACGCTTTTTATCATCACCACCGACGGCCTTGAAAACGCTTCAACGAGATATGACCGGAATACGGTTCGAATGCTCATTGAACGGCAAAAGGAGAAGCACGGCTGGGAGTTCCTGTTCCTGGGCGCGAATATCGATGCGGAATCGGAGGCGGAAAAGATCGGAATCGGAAGAGAATACGCCGCCACCTACAGAAGCGATAAGGAGGGGACGCGGCTTAATTACGAGGTGCTTTCCGAAGCCATGTCCAGTGTGCGCGCAAACTGCGAGATTCCGGAGGGCTGGGCGGATTCCATCAGAAGCAGAGACGACTAATCGCAATGCGGAGGACGAAGTACAGGCTGCCGTCTGTTCCCGGGTAGTATGTATTGGATCGTTTGACAGGGTTTTTAGGGGCTGTTGCAGAAGCAAAAAATCTGCAGCAGCCCCTTTTCGCGAGCCATAAACAGGCAGAAAACTTGCCAATCATCATTTAAGCAGGGGAGAAATCTCCCTACAGGCAGAAAAAAGCAGACATGAAACAAAGCCAACC
>JAFQKQ010000104.1 GCA_017396845.1 Clostridia bacterium
AGCTTGGCTTTGTTTCATGTCTGCTTTTTTCTGCCTGTAGGGAGATTTCTCCCCTGCTTAAATGATGATTGGCAAGTTTTCTGCCTGTTTATGGCACGCGAAAAGGGGCTGCTGCAGATTTTTTGCTTCTGCAACAGCCCCTTGAATTTATGATAAAAATGGAATAAACGAAGAGGCTGCAAGGATAACGAAAAACGCCCAAAGGATATTTTGCCGGTTAACAAGCCTCCTGCCGCTCTTCCGATAGTAAGGGAGGGGATCGCGTGAGCGGCGGAGGGATATGGCGCAGGAAGCAGGTTCATAGATCGGGAACTTGGAAAATTTCGAAAACGGATTCTTGCTTGCTTAAGAAATACACGAAAAAGAAACCGTATCCCCCAGACGCTCATGCGTCAGTTTTCCGGGGGCTTCACTCTGCGTTTTGCTGAAAATGAGCCGCCGGCACATGTTGTTAATGCGCTTCGCCTTTGAAAAAGGGCGTCAAGAGGCTTAAAAACCAAAGAATCCCTCTTTTGCAAAACAGTACGCTTTTGCAGCAGCCGCTTCGTATATGTGCTGTTCAAGATCGCGAGCTTAAATGATCTTTGAAAGCGTCCACATCCACTTCTTGGCGGGGCAGATCCATACTTCTTTGTAGGTGGCGGTGCATACCTGCGGCCAGTAGGGGGCGTCGGAATCGAACAGGGTTTGAATACCTACGGGCATCTGGCCGATGGTCTGGCCGGGCTGTACGGCGTATTCGTCCGTCCAGTCGTAGCCTTCGCCGTAGATGAGGGACTGCGCGAAGGGGTTTTTGCCGACTGTCCATTCCAATTGGCGCTGCACGAGGGATGCGGCTTCGTCGTCGTGTGCGGCCTTTGCTGCCGCTGCCAATGCGGCGGCCTGCGAGAGCATTACGTTCAGATTTCCGCGGAAGGAGAACCAGACGGGGAAACGCCTGAGATAATAGCCTTTTCCGAGCGGTATGCCCGTTTGTACCTGCTGTTTGAATGCGCGAAGATTTTCTTCGTCGCCTGCGATGATATTTGCAAGCGTTTCCTCGGGATAATCAATCGCCTCGTCTTCGTGGTATATGCCTTCCGGCAGCATGTACCACGGGGAAGTGGCTTCGGAGGCTTTCTTTGAGTATTCGCAGTAGAGCTTAAGTGAATGGATCCAAAGCGGATAGTCTTCGTGATCGGGAAGGATTTCTGTAAGCGTGCTGAGGCCTGCGGTCAGATACTGCTCAAAGGAATGATGCGAATGGTGCCAGATCAGATGATGTTCCTTTTCGCACCAGAAGAAGCCGCGGATGGGCGTATCCCAGTCGGGGAGCTCAGTCTGCTGACATTCCATGAGAAGGCGTGCGTATTTTACGGCGTCCTCTTTAAACTCCGCTGCGCCGGCTTTCAAAAGCTGAGAAGCAGCGCTTACCGCCGCCGCGTACAGTTTTACGCTCTGTTCGCCGGGATCATTGTTGAAACCGTCAACGGGAAGGCCTGTTGATGAGGTTTCGGCGAAGCGGAAGTCCTCTTTTGCGATTTTAAGCGCGTATCTTGAAAGCGCGGGATCATCGTCCTTGAGCGCATATGCGCCGAGGGCTTCCGCGTAAGCGGATACGAAATTTGCAAAGGGGCTCTTCGACGGAATGGACACAATATCGTCGTTTGTGCCGATCACGCCGTCCGTCCAGATGGAGGTGGAGGAATAGCTGGAGCGGTAGCCGTCGCCGAAGCGAACCTTCATTACATAGTCAAGACCCCATCTGGCTTCCTCCAGCACGCGCTCACACAGGCGCTTGCCAAGCTCGTCCCCGCGCTTTTTAAGCGCTTCTGTAAGCAGGAAAAGGGCGCTTGTGCCGTCTGCCGTGTTGTTCATGCCCTGCGCAAGATCGGCTGCGTCGTGCCAGCCGCCGTTTGCTACGATGGCGCGTCCGTCGGGATGCTTAAGCAGCAGATCCGTGTGGCATGCGCGGTGTTTTCCGGGGATTTCCATACCGCATCTTTGAGACAGATAGAAGTTCAGCACCTTCCATGCTGATGCATCCCATACATTTTCGTCTACCGGGAATGCGCGCGTAGAGTTTTCGCCCGCGATGATGATGTACTTGCCTTCTTCGGTGATTTCAGAAAAATCCATGATGGAAAGGCCGTTCTTCTTTTCAACGGGCTTCTTGAGCACTTCGCGTCCCGTTTCGGTTTCTATTACGCGGAATACGGACGCGGAAAGGGTGTCGCTTGCGACGGCGTACTTCTTCTCCTTCGGAAGATAACCGCTTCCGGAGAATGCGATTCTGCCCTCTCCCGGAATCCAGCCTTCGTACATTTCACATTCAACCTTTTGAACCTCAAGCCGCGAAAGATAATAAGTGCAAGTGTCGACCGTATCGAATTCGTGTCCGCACATGTCGTATTCGAGTGCTATGCCCGACACGTTGTTTCTGTGGAGATAGGGGATTTCGACCGTGATGTGGTTCCACTCATCCGCTTTCAGGTTCACATTGTGCGCACCCTCGCGCATATAGCGGTCGGGAACCGGATGATCGCCCTCGTTGTACAACTGAAGTCTTACGCACAGAGACTTCATGCCGGGAACATGCGGGTACACCCAAAGTGAAAGGCGGTTCCACTCGGACAAATCCTCATGATCCAAAACGCGCATTGCGCCGGGCTCGGCATAAATTCGGCCCAGTCCCCTTCCGGGCAGCCATGAATCAAGGTTGGATTTAGCGGTGAATTTGAGGCTCATTTTGCCGTCCAGAACCTGTTCGTCCGAAAGCTCGATATGTGCATAGGGCGTCAATGCCTTCCAGTTGTCAAGCGACTGCATATCGTCAATGAGCCGTGACTCAATTACCTTTTTGCCCCGAAGCCGATAATCGGTGGTTTCTCTTTCGTCGATGGGCATGATTTTGTGCGCGTCCTTGGATATTTCAAGCAGTCTGAACAGACGGTTTTTCATATAAGCGCCTCCCGGTATTTTTCTTTATCATAACATAATATGGCTGTATATGCAATAAAAAAAGTCCGACTGTGCAAAAGCCAGAGTTCTCGTTTTGCAACAAATACAGAAAAGAGGCTGATTTGCAGCAGCCTCTTTTCTGTATTTATAAACCGGTTCCGATGAATTCCGGTCGGATTTTGTGCGTCAGCGCTTATTCGGCAGCAGCCTCAGTGCTCCAAGCGGGAACGAAGGAGCCCTTGTAGAGGGTGTTGAATACTTCCGCTACTGCGTCGCACTGATAGGCTTCGGCGATGCGCAGGTATACGGGGTTGGCAAGGTCTTCTTCGCGGGCAGCGATGATGTTTACAATGCCGTGCTGGTCGGCATTGTTGGGATCATATGCCTCAACAGCGATGGCGCTCTCATGGGCATAGCCGGCCTGGGTGGCGTACTGGCCGTTCATGAAGCCGGCGGCAACGGAGGTATCGCTCATCTGGGAACCGATCATGGCGGCGTCGAGCTCGATGAGGTTCAGCTCCAGGGGATTCTCAACGATGTCGATAACGGTGGCATAGCTGGTCAGGTTCTCGGCCAGCTTGATCAGGCCCAGAGCTTCCAGCATCTGAAGTGCGCGGGCTTCGTTTACAACGTCGTTCATAACCAGAATGGTGTCGCCCTTCTGGAACTGATCGACAGAGGTGTACTTATCGGAGTACAGGGAGAGGGGAGCGATGAGGGTCTCGCCGATGGCGGCAAGCTTCTTGCCATAGGTTTCGGCGTTCTCGTCGTTCCAGTTGTTGAGGAAGTTGTAGTGCTGGAATGCGTTCAGGTCAACGTCGCCGGTCGCGAGGGCGATGTTGGGCATTACGTAGTCGTTGAAGTAAATCAGTTCGATTTCGATGCCTTCCTTGGCGAGCTCGGGAACGAGAACCTCGGACCACTGTTCGTTGGTGGAGCCTACGACGCCAACCTTTACGTTGACGACTTCATTCTCGGCGACGGCAGTCAGCGCGAAAACGAGAACCAGTGCGGTGAGAAGAGCAAGAACCTTTTTCATGTGGGAAACCTCCTGTTTAATAATCTCTTATCCAAACCCCCGCTTGGAGGGAGGGCTCAGTGGGACAATTTGCGCTCGAGGAATGTTCCGAGCGTCTGGATGAGGGTAACCATTACGAGAATGATGATGATGGTGACAACCGTTACATCCATCATTACGCGCTGATAGCCGTAGCGGATGGCGTAATCGCCAAGGCCGCCCGCGCCGACTGCGCCGGCCATGGCCGTCAGGGCGATGATGTTTACGATCGTGATGGTCGCGCCGCGGATCATTCCCGGAAGACCTTCGCGAAGGTATACGCGGAAGATGATGGATACCGGATGAAGGCCCATCGAACGCGCGGCTTCCACTACGCCGGGATCGATCTCGCAAAGCGCTGAATGAATCTGGCGGGAGAAGAAGGGCACCGTCGCTACGACCAGGGGGAAGATTGCGCCGGTTACGCCGATGGAGGTACCGACCAGAGAGCGCGTGGTTTTAATAAGAAGCGAAACCAGAATGATAAAGGGAATCGAGCGGAATACGTTGATCAGTTTATCGAGCAGCTGGTAGATCGGCGGGCAGTCGAGAATATTGCCCTTTTCCGTAACGACCAGCGTTACGCCGAAGAGAATTCCAAAGCCAGCGCTGATGAGCGACGAGTAGCCTACCATCTGAAGCGTCTGCTTCAGGCACCTGAACAGTTCCTTCTTGGTTTTTATGACGTTTGGAATCAGGTTCTGCTGGAAGGTATCGAGGGTGTCGGCATTCTTCATGGCTTCCCATACGACGCCTGCGCCGTATGCGAGTATGAGGCTCAGGGCGGCGACGACTACGATGGTTGAAATCAAATGGCCGATGGAAAAGTTTTTAACGATGTATTTCACCGATGCATACAGTGCGTAGAGATAGGCGATGATGATCGCGCCGAAAAGCGCGGGGTACATAACATAAGTGAGCGCGCTTAACACCTTTGCTTTTACGTCTTCCATGCCTTCCAAGGAAAGAACGACTGCGCCTGTTACGGCAAGCGCGATGACGCCGATTAGTATATACAGTGCGATGCTGTTTAACCGCGCCTTTTTATTCTGCTTACTCGGCATGATACATCACCTCCGCAAAAATGCTCTCCCCGTCGATGGACGAAAGCGCCGAACGAATGCTTTCATCCTTGCCCCTGAATACCGTGATCATCTTGCCCAGCGGCTTTCCGTCCAGCATTTCGATGTTTCCGTAGATGATAGAAATATCAATATCGAATTTGCGGGAAAGATTGGATACCAGCGCATGGCCGGAGGCGCTTCCGTGGAAGGAGAGTTCGACAACGGTGTCACCCTTGGAAAGGCCGAGGGGACTGATGATATCGTCGATCTGTCCCTTTACGCGCTCAACGCCGTCGGTGGTTCCGATAAAGCGTCGGGTGATGGGCATCTGGGGATTGGAGAATACGGTGTATATATCGCCCTTTTCCACCACACTTCCGTTTTCCATAACGGCGACGGAATCGCAGATCTGCTTGACAACCGCCATTTCGTGGGTGATTACGATGACGGTGATGCCGAGCTTGCGGTTCAAATCCTTAATGAGGGAAAGAATGTCCTGCGTGGTCTGCGGGTCGAGCGCGCTGGTCGCTTCGTCGCACAGCAGCACCTCGGGATCGCTGGCTAATGCGCGGGCGATGGCTACGCGCTGCTTCTGACCACCGGAGAGCTCGGAGGGATAAGCGTTCAGCTTTTCTTCAAGGCCTACGATTTTCAGAAGCTCGATGGCCTTGCTGCGCCTTTGGCTTAAGGAAAGCGAGGATCCGCGAAGGGGGAAGAGCACGTTTCCCAGCACCGTTCGCGATTTCATAAGGTTGAACAGCTGGAAGATCATGCTGATCTTTTTGCGGCTCTTGCGGACTTCGGATTCCTTCATTGCGGTCAATTCTTTGCCGCCTACGAATACTTTTCCGCTCGTCGGGCGCTCAAGAAGGTTTAAGCACCGAACCAATGTGGATTTTCCTGCGCCTGAAAAGCCGATAATTCCGAAAATACTGCCCTTCTCAATTTCCAGCGATACATCAACCAATGCCCTTACGCCGGCTGCGCCGGAGCGAAAGGTCTTGTACAGATGCTCGATTCGGATCATCGGTTCCTGCGCGTTTTTCTTGTTTAATTGCATTTCCATGCGCGCTCCGTTTCCTGCTTTAACTTTAAAAAAATCAGGCGGGCCGCTGCGGCCTGCCTGACGGGAAATCAATATTTTGAATAACCCCTATGGCTTGACTGCTTCAGCCGATGCAAACGAGAATAGACATGCACATCATCATGTACATGCTCATTCGCATCATCATGGCCGAAGTACTTCTCAGCATAAAGGCGATTCTCCTAACCTCATTGATTGTAAACATTATAAGAGTAAGCATACGGTTTTGTCAATGCTGTTGGCGTAAATTAACATTTCAAATAACCCGGATTTGCAGGAATTAAGAATTCATCCATCGAAACTGTGCCTAAAAAGAGCGCAGGAGGCATGAAAATGGATTTTCTTTCGCTCGCGCAAGCGGAAAAAGCATATACCGCCGAAATGTATCGGCTGTTTCACAGAATTCCCGAAAAATCGCGCCATGAAACGGAAACCAACCGGCAGATCCGATTGGCGCTTCAAAAGGAAGGAATTGGGTATCTCGCGCCGAAGGACAATATCACAATCGCCGTCATACGGGGCGCGCGTCCCGGAAAAGTATGCGCGATTCGCTCGGATACGGACGCGTTGCAGCTTACAGAGGATACCGGGCTTTCCTATGCTTCTCAGAATTCCGGCATGATGCACGCCTGCGGACACGATTCGCATATCGCCATAGGGCTTACGTGCGCGAAGATTTTGAACCGCATAAAGGACGAGCTTCCGGGTACGGTCAAAATCATTTTCCAGCCGGCGGAGGAGGGGGAATTCGGCGCACAGGCGGTGATGGAGACCGGGCTTGTGAATGATGTAAACGCCTTCTTTGCCGTTCATGTGTGGAGTCCGTTCAAGACCGGTGAAATGCGTGTGTCTTCAAAGGGCGTAGCCGCCAGCACCGACATGTTTACCATTACGCTTAAGGGGCGCGGCGGACATGGCGCGGTTCCCGATGCATGCATTGATACGGTGGTGGCCGCTTCTCAGCTGGTAATCAATCTTCAGTCGATCGTATCCCGTTTTACCTCGCCTTTTTCGCCGGTGGTCGTGACAATCGGAAGTCTGCACGCAGGGACGAGATGCAATATCATCGCAGGCGAAGCGGTGCTGGAAGGAACGATCAGAACCTTTGATCCCGATGTGTATAAAGCGGTTCACGAGGATTTTGACAGAATTGTCATGAATACCGCGGGAATGTATAAGTGCGGATATGAAATCGACATGCGCCCGGCTTGCGGCGTTACCTATAACGACGAGGCGCTTGTGAAAACGGCGCTTGAAAACGCCGGAAAAATCGCGCCTCCCGATTCGGTCGGCCCGGATGAAATGTCCACGCTCGGCGACGATTTCGGCGAGTACAGGTCGATTGCGCCCGTATGCTATATGAAGGTAGGCATCAGAAACGAGGAGATCGACGCGGTGTATGCGCATCATCATCCAAAGTTCAAGGTAGATGAAAACGCGCTTCCGAGGGCTGTCGCATGGCTTGTGATGAACGCGCACAGCTTTTTGGATCAATAAAATCAACATGCGGACTTTGCATTTTGCATAGCCCGCATGTTTTATCGGAATTGCATGTAAATGCCGGAAAACGTATAAAACTAATAATATATATTCCATAAATATGCTTGTGAATTTTCGACTTTCGTGCTATCATTTATATGTGATAATCTTGCTTGGTAGGGGGAATTTTATCCATGAAGAAATACGATCTCATTACTGCAACCAGCATGGGCGTTCGCATTACGCCTGCTGACCGTCAGCCCGTAGGAATTGGAAACCACTATACCATGCAGGCCACCAGCGCCGAGAGCAACGTTCTGAACGTATCCTCTTCTCTGGGCCTGAACACCAAGGTAATGACCGCTTTTGTAGCGGGAAGCCCGATCGCCGCATTTATCAAGGGCGAGCTTCGCCGCAGGAATATCCAGTTTGAAGGCCCTGAAGTAGAGCAGGGCGGCCCCTGGGGCTATCGTCATCAGTTCAATATCGCCGATACCGGCTTTGGCATGCGCGGCCCGCGCGTACATAACGACCGCGCCGGCGAGGTTGGAAGAACGCTGAAGGTTGAGGATCTCAATCTTGAAAAGATCTTCAAAGAGGAAGGCGCGCGCCTTATGCACATTTCCGGCCTTTTTGCGGCGCTGTCCCCCGAGACGGGCGAATTGTGTGTAAAGCTGAGCGAGTACGCCAAGGAAAACGGCACAAAGATCAGCTTCGATTTAAACTACCGCGCATCCTTCTGGAAGGGCCGCGAAAAAGAGCTTCGTGAAATCTTCTCCAAAATCGCTTCCCGTTCCGATATTCTGATCGGAAACGAAGAGGATTTCCAGCTGGCGCTGGGTATTGAAGGCCCTGAAGCCGGCGGAAAGGATCTCGCCGGAAAGATCGACTCCTTCAAAGAGATGATCTACCGCGTGAAGGAAGCGTATCCGAATGCGAAATATTTTGCCACCACCCTTCGCCAGGTAATCAATGTAAACGCGCATATCTGGGGCGCGATTCTGTTTGCAGACGGCCAGTGGTACGTAGAAGAACCCCGCGAAATCCCCGTGCTTGACCGCATCGGCGGCGGCGACGGTTTTGTCGGCGGCATGCTGTATGCGTATCTGAAGGACTGGGCGCCCTCTGAGTGGGTCAAGTTCGGCTGGGCGACCGGCGCAATGGCCGTTACGATGATCGAAGACTATGCTACGCCCGCCGATGAAGAGCAGGTATGGAGCGTATGGAAGGGCAACGCCCGCGTAAAGAGATAAAGGAGATATAAATCATGAGCAAGCTTGCAGATATCGGCCTGATCGGCCTTGCCGTTATGGGCGAGAACCTTGTAATGAATATGGAATCGAAGGGCTTTACCGTCGCCGTATTCAACCGCACCACCTCTAAAGTAAAGGATTTTGTGGAAGGCCGCGCAAACGGCAAAAACATCATCGGCTGCTACTCTATTGAAGAACTAGCAAGTAATCTCGCCAAGCCCCGCAAGGTAATGATGATGGTAAAGGCCGGCGCAGCGGTAGATGCCATGATTGAGCAGCTTTTGAATGTGCTTGAGCCCGGCGACATCATCATCGACGGCGGCAACTCCCATTTCCCGGACACCATCCGCCGCACCAAGTATGTGGAGGAGAAGGGACTTCTCTACATCGGCACCGGCGTATCCGGCGGCGAAGAGGGCGCGCTCAAGGGCCCCAGCATGATGCCCGGCGGATCTCCCGAGGCATGGCCGTATGTAAAGCCCATTTTCCAGAGCATCTGCGCCCATGTTAACGGCGAAGCCTGCTGCGACTGGGTGGGCGAGAACGGCGCCGGCCATTTTGTAAAGATGGTTCATAACGGCATTGAGTACGGCGATATGCAGCTGATCTGCGAAGCCTACCAGCTGATGCGCGACTATCTCGGAATGACCGCAGACGAAATGCACGAGGTATTCAAAAAGTGGAACGAGGGCGTTCTTGACAGCTATCTGATCGACATCACCACCGACATCCTTTTCAAGAAGGATGAAGACGGCGAGCCGCTGGTAGACAAGATCCTCGATACCGCAGGTCAGAAGGGCACCGGCAAGTGGACCGCCATCGCGGCGCTGGATGAGGGTATGCCGCTGACGCTGATCGGCGAGGCGGTGTTCGCCCGCTGCTTAAGCGCCATCAAGGAAGCACGCGTGGAAGCCAGCAAGGTTCTCACCGGCCCCGAAAAGAAGTTCGAAGGCGACAAGGAAGCGTTTATCGAGAACATCAGAAAAGCCCTGTACGCCGCGAAGATCATCTCCTATGCGCAGGGCTATGCCCTCATGCGCGCGGCGGCTAAGACCTATAACTGGAACCTGAATTACGGCGGAATCGCGCTTATGTGGCGCGGCGGCTGCATCATCCGCTCGGTATTCTTGGGAAAGATCAAGGATGCCTTCGACAAGAATCCTGCGCTTGACAACCTGCTGCTTGACGAATACTTCACCAAGGAAATTTCGGACTGCACCGACGGCTGGCGCAAGGTGTGCGCACAGGCTATGCTCGCCGGCGTTCCCGCACCCGCGATGACCTCCGCTCTCAGCTATTTTGACGGAATCCGCACCGCCCGCATGAGCGCGAACCTTCTGCAGGCGCAGCGCGACTACTTCGGCGCGCATACCTATGAGCGCGTAGACGCGCCCCGCGGACAGTTCTTCCATACGGACTGGACGGGACACGGCGGAAACACCACCGCCAACACCTACAACGCATAATCAGGAGGGGGCAAAATCATGCTGAGCTTTTCCAAGTATTCGCCCCGCCCCGAAGGGCTTGACGACAGCGAAATCCGCGCGTCTTTGGAAACGGCGCTGTCGGACGTGAGGATGAGCCTGAAAAAGGTATTGATTCTTCCGCCGGACTTTACGCGCTTTCATTCCTGCGCGGGCCGCATCACTTGGCATCTCTATGACATGCTGAAAAACCATTGCGAGGTGGACATCATGCCGGCGCTCGGCACGCATGTGCCGGTTACCGAGAGCGAGTGGAAGGCGATGTTCGGAGATATCCCCTTTGATAAAATGATTGTTCACTCTTGGCGCACGGATGTTGAAAAGGTGGGCGTGGTTCCGGGCGAATATGTGAGCGAAATCTCTGAGGGACTTGTTACCGATTCCATCGATGTTGAAGTAAACAAGCGCCTTCTGGATCCCTCCTACGACCTCATTCTCTCCGTAGGTCAGGTGGTGCCGCACGAAGTCGTCGGCATGGCGAACCGCAACAAGAACATATTTGTCGGCTGCGGCGGCGCTTCCATGATCAATTCTTCGCATATGCTGGGCGCTTTCTACGGCATGGAGCGCATCATGGGCAAGGATCATACGCCGGTTCGCAAGGTGTTTGACTACGCGGAGGAGCACTTCCTTTCTCAGATTCCGCTTTCCTATATTCTCACCGTCACCGATGCGCCGGGCGGAAATATCAGAATGCACGGCCTTTTCATCGGCCGCGAGAGAAAGTATTTCGAAGAAGCGGTCGCGCTTGCCCAGAAGGTAAACCTGACCTTCGTCGACAAAACGTTTAAGAAGGTTGTGGTATTGCTTGACGGCGAGGAATTCAAATCCACATGGCTCGGCAATAAGAGCGTTTACCGCACGCGCATGGCGATTCAGGACGGCGGCGAGCTGATCGTACTCGCGCCCGGCGTAGATAAATTCGGCGAGGATCCCTCGATTGATAAGCTCATCCGCAAGTACGGCTACTGCGGACGCGAGAATGTTTTGAAGCTCGTTAAAGAGCACGATGATATCAAGGCAAACCTCTCCGCCGCCGCGCACCTGATTCACGGCTCCGGCGACGGCAGATTCTCGATCACATACTGCACAAAGCATGTAACGAAGGAAGAGGTAGAGGGCGTATGCTTCGGCTATATTCCCTATGATGAAGCTGTAAAGAAGTATAATCCCGAGGTACTCAAGGACGGCTGGAACACCTTGGAGGACGGCGAAGAGATCTACTACATCTCCAATCCCGCGCTGGGACTCTGGGCGGATAAGGCAAAGTTCTGATATCAAAAATCCAAAAAGCACACCCGCAGAGAACGCTTTCTGCGGGTGTGCTTTTTGGTAAATGACGGAAATTCACAGAGTAAAATTAAGAATATGCTTATTTGTTGTGCAAAATGGTGTTGTTTTTTGTGCATCATAAAAAGAAAACACTGAAATCAAAAGAACAGAACACTGTTTAGACGGGGCGTCTGCTTGAAAGTGGGCTTGTGTTGTGGTATGTTAAGTGTGTAAAAGCGCTTGGAAATATGCCGAACGGCGAGACAGAACGCACGATCCTGCAAGAGAACATCCGCACGCCATGCGGACGGTTTTCGCGGGCGGGTGCAACAATGCATTAAAGGAGAGATTGGGTAATGAAAAAGCTTTTTGCACTGATTCTGGCGCTCCTTATGTGCTCCGCAGCTCTGGCTGAGCTGCCCGATTACATTAACACCGATTCTGAGCTTCCGCTGATCAAGGAAGGACACGAGGTAGAATTGGATATTGTAGCGCTGGGACGCACGGACTTCGGCGAGCCCGAAAATATCTGGTTCTGGAAATACGTGGAAGACAAGATGAACCTGAAAGTAAACGTAACGGCGAGCATGGATATTGAAACCTTTAAATCGCTTGCCTTTGCCAGCAACGAGCTTCCCGATGTATTCGTAACCAGCGGATTTACCACCGCGCAGCTGGTTCAGTACGGCGATACGGAAGGACAGCTGATCGACCTTATGCCGTATGTGAATGAGGAATACATGCCGAATTTCTACCGCATGACGCAGGAAATGCCCGATCTGCTTTCGAGAATTACTACGGCAGATGGAAAGCTGTATTCGCTTCCGCAGCTGGAAGGCGCGAACCTTAAGGGTGTTGCGTGCCATAATGCCGGCGCGCGCTTCTTTGTGGATACTACGCTTCTTGAGGAGCTGGATATGGAAATGCCCGCCACGCTTGATGAGCTGATCGAGTTCCTCGCAGCCGTTAAGGAAGCGCATCCGGAAATGGTTCCGCTGGGCGGCTCTGCCAATGCCAACCATCCCGGAAGCCTGATTCTGATTGCCATGGGCTATCTGACGGCGGACGCATGGGGCCTTACGCCTTCCTTTAAAGACGGCGAAGTGGTTATCCCCGCCGGCGATCGCGAGCTCTACGGCGAGTATCTGACTGTGATGAAGCAGCTGTGGGACGAAGGCCTCATTGAAAAGGATTTCTTTACGCTTGATGGAAGCGCTGTAGAATCCAAAATGGCGCAGAACCTGTATTCCGTATTCTCAAATGTAGCCTATCTCTATCTGCCGGACTCCTTCCAGGATTGGTGGCATATTGAGCCCCTGACCAGCGAATGGAATGAAACGCCGCAGTGGCCCAGCGCTTCCATTAACTTAGACAGCACGGCAATTACGATCTCTGTCGGCGGCTTTGTAATCACCTCCTCGTGCGAGGAAGAGAAGATTGCGGCGGCGCTGCGCTTTGCGGATTGGTTCTACGGCGAGAATTCCGTGAACTTCGGCCTTCAGTGGTGGGGACCGACCGCCCAGATGGTAGAAGAGCAGAACATCGGCTATGGAATCACGAAGGGCTGGGTAATGGATCCCGAAACCCGCAATTATGTATACCTGGATACCAACGACGCCACGCAAGACTATGCATTCCGCTGTGAAAACATTTTCGGCATGCATTCCGGATCGGGCTGGGGCAACGCTCTTTACAGCAATACCGTTCCGCAGGTAATGGCCGGCTTTGAAAGCGATCCTTCGATGCTTACCGTAAAGCTCAGTGAAACGAACGGCGATGATCACTACCGCATCAGCGAAATTGAAATGGTGCGCGATCATCTGAAAACCATCTATCCCACCCTTACCTTCTTTGCACCCGAAGACGTTGCAGCCATCAACGACTACAAACTTCTCATCACCGACTATGTAAAGGAAGAAACCGCGAAGTTTATCACCGGTCTTCGTCCGCTTTCCGAGATTGACAGCTACTTTGACGCGCTCGAGGCAATGGGCTTTAATGAATGGCTCGCCTATTATGTCGATTACTACGAGGCGCTCAACGGCTGACAGCAATCGTAAAACCGATTTCCGGATTGCCGCGTTTTCATCGCGGCAATCCGCTTTCATAGGAGATGAAGAAGCATGTTCATATTGTCGCAGGCTCATCAGGCCATGGCGCACAGGAAGAGAAGAACGCTGGCGCAGTACGATGTTTATGATATTATCGACCGAAATGGACGTGCGCCGCTGAAATATGAAAATCCGATAGAGGAATACAAGAAAAGGCTTACGGATTATCTGGATCATGCCGAAAACACGGTTGACTGTGTTTTGTGGGATCCCGAATGGCCCAATGGCGAGGAGTATACGCAGTATCCTTCCAAAATCAGGCCGCGCTTTACCTGCGGTTTTTACGGCCTTTTGGAGGACATGTATAAAATCTATGAAGAGGCAGGGCGCAAGCGCGGTCTTGAAAGCATACTCTGTCATAGAATTACCGGAAGCGATCCGTTTTATGAGGAATTTCCGCCCGTTCATAAGCTTGCGCATCCCGAAATGTATATTTTTGATTGGTGGAAGCTGGGGCTTCACAATCTGAACGAGCCTGAAATACGAAAAAGAAAGCTGGAAGCACTTACGGAGTGCATGGAAAACTATGATTTTGACGGTTTGGAGATTGATTTTTGCCGCCACACGCCGTTTCTTCCCCCGGGAAGGCAGTGGGAGCTGCGGGGCGCGGTAACGGAATTCATGACGGACGTCAGAAAAATGCTGCTGACAATGGAAGAGAAGAAGGGCAAGCCGATGATGCTCTACGCGCGGGTTCCGCATACGGTCGCCGGCGCGAACGAGGATGGTCTGGACGTCGCTTTATGGGCGGATGAGCAGATTGTGGACTGCCTGATTATAGGAACAAGAAGCTATTTTGCGGATATTGAAGATTACAGGCGAAAAACGCACGGGCTTGTAAGGCTGTTTCCCTGCTTTGATTATCATCACTGCACCGACGGATATGCCAATGCACCGCTTGAGGTGGCGCGGGGCGTGTTTTCCAATTGGTGGGATCAGGGTGCGGACGGAATCGTGCTGTTTAACTGGATGGCGGCGAGAAGAGAAGTGTATCAGGAGACGGCGAAGAGCAAAATCCGTATACATCCGAATTGCGAAGTGGAGCAGCTGCGGGAAGCGGCGGATCCTGAATATATGAAAAAACAAACGCGTACATTTGTGGCGGAGAGAAGAGGCGGATATCCGTACTGCAACGGCTTTGCCAATCACAATATGGATAAACCGCTGCCCATAAAGATCACGCAGGAAAAAGACGCCCTTGTTGAGATCCGAACGAGCGAGGCAAGGGACGACGGAAGGCTCACGCTGATTCTTTCGGGGGATAAAGGGAATATTTGCGTTTGGGTAAACGGAGAGGAGGTTACGGGCGAAGTTCAAACGGGATATGAGGACAAGCTGATCAGATATCCCGTGCCTGTGTCCGGCTTTCATCCGGACGACCTTGATGAAGTAGAAGGACAAAGCCTGATCCGCTGCATTTTTGATCATGTAAGATGTGTAAAAGGAATAAACCATATACGGGTAAAGGCGGAAAACATGCAGCTTGAAAAAGCGGAGATTACATTATTTCAGGAGGAAGAACATTCATGAACGCCATGCGCACCATCAGGGCCAACCACAGAAGGCAGTATTTTCAGCGCATGAAAAGCAGCTGGCAGCAGTACACGCTGATACTGCCGGCGATCGCGGCGGTGTTTCTGTTTCACTATATACCAATTTACGGCGTACAGATCGCTTTTAAAGATTTTCGAAACCTGATCGGCATACGGGGGAGCGAATGGATCGGACTTAATCACTTTCAAAAATTTATTGAGTACCCGATGTTCTGGTCGATTTTGAAAAACACCGTGGTCATCAGCCTTTATTCGATTGCTACGTTTCCTTGCTCGCTGATATTTGCGCTGATGATCAATGAGCTTAAAAACGGCATGTTTAAAAACACGGTGCAGATGCTTACGTATGCGCCGCATTTTGTGTCGACCGTCGTCGTCGCCTCAATGGTGATGCTGTTTTTGAACCGGGAAAGCGGCGTTATCAATCATGTACTGAGCGCATTCGGCGCTCAAAGACAGGACTTCATGGGTGTGCCGGAGTATTTTTCGTCGATTTATGTGTGGTCCGGCGTCTGGCAGGAGCTTGGATGGGGAACGATTATATATCTGGCCGCGCTGTCTTCCATTTCTCCGGAGATGATCGAATCGGCAAAAATTGACGGAGCATCGAGATTGAAAATCGTTCGCTACATAAACCTTCCCTCCATTATGCCTACTGTTATCACGCTTCTGATCTTAAGAACCGGTTCGCTTTTGTCGGTCGGCTTTGAAAAGACGTATTTGCTTCAGAATTCGCTGAACATTTCTTCGTCGCGCGTGATTTCTACGTATGTGTATGAGGTAGGCTTGCTGAATACCCAGTACAGCTATTCTTCGGCGATCGGGCTATTCAATAATGTCATTAATATTGCGTTTATACTGATTGTGAACGGCATTTCCAAGCGTGTGACGCAGGTTGGATTGTGGTGAGGAGTGAGAATATGAAAGAAAGCAGAAACGATGTTATATTCAGCGTTGTAAACAAGCTTGCGATATTTCTTCTTACCCTCGTTATTATTTATCCGCTGTTTTTTATCATTATCGCGTCGATATCGGATCCGTATCAGGTAAGCCTTGGAAATGTGCTGTTCTTTCCGAAGGGATTCACGCTGGAAGCATACAGGAATGTGTTTGAGGAGAAGGATATCTGGATCGGGTACAGAAACAGCCTTGTCTATCTTTTGGCGGGTACGAGCTACAATCTGCTTCTCACGATTCCGGCGGCGTACGTGCTTTCCAAAAAGAATCTGCCGCTGCGGGACGCGATATCGTGGTTTTTCTTTATCACGATGTACTTCGGCGGCGGCCTGGTACCGACATATATCCTGATGCGCGATTTGAAACTTTTGAATACGCCGTGGGTGCTGATTGTAGGAATGGGCGTAAGCTGCTATAATCTGATTGTTACCAGGCAGTTCTTTTCGTCCTCCATCCCGGATGAGCTGTATGAAGCCGGTAAAATCGACGGCGCAAACGATTACGTGATGTTTGCGCGCATTGCGCTTCCGCTCAGTAAACCCATCATTGCGATTATGGCGCTGTACTATGGAATCGGTCACTGGAACAGCTATTACAATGCGTTGATATATGTTCAGAAAAACGAGTTTTTCCCCTTGCAGCTGGTTCTGAGAAACATACTCATATTGAATCAAACGGCCAACAGCGCGATTGAATACTCGTCTGCAATGGAAGGCGAGGCGCTTTTGGAGGCTGCAAGAAGAACTTATATGGCGAACGCCATGAAATATGCGCTGATTTTCATATCCAGTGCGCCCATGCTGATCGCCTATCCCTTTGTGCAGCGCTTTTTCGTAAAGGGCGTAATGATAGGCTCGGTTAAGGGATAAGAAGAACACTACAAGTACGGATGAGGCGATAAAGACGATGCTTAAGAGAATGCTGCGAAAAGAAGTGCTTGCGAGAAGTCTCGTGTCGTTTATGGGGCTTGCGATGGTAGCGGTTTTGCTGCTGAGCATGCTGTCTACGTATACGCTCGGATGGTTTCGAAAAAAGCAATATGAAGAGAATCTCGAAGCCAAAATGCAGGTGGCGCTTGAAGATCTCAAGCGGCAGTTCACGCAGGCGCAGGATGTTGCGCTGCACATCAGCGCGACCTATGAATGCAACCGCCGTATATTTTCGCAGCATAAATACTATGAAATCGAGCTTGTCGAAACATTGGCGGAGTTTGACGGCAAGCTCGGTTTTCGAGCGGATTATTTCGTGATATATTTTAATGAGCCTGAGAGGCTGTATATTACGCATACCGGCTTTGGCTGTTCTTCCACATATTCGGAATTGTATTTTGATCAGCTTGGCATAACGGATCATGATCAGCTGATACAAAAACTCATGTCGCTTGAAAAGATGACCGTTTTGCGATACGAACAAGACAATGAAAACGAAAAGCTGATGCTGGCATGCCCGTTCAGAAGCGTGGGGAATTCACAGGATCCTGCGATGATCGTATGGATTCTGGATGAGCAGGCGATATTTGAACGCGTACTTTTAACGACCGGCGGAATCGGTTCGAATTTCTCTGTATTAAGAGACGGTGCCTGTCTTACGCCTCAGGATTTGTCAAACTGCGATCTGGATGAACTGGCGGAATCTGAAAAGGACGGAATTCGCCTGATTGTCGATCCGCGAAGCGATCCGCTGTATGAGATGAACTATGATGTGGAAAGGGTAAACGGCATACTCTTCGTTGTAATCGCCGTGGTGCTTGCACTGCTCGCCGTAGGTCTTGCATTTTACAACTATAAGCCGATCAGAAGGCTTACGAAGAAATACAAGAGGATGGACGACAACGAAATTGTCGGCATTGAAACGCTGATTGACGAAGCGCAGGAACAGCTGAAATTTATCGGCGACAGATATGCCAAAGGACTCAAAGAACAGCAGGCGCAGGTGCTTTTATTGCTGTTAAACGGCATTTGCAGCGAACGCGTGCTGTCGAATCTGTGTATTCTGCGCGATCAGCTGAAAGGACCGTGGTACTCGGTAATTGCAATTGTAACGGAAGAAAACGCGGAATACGCGCTTGAGCAGATGGAGATACTTACGGATGACGCGGTTTCCGCCTATGTGTGCTCGTGGGAGCGGAATGTGTTTTATGTGCTTCTGAGTATGTCGGAAGCGGAAACGGCGGAGGATATGGCCAACCTTTTAAAGGAATTCCTGGATGAACATGCGCTTACATATCAAATGGGACTCAGCGATCCGTGTCAGGATGTTGCGCTGCTCGGCGGCGCGAGAAGACAGGCGAGTGAAAGAACGCTGATAAACAAAGATGAAGAGGAACAGCGCGTGGATGAAGCGGACGGGGAAGACGAACGCATGCAGCGGATATTGGAATATGTAAACAGGCATGCATTCGAATGGGAACTTACAATGGCGAGCACGGCTTCCGAATTCAAGCTCAGCACCGCTTATTTCAGCAACCTGTTTAAGCAGGCGAACGGCGTGAATTTCCATAAGTACGTAACATCCGTCAGAATCCGTGAGGCGAAGCGGCTGCTGAAGGAAACGGATACTTCGATCGCGGAAATCGCGGCCTTGGTGGGATACGCCAATCTTTCGCACTTCATACGGGTATTCCGCGAGGAAACGGACATGACGCCGGGGGCACACAGAAAGCAGAGCAAAGCATAGTGCAGAAGGGATAAATGAAACGGGATGCTGAGAAGAAATTCTTCAGCATCTCGTTTCGTTTATTTTCTGCCCTCGAGGGAATCAATCATGCTCTGCGCTTTGGTTGCGAGGGTTGAGAGGCGTTTGTCGTCGGCTTTCTGGATTTCTCTGTCGTAGGTGTACAGGCCGTTGATTTCATCCTCTACATCGGACAGCTGTGTGTAAATCACGCCGCTTAATCCCAGCGGAATGGAGGGGAACACCATTTCCTTCCACATGGTGTCGATTTTCTTGGTGAGCGCGATCTGGCTGTCGGCAGAGCCATAGCCGTATCGTTTTTTGCTTGGGAACATATGGCCTTCAATGGCTCGGGCGTATCCGCCGCACTCGCTCAGAAGCACCGGGCGCTTCTTGCCGCGCAGGCGTTTGTTTTTAAAGTAGACATGATGGCTGTCGAAATCGCTCTTTCTTTGATGGAACCAGCCGCTCGTTGCGTCGTACAGGCGCGTAGGGTCGATATCCTTCAGCAGCTTGTAATGGCGGTCGGCATGGAACTGCCCCCAGCCTTCGTTGAAGATGGTGTAGGATACAATGCATGGATGGTTATAGAGGTGATTAATCGTATCTACGGCATGCTGCGTGAAAACGCGGCGGCTTTCATTGCTTTCAAATCCGAAGAGGGAGTCTATCTTGAATTTCAAGCCGATGGTCGAAAGCGCGGTATCGATGATAAAGTTGTATTTTCCGTTGTTTACCATATCCTGCATGACCAGCATGCCCAGTCGGTCGCACGCCTCATAAAACGCTTCGCACTCAATCTTGATGTGCTTTCGCAAAAGGTTCATGCCGTGCTTTTTCATGTTCCGGATGTCGGTTTCATATGCTTCGGGGGAGGAGGGGAGGTAAATACCGTCTTCAAAATATCCCTGATCCAGCACGCCGTTTAAAAATATCGGCTTATCGTTTAATACAATGCGCGAACGGCCCTTGACGACCTTGGTTCCGATGGTTCGAAGCGCGAAATAGCTCTTTACGCGGTCAAAGTCGTTTGTGAATATAATGTCGTACAGATTTGGATCCTTCGGCGACCACAGGCGGGGCGACGGGATATCGATTCGAACGGATTCGCCGGATTTTACGCGCATTCTCACGATATCGGGAATGATTACCGTAACTTCCGAAGTGTCCGCTTCGACCTTAAGATCTATGCCGGTAAGATCAGGCGTGATCTTTATATTCCGGATGGCCTTTTGCGGAACGGCTTCTATCCATACGCTTTGCCAGATGCCGGATACGGGCGTGTACCACATGCCGCCGCGCTTTTTCCGCTGTTTTCCATAAGGAAGCACTTGATCAAGCGAATCGGTATACTGTACGCGCAGCTTGTTTTTTCCGGGATACAATTCGTTTGTAATATCCTCGGAAAACGGAAGATAGCCGCCCTCATGAATGCACACACTGTGTCCGTTTATGAAAACCTCGCAGATCTGGTCTACGGCGCCGAAATGAAGTATGGCGCGGTATCCCTCCGGCAGAAAGTCTTCCGGCAGCGAAAACACCTTATCATAGGTCATGCTTTCGAGAAGCTCGCCTTCGTATCCGGAGGCATAACTCTCCGGGGGGAAGGGAACCTGAATGGGTGAGCCGTTTAACAGCCATTCGCCGTTTAATGAAAAAAAGCTTTCGCGCTTAAATTGCGGACGGGGATATACTTCATTCCAGTTCATGTGGACTACCGCCTTTTGCCTTCTTATATGAAACTCTATTCGACCAACGCCCCATAAAATCCTTTTTATAGAATAAAGTACATAAAAATTTGCGCACAAAATCAAATTATGTGCGCAAATTTTCGGGATTTAATAGGGGCTGTCGAATTCCGCTTCCGCCTTTTTTACCGCATCCTCAAGCTTCATGCCGGAAAAGTAAGGCGCGGCCAGATATCTTCCGGATTTTTTGTCGTCCACAAACGCGCCGACGACGATGCCGGGGATAGCGCTTTCGGGGGCGTTCGGTGCGTGCGGACCGCCGAGATCGGTTCTGCACCAGCCGGGATCGGTGAGATTGATCATTACGTCTGTTCCCTGCACCTTGCTTCCGAGGTCGATGGTGATCTTGTCAAGCGCCGCCTTGCTCGCGGAGTATCCCGCCTGCTGGGGATCCAACCGGATGCCGCTGGTGGTGTTTAAGATTCTTCCAAAGCCCTTTGCCATCATCTTCGGGAGGAAGTGATACATGATCATCGCAGGCGCGATGGTGTTGATTTTGAAGGACTCCGTATAATCGCTGACGGGCGTTTTCAAATACTCCGTGCGGTATGCGATCTGCATGCCGGCGTTGTTGAGAACGATATCCACGTCCACGCCGAAGCCGTCGATGTCGGAAAGCATTTTTTCAACCTGGGCAAGGCTGCTCAGCTCCGCTTCCACAGCATAGGCCTTTACGCCCATAGCGGTTACTTCTTTATAAATCTTCTCCGTATGCTCGATTTTTCTGCTGTGAAGAATCAGATTTGCACCCATCTGCGCCATAAACTTCGCTGTAAGATATCCGATTCCGCGCGCCGCGCCCGTAATCAGGCACCAGCGTCCTTTTACATCTGTCATAGCAATGCCTCTTCTTTATTACAGCTTCGCGTTTGCTGCGATTTTGTAGATGTTTGCGATGTCTTCAGCGGACAGGGCTACGAATCCGCCGGTGCGGCCTTCGCCGATTCCAAAGTTCTTGACCAGCACGGGGATATCCTCTTCCTTTGCGCCGAGCTCTTCAAAGTTGATGGGCAGCCCCAGATCCTTCAAAAATCTTCTGAAGGCGCGGATACCGTTGATGGCGGTCTCCTCAGGACGCTCGAAATTCATGTGGCAGCCGAACACGCGGTTGGCCATCTGAGCAAAGCGCATGGGATTGTGGGGCATCACGTATTCCATCCACGCGGGCATGATCACGGCGAGGCCTGCGCCGTGTGCAACGTCGTAAAGGCCGGAAAGCTCGTGCTCGATGTTGTGGCTGTTCCAATCCTGGCTGCGTCCTACGCCGCAGATGTTGGTGTGCGCAACTGTGCCGGCCCACATGATGTTTGCACGGGCTTCATAATTGCAGGGATCCGCGATTACGCGGGGCGCTTCCTTCACCATGGTCGCAAGAACTGCCTCGCACAGGCGGTCGGTGATCTCTACTTCGAGGGTGTTTGTGAAATATCTTTCAAAAACGTGCGCCATGATATCCGCCGCGCCGCATGCCGTCTGGAAGGGCGGGAGGGTAAAGGTGAGCACGGGGTTCATGATGGAGAAGCGGGGGCGAAGCGCGCTGGAGCCTGCGCCGCGCTTAAGGCCGGTTTTTTCCTGCGTAACTACGCTGTCGCCGCTGCCTTCGCTGCCTGCGGCTGCGATGGTGAGCACGGTTGCCACGGGAAGCGCCTTTTCAATGGCGGCTTTTCCGGAATAGAAATCCCAGAAATCGCCTTCATATACAGCGCCTGCCGCGATGGCCTTTGCAGAGTCGATTACGGAGCCGCCGCCGACCGAAATGATGAAATCGATGTTTTCCTTGCGGCAGATTTCAATGCCCTCATAGACCAGCGTGTCGCGGGGATTCGGCTTTACGCCGCCCAGGAGAACGTACTCTACGCCTGCGCTTGCAAGGGAGGCCGTTACGCGGTCCAGAAGTCCGCTCTTTTTCGCACTGTTTCCGCCGAAATGCACCAGCGCCTTTGTGCCGCCGTATTTCTTAATCAGCTCGCCCGCTTCATTTTCGCGGTCTTTTCCGAATACGAATTCCGTGGGACTGTAGAAATTGAAATTATCCATATCCATTCTCCTCATGCTGCTTATTATTTGATAATCAAACCAATTATACGCGTTTTGGAAGCGTTTATCAAGTAAATTTCAAAGTACTGTTTTATGCCTGCTGTTTCAGTATTTCGCGCACCGCCAGCACCAGAAACATATAGTGGCTGGAGCCGCCGCCCATTACATATTCCGTCTGCTGCCACAGGAAGGGCCATGTGAGAAGCTCGGGGAAATCCGGGCGTATGAGCGCGGTTCCGGATATCACGCCGCCGGGGATGTAGGAGAAATCCGCTCGGTTCAGGCCGTAGGCGGTCGTTGCGGATTTTGCGCCCACGCCGGAGGCGAAGGAGGCGGTGTTGCTTCCGGGATGGACGCCCAGAATGAAATTGAGCGCGTTCATGATGGGCTCGGGCGGGAATAAATCGGGATATGCATCGTGCAGGAAAAAGTATTCAAAGGCCATTCGCTGAATGCCCCAGCCTGCACCCCAGATCGCGGGGCGGTAGGGAACGCCGTAGGGCGTTTCGGCGCAAAGCGTGGGCACGGACTTTGCAAATTCCGATAGTGATGTCTCCACCGCGTATGTAAAGTCTGCGTCCTTTATGTGCGGAAGAACGCGGCAAATGATCCATCCCAGGCGGCGGATTTCCGATTGAATCAATGCTTTTTCGCTTACAATGTGCTTTCTGTATGATTCTTCGCCCGTTGCAAGCAAAAGCTCCGCCGCTGCGTGAATTTTGCTGATTCGAGCGTTTTTGTCATTTTCGATACTTGTGATCTCGTAGAGCTCCTTTGAAATGGAAAGCGCGTCGCAGGAAAGAGAATCGTTAAAGCCTTTAAGCGCCGCGGAGGTCAGCGCGAGATGACCGGCTGTCATAAGCTCTCTTGCGGGATTGTTTTCGGTAAATACCCAGCGGTCGTCTGAGTCGCCGGGGATGTTGTTTGTCATATTGCCGCTGTCTCCGAGGAGTACATATTGCCTGAGATCCCGGCAAATGATTCCCCTGTACAGCCGCCCGAGTGCCTGATAGCCGCCCACAACCGACAGCGCGCCGTGTTCGATCTGTTCAAGCAAATCGTTTCTGCCGTCGGGCTGATGAATCTCCACCGCTTTGTTTTCCTGATCCACCGTTGTTTCGTCATAGTAAATATGGAAGCGATCGTAAATCAGGGAGAGAATATACATTTCGCCCGACTGTGATTCGATTCTCAGATCAAAATCGCCTGCATCGTGCCAGCCGCCCCTGTTGAGACCGGGAACGCTTTCTCCGCTTTTGTACTTGGTGAGGGTGGATGGACCTTGTACATATCCGTCGATATGATTGTAATTTACAGGCGCCATTACCGCGTCGTCGTCATGGCAGAGTCCGTGCCATACGCGGTATTTTTCGTTTACGCGCATGTGACACATCTGAACGGGCAGGAAGTATTCAAGCACCGGCTGCCATACGCCCCGGTCGAATACATCGTCCGATATGCGAAAGAGTGCGGATTGCGAGCTTCCGGCTTCCAGGCGGTAAAGGCCGCTTTCTTTGATGTTCGAAAAATCGCAGGTGTAATAGCGGTATCTGAGGAAATCGCCCCACAGATTGGGTTTCAGGGCTGCTACAGGCCTGAAGCCTGAAGCTGTTAATATGGAAAAAGTGATTTCTTCGTCAAACGCATCCCGCGCATCGGTCTCGATGACCGCAACCTTATTCTGATTCGGCATATAGCCGACCTGTGACGCCTGTATAACGGGCGCGCGACGCCAAGTGCGAACGACGGAGGGCGTAATCACCCATTCGATTGCGCCGCATGTTTTGCCTTTTTGCACTTCCTCGCTCAATACGAACCAGCCGTTGTTATGGTTCATGCGTCCGTCGTACAGTTTCAGTGCGCCCGTTTCCGTTTGAACGGTAAAGCGGCTCAATTCATCGTCCGGACAGACGGTAAATTTACGCCCTTCGGCGTAGGGCAGGGAAATGATATCGTCGGCGATGATGGGGCTGTATTTTCCGTTTTCACCCATCAGCTGCTCGCGGGATGCGAAGGGCGCTTTTACGGGCCGAAGATGTTTCGAATGATGAATATTCGCGGGAAGGGAAAGCGTAGGCCCGTTCGGCTGGCGGGGGAATATGCCGCATGCGTCATCCATGATCCACGGCTTTGAGAACAGGAAACCGGGAAACAGCTCCAGATTAAAGCATACCTTGCCGATCCATTCATCCGGCACGGGCGACTCAAAATCCACCCGCACGCGGACGCTTTCGCCATTGCCTGTCACGATGACGTTGTATTCGATCTCATCGTCCGGATAGATCATCGGGTTAAAGCCCGTAAGATGCGCGTCCATATCCGGGAATTTCAGGCGCGTGACGATGCTGTTTTCCTTTTTATGGAGCGTACGCTCCAGCTGCTTTGGAAGCGGCTGCCATTGGCCGGGCGTCTGTTCAAAGCGTATATCGCCGTTGGTGGCTATGCGTCTGTCGTGCATGATAATGCTGACTCCGCTCTGATGCCCGGCGGGATATATGTCGTCAAACGCCATGATATTTACGCCATGAAATTGAAAATAGCCTTTTTCCGGATGAAGTAGGAAGCCGTTTTCTGCCTGTGCCATAAATATATTCCCTTCATAAGAGATGTGGATTGCGGCGGGTGAGAAGAGGAGTGCATGCGTAGGGATTTCAGCTTAATATATCCGCTTCCCCGGCGGTTCCGGAGGCCGGATCGATTCGGAAGGTTTTTACTTCGTAGGGCGAAAATTTTGCTGAAATACTCGAATGAAGCAGGGGAAGTGCTAATTGTGCGCTTGTGTGTTTTCCTGCGGATTCAAAAAGCCTTGCAACAAAGCCGCTGCCGTCATCGGACGGGCGCAGGCAGGTGAGTACTACGCTGCCTTCCGAAAGCAGCGCCGCGCTTTGTACGGTATCGCCGTTTCCGTTCGGGAAGAAGGAAAGAGCGTAGGGCGGCTCGTTTACCCGGAGCGCTTCTCTGGTAACGTTTGCCGTGCGCTCGCATTCATCTCCGCCCTGAATGACAAATGAATACATTCTCTCGCCCTGATCGATGCGCGGGGAGAAGCGGTCCTGCGGAAGAATGGGGCGGTCATTGATCGGATGCGCGGTAAAGCCGGCGCTTCTCAAAAGCGATATGCGGATTTCACCATCTTTAAAATCGCTTCCGTACACGCCGTCATTAATCACCGTAAACATATATCCGCCGCACTTAGCAGCCGTCCACTGCTGGGACACGTTTTCGCGTCCGTCCGTAAACAGCTCTTCGGTTCCGAAAATCTCCTGCCCCACATAGTTTTCGGTAAGAACGGTGGGAAGAGAGAGTTTCACCATCTTATCCTTTTCGGCAAACTGAAGCCGCAGCACGACGGATATGCCTGCACCGGTCTTTGGGAGGCGGTAGGTGATCAGCGCAAAGGAATTCTTATATATAAAGGAAGCCTCGACCACCGTTCGAACGGGGCCGTCCTCAACTGCGCGTACGGAACGAAGGCACGGCGCGGAAACGCCCGCAAAGCGCGCGCTTTCCTCTTCTGTCATCAGGCGGAATTCATGCGCTTCGCCGCGGAAGCGGTCGACCGTCATGCCCCAGGGATCGCAGGAATCATCGACTACCAGAAGCTTCATGGCGCTGTCTTTCAGATAATCGATTCCGTTTCGGGCGTATTTCCTTAAAAGACCGGTTGCGGTATCAATTTCAACGGATATTTCGCCGTTTTCAAATACGAATGCGCCGTTTTCTTCTTTCATTAGGGGCTTCGGCTTTTCGGGAAGAACGTTTGCAAAGCAGGAGAAGCGGTTCATCTGCATGGGTTTAAGCTTTGCCCGGAACACCACGCGTTTGCGCCAGTCGAGCGGAAGATTGCTTCGCTCTTTTTCAATCTGGCTCGCAAGCCGCGTTTCGCCTTCGTATACGGCCATATCGGTGAATTCTTCCTTCCAGTTCTGATCCTGAAGCATGAATTCGCATTCCACGTCCGTTTCGATTTCATAGGGAAAGGGGTTGTATACAAGCACCGGGTATTCGCCGGGCGCGGCCTTTTTCTCCCTCGCCGCGAGCGCGTAAAACGCTCTGGCGCGAAGGCGGGAGGCGATTTCCTTTGCATGGCTGATAATCTGAAGGGATGTTTCCTCAACTGCCTGAATGCTGCTGCCCGGAAGTATATCGTGGAATTCGGACATGCAAAGATCCTGCGTGGCTTGGTTCATTTCGTCCTTCGGGTAGGAAATAAGCTGCGCCATATACGCGTGCGAAAGCATGCGCTCGGTGCTGTTTAACAGGCCTTCCAGGTTTCTGTGCTGCTGCTTGATCCGGATTTGCGATGTATAGCAGCCCACTGCCCAGGGCTGAAGCGAGCGGGCGACGGAGGGCAGAGATGCGCGGTGTTTGGATAGGGATGAAAAATACTCCTCGGGCGTTGAATGCCGGATTCCGTATTGGGGATGCGCGTTTTTAAATTCGTTGATTTCCTGAATATCCTTTCGGCTCGGCCCGCCACCGTGGTTGCCTACGCCCCAGGGAATCATGCCGAGTTTCGTATCTTCGTGGTCATTGAGCCATTTCTCGATCTTGTTTTTCGCCTCGCCCAGCGGAGAATTATAGCCGGTGTTGATTCTGTGCGCCATGATCTCGGAGCCGTCGAAGCCCACCCACAGAAAATCGTCTTTCTCCAGCGGAAGATCGCCTGCGCCCGGACGCATGAAAAGATAGGAATCATAGCCGGCTTTCTTTAAAAGCTGAACGAGACCTCTGTTGTGACCGAACGCATCGAAGCTGACAGCGGTCGTATTTGCGGAATTGAATTTTTCCTTGAAATAGCTTTTGCCCTGCTGCATCTGCCGGATGATGGATTCGCCGGAGGGCATATTGCAGTCACTTTGCAGATACCATCCGCCCATAATGCGCCATCTTCCGCTTTTCACATGCGCCTGAATGCGCGAAAAGAGCGCAGGCTCGTATTCCTCCACCCATTTATACAACAGCGCTTCGTTATGACAGAAAATATAATCGTCGAATTCGTCCAGAAAATCGGCTGCTGCGCGGAACGAAGACACAGCCGCCGCCGCGCCTTCCTCCCATTCCCATTGCCATACAGGGTCGATATGCGCGTTGGATATCAAATGAATTTCTCTCATGCCGACCAATCTCCTTGCTGCATTGTTTTTTATTATCATACAGGAAATTCCGGCGCGCCGCAATAGGTTTTTATGAGATGACGGAAATGCATTATCGGATAAAAAAGGAGGGATAAAATTGCAGGTCTCACCTTTTTTTACGCCTGCCTCTGCTAAAGTGCAAGGCAAGAGGCTTGCGATGTTTGGTACAGTGTAAAGCGTGGTTTCCTTTCCTGAATTGATTGCAGTTGCGCCGAAAGGGAGCGGCATGCAGACTGGTTTCCGATCCTTACATAGACAACATTTCCATAAGAAGCGGAGAGGATTATGCAGGCTGCTTTACTTGTCTCAAAAAAATTAAGCCGCGCTTATGCGCGGCTTTACGAAAACGAAATTTATTTCGCAGCCTTGGCTTTCTCAACCAGCGCGGCAAATGCCTGCGGGTCATTGATGGCGAGCTCGGAGAGCATCTTGCGGTTGATGTTGATGCCGGCAACCTTCAGGCCGTTCATCAGCTTGGAGTAGGACAGGCCGTTCATGCGGGCAGCCGCGTTGATGCGGGCGATCCACAGACGACGGAAATCACGCTTCTTCAGCTTGCGGCCGATGTATGCGTAGCGGAGCGAACGGCGAACCTGCTCGCTGGCAGCACGATACTGCTTGCTCTTTGCGCCAAAGTAACCCTTGGCCAGCTTAAAAACCTTACGACGCTTTTTGAGTGCGTTAACTGCACGCTTAATTCTTGCCATTGACGATTCGCCTCCTTACTTGTACGGAATCAGTTTCTTCATGGTGCGGCCCTCGGTGGTGGTGAGGTACGCAGCCTTGCGAAGGTTACGGGTACGCTTGGTGGGCTTTTTGGTGAGGATGTGGCGCTTGAAAGCCTGAGCGCGCTTTACCTTTCCGGACTTGGTAAGATTAAAACGCTTTGCGGCGCCCTTGTGCGTTTTCTGTTTGGGCATGGGATGTTCCTCCTCTCGTTAATCCTATTTATTATCGCGCGGAGCTACCGTCATGGTCATGTTGCGGCCCTCAACGAGGGGGCGGCGCTCAACCGTTCCGTAGTCCTTAATGCGCTCGGCAAATTCCTGCATAACGTCTGCGCCGATTTCGCTGTGGGCGATCTGACGGCCGCGGAAGCGGATGGTTACCTTGATCTTATTGCCATCCTGAAGGAATTTGATTGCCTGACGGTATTTAACGTCAATATCGTGATCTTCAATCGTGGCAGACAGGCGAACTTCCTTGGTCTCTATCACCTTCTGATTTTTCTTGATCTCGCGCTCTTTCTTTGACATCTCAAAGCGGTATTTGCCATAGTCCATCAGCTTGCATACCGGCGGACGGGCGTTCGGCGCGATTTTTACCAAGTCGAGCTCCTGTTCCTCTGCAAGTGCAAGTGCCTGAGCGGTCGGCATGATGCCGAGCTGTTCACCTTCCTGATTAACCACGCGAACTTCCCGATCGCGGATCTCTTCATTGATCATCAGATCGTTGATAAGACACACCTCCTGTTTTCCCTCTGCCTAATAAAAAAAGACCGATGCAGGCGCACCGCTCTCCACAAAAACCTTGCATGGCAAGATCCTTTATGAGTAACCCGCGCTGGCTGTGCCGCCGGGTGAGAAGCGGTAACTTCTGCTTTGACTTAAGCATGATACCACGCTTAGCCCGTTTTGTCAACCGAAGTTTTGAATCTTCACTCAAAATATACAAATCCGCTTGCGTAAATGCGAGTTATCCCTTACAATATAGAGGATATGATTCTTTGGGAGGTATATTGAATGGCTGACAAGCTTTTGAAAAGGAGCGAGGTAAAAACAGAGGATACCTGGCGCCTGGAAGACATTTATGAAACAGAAGAATTGTGGGAAGGCGATTTTGAAACGGTAAAAAACGAGATTCCGAAGCTCGCGGCATATGCCGGTACGCTTTCAAACAAAGACAGCCTTAAGGAAATGCTGGATCTTCTGTATAAGGCGGAAAGAAAACTCACCGGCCTTTTTGCCTATGCGAGAATGCGCCGCGATGAAGATAACGCGGTTACCCGTTATCAGGGCATGGTCGCCCGCACGCAGTCGCTGATCACGCAGTTTTCTGCCGCCATGGCGTTTGCCGCGCCCGAACTGCTCTCGGCAGAAAAAGAATACCTTGACAATGTAAAAAACGATCCGGCGTTTTCGGATTACGATATGTTTATCGATGATCTCATCCGCCGCCGCCCGCATACGCTCTCTGCCAATGAGGAAAAGCTGATTGCGATGACCGGCGAAATGGGTTCCGCGCCGCAGACAATTTACGGCATGCTGACCAGCGCCGATATGCGCTTCCCCGAGATCGAAGATGAAAACGGCGAAAAGATCAGAGTCACTCAGTCAAATTACATCCCGCTGGTGATGTCAAGGAGCGAAAAGGTGAGAAAGGCGGCGTTTGACGCACTGTACTCCACCTACATGAGCTACTCTGCAACCATCCCCGCCATTTATTCGGCGAGCGTGAGCAAGGACGTTTTCTATGCAAGAAGCGCCAATTACAAAAGCGCGCTGGTTTCTCAGCTCTATCCGGACAATGTGCCCGAGAGCGTGTACGAAAATCTCATTCTTGCGATCAATGAAAATCTTTCTTCCCTTCAGAGGTTTGTAGGCGTCAACGGAAGGCTCAATGGCATTGACAAGATGCATTTCTACGATCTGTACCTTGCGCCAGAGCTGGGCTTTGATATCAAGCTTCCGTTCTCCGAGGCGTATGATCTTGTGGTCGACTGCCTGAAGGTGCTGGGCGAGGATTATCAGGCGGTGCTTAAGAAGGCGAAG
The DNA here is from genome assembly GCA_017396845.1 of Clostridia bacterium. Lineage (GTDB taxonomy): Bacteria > Bacillota > Clostridia > Christensenellales > Aristaeellaceae > SFHK01. The sequence goes on from JAFQKQ010000104.1 coordinate 30,622, forward strand.
GACGAAAGATGGATCGATCCCTATGAGAACGAGGGAAAATCCTCCGGCGCGTATTCCTGGGGTACGTATGATTCGCATCCGTACGTTTCCATCAACTATAAAGAGGATCTCGACCATCTTCAGACAATCGCGCACGAAATGGGTCATTCTCTGCATACCTGGTACAGCAATAGCCAGCCCTATCCCAAGAGCGATTATTCTCTGTTTGTGGCGGAGGTTGCATCTACCGTAAACGAAATTCTGGTGCTTATGGAGCTTATGGAGAGACATCCCGAAAAGAATGCGCAGGCGTATCTTCTCTACAGCCTGCTGGATTCCTTCCGCGGAACGGTTTTCCGCCAGACGATGTTTGCGGAGTTTGAGAAGATCAGCCACGAAATGTGCGAAAACGGTCAGCCGCTGACGGTGGAAAGCTTAAACGGCGCATATGCAGAGCTCAATAAAAAGTATTATGCGAACATTGAGTTTGACGAGCTGATATCCGCTGAATGGATGCGCATTCCGCACTTCTACCGCTCTTTCTACGTATATAAGTACGCCACAGGATTCTCCGCTGCGATGGCGATTGCCGGCATGATCCGAAAGGAAGGGAAAACGGCGGTTGAGAGGTATAAGAGCTTCTTAAAGGCCGGCGGCAGTCTGTATCCGATCGACGCTTTGAAGCTTGCGGGCATCGATATGTCCTCGCCCGAGCCTGTAAGACGCGCAATGGCGGAGTTTAACGAGCTTCTCAGAAAATATGAAGAGGTCACGAAGGACATGTAATCCGGCGCGGGGAGAAATCCCCGCGAATTTTATGGTGATAAAATGACGAACGATAAAATACTGGAAATGGCGCTGATTCAGGCGGCGGAGGATTACGGCTGCAAAGCGGAGGACTTTTTAAAGCCCGATAACATGTGCGTTCGCTTTGCGCCGACCGCCCGCGCAAGAAAGTATCTGTATCCGCCCTATGTGCTTGACATGGCGACATACGGAAGCAATATAGTGTGCGCATGCGCTCGGGAGACGGAAAAGCCGGCTTATGAATATATTGAAGCGCTCGATCCCGAACGCGCGTTTGAATGCCCGAATATCAATCGCCTGAACGCGATGCTTTCGCCCCTTGGCTGCGAGATTGCGGGAATGGGGGAATATTTCCTTCCGAGAATGGAGCTTGTTCAGGCGCTTCCTTCGCCGCTTCCCATCCGCATGCTGTATTCGAAAGATTTTAAGGATCTGTATGTTCCCGAGTTTTCAAATGCGCTTTGCGAAAAGCGGAAAGAGTTAGACTGTCTGGGCGCGGGCGCTTACGATGGCGGAAAGCTCGTTGCCTTTGCCGCCTGCTCAAGAGATGGGGAGGATATGTGGCAAATCGGCGTGGATGTGCTGAAGGAGTACAGACGACAGGGGCTCGCCGCCGCTGTAACAAGCCGACTGGCGATGGAAATCCTTTCGCTTGGCAAGGTGCCGTTTTACTGCTGCGCCTGGGCAAATGTAAAATCTGCCAAGAATGCGCTGAAATGCGGATTCCGTCCCGCCTGGGCGCAGATGTATGCCGGAAAGAAGCGGCAGATTATGGAGTAATCAAAAGGGGTGTGTTTCATGGATACGCGGCCGAATATCATATTTATAATGACCGATCAGCAGCGCTATGACGCCGTTGGAAAGAGAAATCCTAACGTGATTACGCCCGCGATTGACCGGCTGATAGAGGAGGGCGTGTTGTTTTCGGAAGCGACTGCGCCCTGTCCGATGTGCGTCCCCTGCAGAAATTCTATGATGTTCGGACTCTATCCTTCCCAGACGGGCGTCAGAACCAACAGCGGCTGCATGCTTGATGAAAGCCGCCTTCCGGGGATTCCGCTTCCGCAGATATTGAAGGATGCGGGATATTTTACGGCGGGTTTTGGTAAAACGCACTGGAACCACACGCAAAAGGGCGTTCCGGGCTCAAGGCGCGGCTTTGACGTACGTGCAGAGGGACAGCCCAGAAACAGCGTGCTCGTGGAAGAGGGCGCGGTGATGATGGACGACGAGGATCCCGATGGGCTTGCAGCGTATTTTTCGGAGACGCGTGCGTTCGGCTCGGGCGAAGAAAACGCGCTTGGCTATATCGGCATGACGAGCGCGCTTGACATCGAAAGCCACAGAGACGGATTCATATCGAAAAAGTGCCTGGAGTTCATTAAAAGCTATGAGAAGGGCGAAAAGCCGCTGTTTTTGTATCTTTCCTTTATCAAGCCGCATGCGGGCTTTAATATCCCTAAGCAGTTTGAGGATATGTACGATATAGATGCGATTCCGGATCTTCCTCAGCCTCCGTGGGATCAGGAGCCGGATACGCATATCCGCGCACAGATGGATGTGTGCGAAAGCCTTCATACGCGCCATTATGAGCTTAAGGAAGTATGGGAAAAGCTTTCGCCCGTTCAGCGAAAAAAGACTACGCTCAGGTACTGGGCGAACTGTACATTTATGGATTACCTGATCGGGCAAAATTTAGACGCAATGCGGAAAAACGGAATCCTCGATAATGCGTTGATTGTATTCGTGTCCGACCACGGTGACATGATGGGGGAGAGGGATCACAGGTTCAGTAAGTACTGCCTGTTTGAAAGCTCCGTAAGGGTGCCGTTGGTTTTGTCCGGAAGCTATTTGGATAAAGCCTTGCGCGGGACTCGCGACGAAAGGCCTGCGAGCCTTATCGATATCGTGCCGACACTGAGAAATGCCGCTTCCCTTGCGCCCGATCCCCGTCTTTCGGGACTCGACCTTTTATCGGGCAGAATGCGGACCGGCGCGTTTTCGGAATTCCACGGCGGCGGGGCAGACAGAAATCAGCCCGCGCCCGCGTGGATGTGGCGGACGAAGGAATATAAACTGATCCTCTACAGGGAAGGCCCCGTATTTGAAGACGGCGAAATCAAGGGCGAGCTTTACGATCTTATCAATGATCCAAACGAATGGACAAATCTGTTTTATGACGAAAAATACATAAAAATCCGCTTAAAGCTCACCGAAGAAATGCTCGCACATGCCGCATCCGCATTTGCCCGGGCGCCCATGATGGGGGATTATAAGGGGCATTCGCCCATTACACCCAAATAATCGAAAAAATTAAATCCGCTATGCATGCGAATGAATGCCTTCGCGTATGATGCACCAAGAAAAACCGGAGGTGCAGTGTATGCCAAGGATTATGAAATGTATCGCCTGCGCGCTGATTGTGAGCATCATGCCCATTTTCGGTGCGCAGGCGGTTTTGTCTGTTGCGCCGCTTGTGGATGATGTGCCGATTAACATTCATTGTAAAAGCGCGCTTCTCATGGAAGAGAGCAGCGGCCAGATCATTTTTGAAATGAATGCGGATGAAAAAAGACCCGTAGCGTCGGTCGTTAAAATGATGACGATTCTTATGTGCCTTGAAGCCATAGAAAGCGGAAGGATTTCACTGGCTGACAGCGTAACGATATCCAAAAACGCATCCGGCATGGGCGGATCCCAAGTGCTTTTGGACACCGGCGAAATTCAAACGCTCGATATCCTGTTAAAAAGCGCAATAGTAGGAAGCGCAAACGACGCATCGGTAGCCATCTCCGAGCACATATACGGCTCCGAAGAGCTTTTTGTAAAAGAAATGAACAAAAAAGCCGAAGTCCTCGGCATGACAAACACCCATTTCGTTAACTGTACAGGTCTTCCCGCCGAGGGCCAGCACACCACCGCAAGAGACGTAGCCCGGATGAGCGAAATTCTCTTTGATTACGACCTCTATTACGATTTTTCAACCATCTGGATGGACAAGGTAGACCATAAAGATGGCCGCATCACTGACCTTACGAATACCAATCGCTTAATCCGCCTCTACGATGGCTGCGACGGCGGGAAAACAGGCTCCACCAACGAAGCGGGTTACTGCATAAGCGCAACCGCCAAGCGAGGCGGCATGCGCCTGATCGCCGTAGTCCTCGGCGCAGAAACCGGAAGCGATAGATTTGATACCGCAGAAAAAATGTTGGATTACGGTTTTGCCAACTATAGAATCAACACCGTGGCTGAAAAAGGCGCAAGAATCAAAGGAGAAATCCCCGTAAAAAACGGACAAAAAGAAAGTGTGCCCCTCGTATTAAACGACAACCTTACGCTCCTCATGAACAAAGCTGAAAGCGCCGATATAGAACTGAAACCCAACCTCCCCGAATACCTGAAAGCACCCTTCCAAAAGGGCGAGAGGGTAGGAAGCGTTGATGTAATCAGAAACGGAAGAACCATTGCCGAGATCGGCGTGGTAACCATGGAAGGCGCACAGAGGCAGGGATTTTCGGATGTATGGAGAAGAGTCTGGCGGGAATGGGGGCTTTGAGCGATTAAAGTGATTCGTTAGGAGCAGGAAGCCGGGAATACGAAATACGGTAAGCGGAGCGCCGGGCGTCGATTGATAAGAAAACCAAACGGGAACGAATCCTTCGGGCGTTCACGCGCCGGCGCTCTTATGAAAAAAGGGCTTCCCAAAGGCCTTATAACTTGCGAGCCCTTCTTTTTGCGGTTTTTTGCTGCTTCCGTCTTTCTCTTCCGTCCCCGCTCCATTATTCCGTTTGCTTGTCCTTATCGTATCCGACAATTCTATTTCTGTATTCCGACGGGGATACGCCGTATACGCTTTTAAAGCAGCGGCTCATGTGGAATTCGTCGCAGAAGCCGAAATTTGTTGCGATTTCCGAAAAGCGGGTATTGGGTTCTACGCGGATTTGCTTTTCTACCATTTCCACCTTTCGCCTGAGCTGATATTTGGAAAATGTTTCGCCCACGCTTTTCAGCATGGCGCCGGAAATGACCTTTTTGCTTACGTTCAATTGATCGGCTACGTCCTGAAGCTTATAGTTGATGTAGGGGTGCAGATTGATCATCTGTATGATTTCCTCTGCAATGGTGGTTTCCGCATCCTTTTTCCCGGTGCGCATGTCCGCCAGCTCCAATACCAGCAGGTTAAAAAGCGCGCTCAGCTTTTCCTCTTTATAGGCTTCATCGCTCCAGAAGCAGGAGGTGATCTGGCGGAAATAATCGCGCACCTTTACATTGTGCTTTACGTGCATATGCGTGGGCAGCACGAGCGCGCCGCCCTCCGGTGAAAGATCGCCGGGCTCGTTTGAAATATGGATGCAGATGGTGCGCGTTTGGGGAGAACAGGGAAGGCGCGTATAGTGGTGATGTCCTGCGGACAGTAAAAGCACATCGCCCTTTTCAAGCAGATAATCGGTATCGCCCTCGGTGATCAGCCATTGCCCCTGCTCAAGGTAAATCAGATCGTGGTATTCCAGGATTCGGTCTATATACAGGGAAGCCGTAGGATTCTCATAGTAATGAGAGTTTGCGGCTTTTACTTTGTGGCGTCTGCTGATATTAAATGCGATTGACATGTGATCAAGCTCCTTTGTACATGGAGAAGGGAACAAATATACATGCTTTGTTCTATTTATATATCATAGCATACCTGTGCGGCTTTTTCCATGAATATTCTGGAATTTACACAAAGTTTTCATGAAAGGATGTAACAAATTGGCAAAAACTTCCATATGCGCATGAAAATCAAAGCGATATGGAAGTAATGCGAAGGATGTGTATAGAAATTATACATGGAATATGGTTTGATTATACATGGATTTTTGATCGGACGTATGCTAATATAAATACATACTTACATGAAATGAATCATGCTTAATATATGAAAATACATGTGCAGTCCGATGGAGGCATCTTTTATGAAAGCAATACTTCAGGATAAAAACGACCGTTTGATCTGGACGGATGTGCCGGATCCCGTGCTGAAGGACGGCGATGTGCTTTTAGAGATTCACGCGGCGGCGCTCAACAGAGCCGATCTTCTGCAAAGGGCGGGGCAGTATCCGCCTCCGGACGGCTGGCCGGAGTGGTTTGGACTGGAAGCGGCCGGCGTGATCAAGGCGTTAAGCCCCTGTGCCGAAAAAGAAGGCAAATGGCATGTAGGCGATAAGGTATGCGCACTGCTTGGCGGCGGCGGATATGCGGAATATGTCGCCGTTCCCAGCGGCATGCTGATGCCGATTCCCAAGGGCGTTTCCATGGCGGAGGCCGCCGCGATTCCGGAGGTGTTCGGCGCGGCATATCTGTTTTTGTTTTATGAAGGCAAGCTGAAAAAGGGCGATACGGTGCTCATGCAGGCGGGTGCAAGCGGGCTTGCGAGCGTTTTGATTCCGATGGCGAAGGCATACGGCGCAAGGGTAATCACCACGGTGCTGAGCGACGAAATTGCAGAGTCCATCAAGCACTTAAACGCCGATATGGTGATCAACACATCAAAATACGATCTTTCCGAGATTCTGAAAAAAGAGCTTGAAGCGGGCAAGGGCGTTGATATCGCAGTCGATTGTCTGGGCGGCGAAACGGTAGGAAAGTGCCTTCCGTATATCAACTGCTGGGGACGCTGGATCATGATCGCCACCCTTGCGGACGATATATCAAATATTAATCTCAAATCCATGTACGTAAGAAGAACGCGCCTGATCGGAACCACATTAAGAAGCAGGACGTCCGAAGAAAAGGCGGAGCTTCTCGATAAGATGGTCACTGAAATCTGGCCGAAGGTGGAGACGGGCGAAATCCGTCCTACCATTTGGAAAACCTTCCCCATTCAGGAAGCGGAAGAAGCGCAGGCGCTCATGGCGGCGGGAAAGAGCGTGGGCAAAATTGTGCTGGAGGTAAAATAACGTGCGCCAGATCGTATTTACGGAAGAGAATAAAGCCGTAATCCGCGAAATTGAAAAGGCGGAGCCGAAGGCAAACGAGGTCAGCGTGCGCATGCGCTATACCGCGATCAGCGCGGGCACGGAGCGGGCGAACCTCGTCGGAGGGAAGAATGTTTCCGGCGGACAAGCGTATCCTAGGCAGCTTGGCTACAGCGGAAGCGGCTATGTGGAAAAAGTGGGAGAGGGTGTAACCGATTTAAAGCCCGGCGACAGGGTGATTACCGTATGGGGAAAGCATATGGAGGTAAATACCCTTCCCAGGGAAAACGTACTGAAAATCGATTCCGATGATATTCCGATGGAGGAAGCCGCGTTTATTTTGATCGCCAGCTTTTCTCTTGCGGCGGTAAGAAAGCTGCGCCCGGAAATCGGTGAAAGCGGAATCGTCGCAGGTCTCGGTCTTCTGGGGCTTTTCTCCGTTCAGTTTATGAGAATCGCGGGCATGTATCCCGTGATCGCAGTGGATATGAACGAGGAAAGGCGCCTGCTCGCTCTGAAGCTTGGCGCTGATTATGTGTTTGATCCGACGGACGAAGATTATAAAAAGAAAATTCTTGCAATTACCGGCGCCGGACCGGACGCGGCGGTAGAGGTTACGGGAAACGGAGCGGCACTCAATCAGACGCTCAAAATCCTGAAGCCCTTCGGCAGAATATCGCTGCTCGGCTGCACGAGAACGCCGACGGAGGTAGACTTCTATAAGGATGTGCATATGCGCGGAATCACAATGATCGGCGCGCACACGATAGCGAGGGCGCAAACGGAGTCAAGGCCGGGCTTCTGGACGCTGAATGACGATCTGATTTCCATTCTGAAGCTTATGAAGGCCGGGAGAATTCATTTCAAAGATATTATCCACGAAATTCATTCGCCGCTGGAAGCGGAAAACGTATATGACCGCCTTGCCAATGACAGGAATTTTCCGGTTGGGGTTGTGTTTGACTGGGATAAGATACGCGTATGAGGTAAAAGGTGGGAATTATGAAACGCAAAAATTCACTTTTACGATTTAAGGATAATCTGATTGCGCATTATCCGTTGTACCTGATGGTGATTCCTGCGCTTTTATACTACATCTTATTTGTATACAAGCCGATGTACGGAATCCTGATTGCGTTTGAGAAGTTTAAAATGAAGGAAGGAATTCTCGGCAGCGCCTGGGTGGGCTTTGATAATTTTGAGCGTTTGATGAGTTCTTACTGGTTCCCGATTATACTCAAAAATACGCTTATGCTGAGCGCTCTGAGCCTTTTGATTTCCTTCCCGCTTCCGATTGTTCTGTCGCTGATGGTAAACGAATTGAACGACGGAAAGGGAAAAAAGTTATTTCAAACCGTTTCCTATGCGCCGCATTTCATATCTACGGTTGTTGTATGCGGTATGCTGATATTGTTCATGTCGCCGTCATCCGGCATACTGGGAAAGATGCTGAGCATGAATACGCTGGCGGAGCCTTCTGCGTTTAAATGGCTGTATGTGCTCTCGGGCGTATGGCAGGGACTCGGCTGGAGTACGGTCATTTATTTTGCGGCGCTGTCGGGCGTTGATAAGCAGCTTCTGGAGGCTGCGGAAATCGACGGCGCGAACCGCATCCAGAGAATCATACACATCAATTTTCCTGTTCTGGTTCCGACCATTACTGTGCTTCTCATTCTTCAGATGGGTCAGCTTCTAAATGTAGGCTATGAAAAAGTGTATCTGCTTCAGAACGACGCAAACCTGACTGCGTCTGAGGTTATATCTACCTATGTGTATAAGCTCGGTCTTGAACAGAATGATTTCTCGTTCTCTACCGCAGCCAGTCTTTTTAATTCGCTGGTCAACTGCGTGATACTGGTAACGGCCAACACGCTTTCCAGACGCATCACGCATGCCGGTTTGTGGTAAGGAGGGGAGTAGAATGCAAAAGAAGAAAGCTTCCCGCCTGTCCAGGGGCGACCGCGTGTTCCTTTTCGTAAACAAGATCGTGCTGGTCATCGTGTTTATCATGTTCCTGTATCCGCTTCTGTTTGTCATCTCCGCTTCCGTCAGCGATCCTGAGATGGTAAACGCAGGAAAGGTAATTCTTTTACCGCGCGGGTTTACGCTGGACGGCTATCGGCGCATACTCGATTTTTCGGACATCTGGCGTGGGTATTTAAACACCCTCTACTATACAATCGTCGGTACGGTTTTGAATCTGGCATTCACAATTCCCTGTGCATACGCCATATCCCGAAAGGAAATGGCCGGAAGAAATATTGTGATGCTGATTATCATGATCACTATGTATTTTTCCGGCGGCCTGATTCCGATCTATTTGAATTTGAAGAGCTTTGGTCTTCTGGATACCTGGTATGTGCTCCTGATTACAGGTCTTGTATCCGCGTACAACGTGGTTGTCAGCCGAACCTTCTTCGCGTCCACCATTCCGCTGGAATTGTACGACGCTGCCTATATCGACGGCGCGGGCGACTGGACTACGTTTATCAGAATCGTGCTTCCGCTTTCAAAGCCGATCCTTGCGGTAATGGCGCTGTATTACGGCGTTGCGCGCTGGAACAGTTATTTTGACGCTATGGTATATCTGAGGGATCGAGCGAAATATCCGCTGCAGATGTATCTTCGCGAAGTTCTCATTCAGACAAAGATGGTTGCCGATTCCATGACGCAGAGCATGGATCCCGAGGCGGTAAAGGAACTCAACCGGCAGGCGAACGAAGCGAACCTGATCAAGTATTGCGTGATTATAGTATCTACCGCGCCGATGATGGCGATTTATCCCTGGCTGCAGAGATTCTTCGGAAAAGGCGTTATGATCGGCTCTGTAAAGGGATAATTAACAGGTTTGATGTTATCCGCATTCATGCGGAAACAAATATAAGGAGGTAAGACCATGAAAAGAATGTTTGCCCTGATCCTTGTTCTCATGATGATTCCCGCATGCTGCTTTGCATCGGAACGCATCAGCGAGGAAGTGATCACAGTAACCGTATCGGGACGCAGTAACCAGACGATCAGCTGGGATGAGACCAACATGGCGAAGGTTATTGAAGAGCGCTTCGGCATCCGCCTGGTAGGAAACGGTTATCCCGATGATACGTGGAAGACTCAGTTCACGCTCATGCTCGCGGAAGAAAACCTTCCCGATATCATTCTGAATCCGCAAATCAGCCTTGCTGAGGTTGCTAGCTATGGTTCTCAGGGATATTTTCTGGATCTTAAGGATCTGGTTGCGGAGCATGCGCCCAACATCACCGCTACGATGGAAACCTATCCGCGCCTCAGAAATTATTCCACCAGCCCCGACGGCAATATGTATACCCTTACGCAGATTTCCGTAAACGTGCTGGCGCTCGCGCCCCGCTTCTGGCTGAACAAGAACTGGGTAGAGAACGTAGGCATGGAATACCCCGAGACGCTGGACGATGTATACGAGCTTCTTAAGGCCTTTAAGGAGCAGGACGCCAACGGAAACGGCGATGCGAACGATGAAATTCCGCTCGATGCGAATCATGAATACACCATCAGCACCTTCCTGAATGCATTCGGCTTCAACACCCGTCAGGTAAGCTATCTGCTTCAGGCGGATGAAGACGGAAATGTATATCTCGGTGAAACCACCGAAGCCTTTAAGGCGTATCTTACCTACATGAAACAGCTCTGGGACGAAGGCCTCATGTGCCCCGAGTTCTTCACGGAGCCTGGCGAACAACTGAATGCGCAGATCGCCGGCGATACCGTGGGCCTGTTCGGTGCATCCGCTCCTTACGTTTCCGCCGGTCAGGAAATCGATTACGATGCGAACTTCTACTGGGCGGGCGCTTTCACGAGCGATTACCGTGAGAATGCCACCATCATCAAGAACTCCGAGGTTTCCGGAACGCCCTTCGTTCTTGTAAACGCGAAGACGGAGCACGCTGAAGAAATCGTAAAGCTGCTCGACTTCTTCTACACCGAAGAAGGACAGGTTGCGGGCAACAACGGCTTTGAAGGTGTTGACTTCGATTATCAGCCCGTAAATGTTCCCGGTCTTGAGGACAAGAAGACCTTCACCATGTACTGCCCCGACGGATTTGCCTCTGGCGAAGCATATCGTACCGGCAAGGCTGTCATCAACAACGGCTTCTACTTTGTAAAGCCGCTCGCAGGAACGCCCTCCGACGCGATCCTTGCAGCCACCAACGATGAGCAGTTTGAACTCCTTCTGCCCGCGAACGGCTGGCTGGTACAGCTGACCCGCTACGGCATCAACCGCGAAGGCGTCGAAATCATCGATGCATTCCCGTCCCTCATCTACGAGGAGGATGAAGCCGAAGAGCGCACGCAGCTTTACAACGACATCAACAGCTACCTGAAGAACATGCAGACCCAGTTTATCACCGGCGAAGCGGACATTGAAGGCGATTGGGATGCATTCATCGAGACGCTCAACAGCATGGGCCTTGAGAAGCTTCTCGAAATCGAGCAGAATGCCTACACCCGTCTGATGGGCTGATCGCAAGCAAATACCGCGAATACGCGGTAATAGCAGGTCGCCGTGGGAGAAATACCTTCCACGGCGGCTTGTTGAGTAAAGAAAAGAAGGGAAAGCATATGGACAGGAGAATCCGCGTTGCGCATTTCGGAATCGCGCACGATCATAGCTGCGATACCATCAACTGCGCCCGTCAGCATCCGGATGTATTTGAAATTGTAGGCGTATGCGAACCGGATGAAAATATGCGGGAGGAATTCGGAAAAGCGGACGCATATAAGGATGTAAACTGGATTTCGGAGGAAGAACTGCTCTCAAGGAACGATATCGATGCGGTGTTCTGCGAGGGACATGAGCTTAGAAGCGTGTCGGATGCACAGAAGTGCATAGACCGCGCTCTTCCCGTGCATCTGGACAAGCCGGGCGGAACGGATATCAAAGCGTTTGAAAGGCTTATAAGGAGCGCCGAGGAAAAGCAGCTTACGCTTCAGATGGGATATATGTACAGATATAATCCTGCCCTGAAATATGCAGTGAACGCCGTAAAAAACGGCGATCTGGGCACGATTACCGGCATTGACGCGAGCTTTTCCACATCTCACAGCGCCCCGAAGCGCAGATGGCTTAAGCAGTTCCCGGGCGGAACCATGTTCTTTCTGGGCTGCCACTCCATCGATATGATCATGCTTGCGATGGGCGAGCCGCTGAGCGTTCATCCGTTCAATCATTCTTCCGGCGATGATAACGACGGCTCCATGGATTCGTGCTTTGCGGTGCTTGAATACCCTGCGGGCGCTGCATGCGTCCGCGCAAACAGCACGGAGGTAAGGGGCTTTCATCGCAGGCATTTTAAAGTAACCGGCACAAAGGGCACGATTGAAATCTGTCCGCTTGAAACGCCGACGGTGGTGAAAAGAATTGCATCCGCCGGTGAAGGCGTCGTTTTCCCGGGATATTTTGCGGGGAGATACGATGATATGATGCTGGAATTCGCCGCATGCGTTCGCGGAGAAATGAAAAATCCTTATACGGGGGATTATGAAATTCAGCTTCAGAAGGCGGTTTTAAGGGCCTCCGGCATCAAATTGGAGGGAGATCTGTAATGGAGAAAAAGGTGCTTGTTCTGGGCGGGACCGGCGCGCTGGGTTCGTATCTGGTTCCGGAGCTTGTGAATATGGGCATGCGCGTTCATGTGGTATCGCTGGACGACATTACGTCCGATAATCCCATGCTCACATATGAAAAGAACAATGCGATGGACGATGCGGTTGTGAATCACCTCCTGAAAGGGAAGTACGACGCGGTTGTGGACTACATGGGCTACGGAACCGAGCATTTCAGAAAACGGTATAAAATGTTCCTTGACCAAACGAGTCAGTACGTATTTCTGTCCTCCTACCGTGTATATGCGGACAGCGAAGGGCTTGTAACAGAGAATACGCCGCGCTTGCTGGATGTTCTTGATACGCTGGATCCGGATTTTGCGGCGGGCGATGATTATTCGCTTTCCAAAGCGCGTCAGGAGGATATGCTAACATCAAGCGGCTATAAAAACTTCACCATCGTCCGTCCCGCGATTACGTTTTCAAGTCATAAGTTCCAGTTGATCACTATGGAGGCCAATTCCTTCATCAACCGCGCGATCGATAAAAAGACAGTCGTGCTGCCCGAGGGCGCGATGGACATAAGGGGAACGCTCAACTGGTCGTATGATGTAGGCAAGCCTATGTCGAGACTGGTTCTGAATGATAAGGCCATCGGCGAAACCTATACCCTCGCCACCGGCGAAAACCACACCTGGCGCGAATTCGCGGAAATCTATAAGGAGCTCATCGGTATGGAATATGTAACATGCGACGATGAAACATTCCTTCAGATTTTCGATAACGGCGCGCCGTGGGCCAGATGGCGCTTGATTTACGACCGCGAATTCAACAGAGCCATAGATAATTCAAAGCTTTTAAAGGATACCGGCCTCACCCAGAGCGTATTCACCCCCGTAAAAGAGGCGCTCAGGCAGGAGCTTACCAAGGTTCTCAAGGAAGACGAAACCTGGTGCAGAAGCAATATCGGCCCGATCAGCTATGAAGGCATAAACGGCAGAATGGATAGGTATCTTGCGGAAGGAAAGCTGTGAGGGGATTTTGCAGCGCCGGCGCAGGAACATCGAAGCGGACGCCGCGCAAGCGGCGTCTGTTTGCAATCCGGGCAGCGGTTCAGATGGGCACAGGCGCGAAGATCGATGAATCGGCGAAGGAAGGGGGAGCGACTGCTCCGTTTCTTCTGTGAATGTGTGCGCTTTTGTATATCCTTTCAGAAATGCGTTTCGCTGAAGGTTTAGCAGCCAAGACGCCGGTTTAGCGGTGTATGATATGCATTTGCACGCAGTACGGACGATTTTTGTACAAGTAAACAAAAAAAGACCAACCATTTCAGGTTGGTCCATGGAGCTGATGACCGGATTTGAACCGGTGACCTCATCCTTACCAAGGATGCGCTCTACCGACTGAGCTACATCAGCACAATTCTTGACGACGTGTTATAGTATATCACATGCGGCTTTAAAATGCAATACGGTTTTTTAAGCTTAACATGATTTTTGCCGCATAAATGAGGATGCGCCCCGGTACATGCATGCATCGGGGCGCGTTTGATTATATAAGCTGTTCTGCGCCGTATTCCTTCCAGAGACCGCTGTAGAGATCGGATAAGCGGCGGTAGACAGATTCCACGGTGTAACCGTCTAAACGCTTTGTGCCGTGAAGACTCGCCGCGTCTGCATCGGGTACATGCTTATAGGTGATCTGAACGACGGCGGGGGAGGGCGTTTCCGGGAAATAGAACTTTTCGCCGTTTATAAGGCGCGTAACGGCTGCCTTTGCTTTTTCATATACGATCCTGCGGCCTCGTTCCGGAGACAGGCACAGCGCGCTCTGACGGCCAAGCCCCTGCTTTACCATGGCGGTTTCCACGCCGGGCAGCCAGGCGGCGGCTTCCTTGCACAGCTTATCGTCGCCGGACGCCATGATGACCGGAACGCCGCATTCTGCGCTGATTTCCGCGTCGATGCCAAGCTCGCCGTAGGCTTTTCCGTTCACACAGAATTTATGCCAGACGGCGCTGGTCATGGTGTGCTCAAGGTTTGCGTAAAGGGTACCGGCCATCGCGTGATAGCCGAGTAGGAACATGCCGTTTACGCTTTCGTCCAGAAACGGGAAGCGCGGCTTATAGGGGGAGCCTGCGAGAAGAAGCGCGCGGGGATCCAGCTGTTCAACCAATATGTTGCCCGAGCCGCCGTGTACATCCGCTACGATTACTTCATCCGCACCCGCGTCAAACGCGCCGCGAACCGCCGCATTTGCGTCTTCCGTCATAAGCCGCTGTCCAGCGGAGTACAGCTTTCCTGTCGAAAGCACGTAATCCGGGCAATTGATTCCGCTGATGCCTTCCATGTCTACCGCGATGAAAATCTTCATAAATGTCCTCCTTGCGCGGATGATTAACGCCGTTTATGGATGGTTTTCGAATGCTTTTTATCGGATTTTCTTTTGCATGGTCGGTTTGTTCCGCCCGTTTTCGCGCCGGTAGGAGAGAGAATCCATGGTCTCTTCGGAGATGAAAATGCCGGGCTTTTTAAGCTGCATCTCTTCCGGCGGGATGTCGGGATCGGTAGTGCTTTTCTTCGGCGGATCATAGGGCAATGCTTTATCCGGAAATATAGGGGACGGCGTTGGAAACGGGATCAAAGCCAATCTGCAGCTTTGTCTCCGCTTCTTCGTTTTCGTACGCGCATTTGGAAATGCTGCTAATGATATTTTCAAGCACTGCGATGATCTGCATGGTCGTATTCGATGAGCGGTCGGCTTTTTTGGCGCTTCCTCTGCAAATGTGAGAACATCCTTCGGGAGGACTTCGCTGCTAAAAAGCTGTCTCCGGCATTACAGATACGCCCTTGTCCTGCTTATAGTCGAGGATCAGCATCGTGATATCGTCAAACTGCGGCGCTTCTTTGATGAAATTGTCGATATCTTCTTTTAATAGAGGGCAGAAGCTCGTTTGCGCTCATGCGCTTATTCCGATTGATGAAAGCAAGAAGGCGGCCTTCGCCGTAAAGCTCTTCGGCATTATTGGTAGCTTCGGTTATACCGTCCGTATACAGGAAGATGCGGTCGCCTTCTGAGAGGGTGAGCTCATGCTTTTTATACTTTACGCCCTCCATGCCGGCAAGCACGAAGCCGGAACGAACCTTCAAATATTCAAAATCGCCGTTGCCGTGCAGTACAAGGGGCGGATTATGCCCGGCGTTCACATATTCCAGTTTTCCTGTTTTTATATTCAATATGCCCATCCAGGCGGTTACGAACATGCCCGAATTATTGTCTTCGCACAGCTTCTGGTTTGCGTGCTGGAATACATCGTTGATCGGTAAACCGCGCTCGGCCATCGCTTTTATGATGGTTTTCGCCTCCATCATAAACAGCGCCGCCGGGATTCCTTTGCCGGATACATCGGCGCAGATGAAAGCGACGGTATCTTTGTCCAGCATGTAGAAATCGTAGAAGTCGCCGCCGACTTCCTTTGCGGCGATTGTCTGCGCATAGATATCAAAATCCGTCTGATCGGGAAAGGGCGGGAAGGTGGAGGGAAGGGCGGAGAGCTGAATTGCCTTGGCGTATTCAAGCTCCTTGTCGATTCTTGCCGCTGCTTCCGCAATATACCGCTTTAAGGTTTGAACGGTTGAATTGATATCGTTCGAGAGGGACACGAATTCCTCGTTGGAACGAACGTTAACCGTTACATCCAGATTTCCGCCCGCAATTTGTGCAAGGGAGCTGTTGATCTTATAAATATTGTTTACAACCACGCGCTTGATCAGGAAGTATATCATCAGGAACAAAAGACCGAACACGATGATCTCAAGGAAGGAAAGGATGTACAATGATACCGTTTTTGAAAACAGCGCTTCTTGAACCGGCAGCACGCCGATGATGTAATATCCTTCCGATACAACGTACATGCAGTAGGAGGGGAGATTGTAGATATCCGCCCGGTAGATATACTTTTCTGTGGATGAATCATCCGCATTTGCAATGGATTCGATTTTTTGTCCCTTATGACCGCCCGGGTCGCTGACAACGACGCCGTTTTTGTCGCAGATGATCATACAGCCGCTTTGTCCCACGTGGCGGTTGTAGGCTGCCGTTACAGCTGCGTCCTCAATTACCATATAAAACTGCATGGAGTCGTAGCCGACTTGAAACATTGCGCCGTTTTCCAGGGAAATCGCTGCGTATTTTCTGTATATGTTATTGTTTCTGGCAATGGGTCTGAATTCCTGAACATGGAAGCCGGAGCCGCCGATCGTGATTACGTCGATAAATTCACGCGATTGCTCGTCGGATAACATATCAAAACCGATAATCGTTTGCTTAAGCATATATGGCAAACTGCCAAATCTGGTTTTCTTATCCAGCAGTTAAAATGCAACTGCAAAAAGCACCGGAAAGAGCGCGGCAGTAACCAAACGGAATATATTCATAAGACTCAAGAACAATACCCCTTATATGCTCATAATACAATCATAAGGTGGATAGTTCAAGCCTGATTCTATTAATATTCCTTATGGCGCAGAGTGCAGAGTTATAAATGAGACATAAACTGCCGAGTAATGACGAGTAATGAACGGATACCTTTTTCAGCATGCCATATTGACAACAACTTTGTCGAACTTTCAATTAAATGATTATTCATGCTGACCTGCGTGTTCCGGAATGGGGGATTTATATTGAATGTCTATCGGCGGATGAACTTAATATCTTGAAAGACGCCTTTTTGCGGGTATAGATTCCGGCTGCGATACCGTGTAGAAATTGGTTTGGAAAAGCCTTAAACGGGTTTGACGCTTTCATTCGGAAGATGACGAAAATCTGCTTGCGTTATTTGAAAACAGCGGAAAAACTGCCCCGCGGCGAGGCGCTTACTGTTGGATTCGGCATGGACTGCGAATACGATGAAAAACGAAATTTTGAGCGTGCGGGTCATGAAATGGAAAATTAAACCGATACTTCGATAAAAACGTATGAAAAAACCAACCATTTCTGGCTGGTCTATAGGAAACGACTCAAAAACGAATACAATTCCCGGCTATCGTTTTGTTGATAGTCCTTTCGTTTTGCAATGGGTGCATGTGGGTGAAAATGCCATCCGCCGCCGGACTTCCGTTTAGTATTGGAGATTCAGCTTATTTCGCGCTTTTTATAAAAGACGATAGACATATACCAAGAGAAAACATACATTCCGATTCCCAAAGCAGCAAGTATGGCCAATAGCAAATTTGGATTAATTTCGGCCGCAAACTGCCCTTTGAAATAGCCTGATGCTAAGGCGCTGGCTGCGAACACGAAACCAATCATCACAAAATAAACGGTTCGTCCTTTTTCTACGCCCAATTTGAAAATGAACGGAAGCGAAATGGAAGATGTAAGGGTTGCCACGACCAGCAAAAGCAGCATCAGGACAGCAAATTCACCGAACACAAAATTGCCGCATGCAATCATTTTTATACCTTGCGAAACTCCGGTAACGATTAGCATCGCTGATTGTGTAAATAAACCGATCAAATACTTGGCAGAGACAATTTGCGTTTTTGTGTATGGAAGCGTTCCGCTATACTGCATCCAGCGGCTTCGTTCATCATAGCCCAGCAGATTCACCGGAATCATGCCGCATAAAAGGCAAGGATAAAAAACGAAGAACATATTGCCGTTACTGAAGAGCGCTATTGCAATAAATACGGCTGCTATGAAGATATATGATCTGCAATACTTCTTCATCATATACAAATCTTTTAAGAGAAGTCCTTTCACGTTATTTCGCCTCCTTTACCATGAACACGAAAAGTTCCTCGATACTGATCGGGCTGACACGGATACCTTCAGGCACGGCATTTCTCAGCACCATTGCTTCAGCCCCGTAAGTATTTTCTTTTTTATACTTGACTGCATCCGACGGAAGTGACTGCAACTCGTCCGCCGTTAAATGGATCAGACCGTATTTCGCTAATAATTGATCCTTCTCTTCTAAGAGCAGCAGTTTTCCCTTATGCAGGAATGCGATATAATCGCAAAGTTTTTCAAGATCGCTGACAATGTGGGAAGAAATAAGAATAGAGTGGCTTTCATCCCTAGTAAAGTCACTGAACATTTCAACCACTTCATCGCGCACTACAGGATCAAGCCCTGACGTCGCTTCGTCCAGAATGAGCAATTTTGCATGATGAGATAGAGCTATGGCAATGCCAAGCTTCATTTTCATTCCTCGCGAGAACTCTTTGAACTGCTTATTAGCCGGCAGTGCAAGTTCCTGTACTAAGCGGGCATATTCGGCTTCATCCCAGTTTTGAAAGGTATGCTTCATTACATTTCCGACTTGCTTAACGGTCAAGCACTCGGGAATACCGACATCATCCATTACAACGCCGATATCCTCTTTGGTGAGTTCGATATTATCCTTATTGTCTTTTCCGAGAATTACGATACTGCCGCTATCCTTATGAACCATGTCAAGAATCAGCTTGATCGTAGTGCTTTTTCCGGCGCCGTTCTCTCCAATCAGCCCCATAATACATCCGCTTGGCAGTATCAGATTCAGATTGTCCAGCGTAAATCCGGGATAAGATTTTGTCAGATTCTGAATTTCGAGTGCATTCATCATTGTTCCTCCAGACTGAAATTTACCATTTCTAAAATTTCCTGTTTGCTTAAATTGCAGGAAGCGGCGAGTCTGACGATCTCATCTATATGCGCTTCAATTCTTTTCAGGTTTTCTTCTCGCAGCAGTTCTACGTTTTTGGGAGCCACATAGCACCCTTTGGAAGGTAAAGTGTAAATAAAGCCTTCCCTTTCAAGCTCTTCATAAGCATGCTTTGTCGTAATAAAGCTGATACGAAGATCCTTTGCAAGCCCGCGAATGGACGGCAGCAATTCATCCTGCTTTAATTCCCCGCTGATGATCTGGCTCTTGATCTGAGAATATATCTGATCGTAAATGGGTGTTCCGCTTTTATTGTCGATTAGTATGTTCACGCCATCACTCCTGTAGATACTGTATATAAGCATTATATACAGATGATGCGCAAAAGTCAATAGCAACATAAAACAGCGCACTGTTTTTTTGCACCCAAAATAAAACGAAAGGGCTGTCAGCAAAACGAAAGCCCTGTTATCAAAACGAAAGGCGAGCAATCGTTTTGCTATGCGCCCGCCGAAGGAAGCGGGTGCATTTTCTGATTATGGAATTTTGCTGTTTTTCGATAATGCGTAGATCGGTGTCAGAGCAACTCCGGAATAATTCATATTCCAAGGTGTATCTGTCGTTTTACATTTGATATTTGCAGGGAATAAAGAAAAAGCACTATGACTTTGTATCAAAATCGTAGTGCTTTTATGAAGCTGATGACCGGATTTGAACCGGTGACCTCATCCTTACCAATGGGATGAATCAAAGCTCCACAAAGCCAGTATTGGTATTATATGCGATTTTTGCGCATATCGCAAGACGATTTCTGCATGAAATGCAGAGTTTGCAGCCCTTGGCTGCGTAGTGATGGTTCTCCCGATTAGCAGGGGTTTAGCAGACCATCGACCACATATAGCAGAAGATTAGCACAGGATTGAAACCGCCTACCTTCAAAAGATGAAGCAGGCGGTTTTTTCTATGGATG
>JAFQKQ010000105.1 GCA_017396845.1 Clostridia bacterium
ATGGCAAGGTCAATGCCCTCGCTCGCGCCTACCGTGACCATAATCTCGCTCGTCGGCGCATAATGAACGCCGAATCGCTCCTCATATTCGGAAATGAGCTTTGTAAGCTCCTTAAGGCCTCTGTTGGACGTATAATGCGTGTGCCCGGAGCGCAGGGAATAAATCGCCGCATCGGAATAACGCCACGGCGTCGTAAAATCGGGCTCGCCAACGCCCAGCGAAATCACGTCCTTCATTTCGCTTACAATATCAAAAAACTTTCTTATGCCGGAAGGCGGCACATTCTTTATGCGGCCGCACAAAACATTTTCGTAATTCACGGGCTCACCTGCAATCTGTCATCCTCGGTTTCCTTTTCCATAATCACGCCGTCCTGCTTGTATTTTTTAAGCACGAAATGCGTGGCCGTGGAAAGCACATGCTCGATGGTGGAAAGCTTTTCGCCGACAAAAATCGCAAGCTGCTTAATATTGCTTCCCTCCACAATCACCAGAAGGTCGTACGCGCCGCTCATAAGATACACGCTTTTGACCTCTTCAAACCGATAAATCTTTTCGGCAATCGCGTCAAAGCCCTCGTCTCTCTGAGGGGTCACGCGAACCTCGATCAGCGCCTGCACAACATCCTCCCGAACGCGGTCCCAGTTGACCATCGCAGGATATTTGAGCAGAATGCGCTCCTTTTCAAGCGCCTTAACGGCAGCCTCCACCTCTGAAACGGTTTTTCCCGTCATAACAGCAATGCTTTCGGCCGTCGTACGCGCGTCCTCCGCCAGAATCTCAAGCACACTCATTTCAAATTCGCAGATCATTAAAACTCTCCTTTCAAAACCGATACTCAAGTTTACACATTTTTCTTCCGTTCGTCAAGCCCCGAAGGGCTTTCCCATAAAAATACCGGAGGCATACGTCTTCGGAAAAGCGGAACTTAAACAAAAATACCCGGGAATCATTCGATTCCCGGGTATCGTTATGTTTGGAAATGATCGAGACTAACCGTTAAGATTAGTGGGTCTCGAGCCAAGCGTCGAGCTGAGCCTGAGCTTCGGCAATCAGATCCTGGAGGCCGGCGGCGTTCATCTTGCCGATGAACTCGTCATAGCACTCGTCGATGGAAACGGTACCGGTAGCAAAGTTGTTGTAGTACTCGGACTTGATGGCGGTCATTTCAGCGATCTGCTGCTCCCAGCCGGCGAAGTCCATGGTGAAGCCCTTCATCGCGGAAACCTTCGCGTTGGCGGCAACTTCAGCATAGTACATATCATACTGCTCGAATACCGGGGGATTGGCGAGACCGGCAACCTGATCTTCACTTACAGCGATGGAGGTGAAGAAGTTGGCGGGCATAGCGAACGCCCAGGGGCCGTAGTTGTCCTTACCAACCTGAGTGCGGAGAACGCCGCCGGCGCAGGCTGCGCTCTGCTCTTCGGTGACGTAATCCCAGTGATAGCCCTTAACGCCGTAGCGGAGGGAGTCAGCATAGAGCTTGTTGGTGTGGCACAGTTCGATGAGCTTAAGAGCAGCGATGAGCTTCTCTTCGTCCTGCTCGAGGGTTACGGAAAGAGCGTTCATGGAGCCCTGTACGCCGGAAACGGAGAGGTGGGGTCCGTCGAAGTAGCAGGTCATAGCGGTCGGATAGCCATTGCTTACAGAGTAGTCATAGCCCGGCCAAGCCTGAACGGAGTCAATGCGCATCTTGCTGGTGTCGATAGCGGTTTCGGTGATCTGGGCGGCATCGGGATTGATGAGGCCGAGGTCATACCACTCAGCGAGGGTGCGATAGCGTTCCATAACACCGGGATCTTCGAATACGGTAACAACTTCGGTGGTGCCGTATACGCAGCCGATGAGGGTTACACGATCGATGAAGTCGAAGGAAGAGTCAACGCCGCGGGCAGAGCCGCCGCAGAGGTAGGGATACTCGTTCTCGGGAAGGGTCTCTTTCCAAGCTACGAGGAAGTCAGTCAGGTCGCCCCAAGCTTCGATCTTGTCGGGGATTTCGAAGCCGAGTTCAGCAGCCAGCTCGGAAGGATAGGTGATGAAGTTCATCATCGCGTAGTCCTTCTTGCAGGGGATGGTGTAGAGGCCGCCGTCAGCAGCATAAGCCAGATCCCATACTTCCTTGCTCATGGAAGCCCACAGGTCGGGGGTGTACTCCTGAACATAGCCGTCAATGTTGGCGAACAGGCCGGCAGAAACTGCCTGGTTGGTGTTGTTGTACCAGTCGCAGGTGAAGTAGATGTCGAATACTTCGCCAGCCTGAATGGAGAGCTGCAGCTGATCATTGGTGAAATACTGCATATCGAGCTCTACGCCGATCGCTTCGCGGCTGATCTTGTTGAGCTCTTCAACTACCATTGCGTTGTCGATGGGAGCAGTTGCGCCGGTGCCCATCGCCCAGGTGATCTTGATGTACTCTTCTTCAGCAACTGCGCCGAAGGAAAGGGCCATCAGAACAACCAGAACGAGAGACATGAGTTTCTTCATAATGGAAACCCTCCTTTTTTATTATTACAACGGTATTTCATACCGCTATAATCAGTAAGTGTTTTATCCCTTTACCGCGCCGATCGTAAGACCGGAGATGAAGTATTTCTGGAAGAAGGGATAGGAGCATGCGATCGGGATAACAGCGATCATAACCATCGCCATTCGGATCGTTTCGGCGGGAACTTTGTTCGACTCGCCGGGACCCATGAAC
>JAFQKQ010000106.1 GCA_017396845.1 Clostridia bacterium
GAAAAATGCATCAGATGTATCCGGATTGGTTTCGCATGGATGAAAACGGTGAAAGAAAGCCCGATTACAATATGTGCGCAAGCAATCCCGATGCGCTTGATTATGTGGCGGACAGAAGCGAAATCCTTGCGCGGCTTATGAAGACGAATTCGCATCGGTATGCCTATTGGATTGACGATGTGAAGGGCTATAAATGCAACTGCTCTGCGTGCAGAGCGCTTTCCGCAGCCGATCAGGCGCTCAGAATCATGAACGCCATGCTTCGCGGTATAAAGCGCGCAGATCCCGAGGCGATGCTTCCGTATCTTGCGTATCACGATACGATTATTGTTCCGGAAAAAACGCAGCCGCTTCAGGGGATTTATCTTGAATATGCGCCTATTAACCGCGATATTCATATGGCGATCAATGATGAAACGAGCGATAAGAACCGGGCGGAAAGCGCGTATATCCGGGAACTGATTGCATTTTTCGGAAAGAAGAATTCCAGAGTATTGGAATACTGGGTGGATAATTCGCTGTTTTCCAATTGGACGAGACCGCCGAAGAAAATGTACTTCGACAGCGAAACCATGAAAAAGGATGTGGACTTTTACCATGAAGTCGGCTTTTCTCAGATGACAAGCTTTGCCTGCTTCCTGGGCGAAGACTATATCGATCTTTACGGAGAGCCGGATATGGACGCGTACGGAAGGATACTTCTGGGAGAATAGAAAAATCAAAAATATATGATATCTGCGCCTGAAACAAAGGAAAGAATGCGCTTCCGAATGTCAGGCGCATTTTTTTGTATGCGGTGAATGAATCTTCAAAAAGCAGATGCGAAGGGAACGATAGTATTAACGCTTCAAAACGCATACTTAGGTTCCGTTTGGCTTATCATAATGGGGAATGCTTTTTGGAGGTGGTAAGTCAATTGAATCCGTTTTATGAAAAAGCGCAGACGCTTGAAAGCCTGATCATGGACTGGAAAACCATGGCGCCGAAGCCTTACAATAAGTGCGAGGCGAATCCGTATACCAGAACGCGCGTGATCCTCATGAATGGCACGGAGTTTGAGCAGAACTGGTTTATGCACATGTTTTCAAGGAATTGCCCGGATAATGAGGCGCGGCGCGAGCTTGCGCTTCTCAGAAGACTTGAAAAGCAGCAGCAGATGCTGATCAGCGCTCTGAAGCCGACGGATGAAACGGCGCTTGAGCATACAATCGGCTATGAACAGCTGGCGGTTGATCTGACGGCGCAGCTTGCGCAGCATGAGCCGGATATGTATGTGAAAAACGCGCTGGATTTTGCGCTTTTGGAGGATTTTGATCATTTGTACCGCTATGCGGATCTCATGAGCATGGATACGGGTGCAAAGGCGGAAAACTATGTGGGAAGATATACGGAAATCATGCCGGGTAGGCCGACTATTTCTCACCACAGGCATCCGTTTGATTCCGTAAAGTATCATATTGACAATAAAACGGCTGAGCTTCAGACGAAGCTGTGCGTGGGGATTATTACTGCCGCCGAGCAGCAGACCATGAACTATTATATGAACGTGAATGGCTTCTATACAAATGACCGCGGGCGCAGGCTGTATCAGGAAATCGGAATGGTGGAGGAGCAGCATGTGACGCATTACGGGTCGCTTCTGGATCCGAAGGCCACGTGGTTTGAAAATCTGGTTATGCGCCAGTACACGGAGTGCTATCTGTATTATTCCTGTATGCAGACGGAGACGGACGAAAATATCAAACGGATTTGGCAGATGCTCTTTGAACAGGAAATTTCGCATCTCCATGCGGCGGCAAAAATGCTTGAAAAATATGAAGGCAAGCATTGGCAGTCGGTGGTCGGAAGCGGTGAGTTTCCAAAGCCGCTTATGCTTACGTCGAATATCGATTATGTTCGAGAGGTACTTTCTGCCACGGTTCAGAACACCGCCTGCAGGGAAGGGTATGTGTGCGTAAATGATCTTGAGGGCAGCGCGGATTTTTTCAGGTATCAGAACACGGTGAACAATGACGTGAAACAAGTAGTAAGCCATACGGTGATTGAGGATCATATCAGAAAATTCGGCGAGGATTACAGGTTTGAAACCGCAAAGAATCCGATTGAGGAGCTTCGCAGCAGAGTTAAGGATAATACGGATGTAGGAAGAACCAAAACGGCTATTCTCTTGAGAGGGTAGAGTACGGTAAAAACCCGCGCGTTGATCGCATTGGATTGGCGCGCGGGTTGCTGTCGGGACAGTGAAAATATTGTTTGCCGGAAGAAACGTTTCAAATTCGGGTTGTTTGGCATTATCCCTTTACCGAGCCCAGCAGTACGCCCTTGGTGAAGTGCTTCTGAAGGAAGGGATATACGCAGATGATCGGCACGGTGCCTACCATGATGGTGGCGTATTTGACCGAATTGGTCGGCGCCCATACCTGCACTTCAGGCAGTACGTCGTCGGCGAGCGAGCCCTGAGAGAGTATGACGACCTGGCGGAGAAGCACGGTGATCGGGTATTTATTGGGGTCTGAAATGTAGATCATCGCGCGCTGGTAGTTGTTCCAGTGGCCGACGGCGTAGAACAGGGAGAAGGTCGCAATCGAAGCCATGGACATCGGGATTACGATGTGGATAAAAGACTGAATCTCGTTGCAGCCGTCGATTCGGGCGGATTCCTCGATGGATTCCGGCAGCTGCTGGAAGAAATTTTTCATGATGATCAGGTTCGATGAGGAGATGATGACCGGAAGCCAGATCGCCCAATAGGTGTTGGTGAGCCCAAGCGTATTGGCAACCAGTATGTAATCCGGAATCAAACCTGCGTGGAACAGCATGAATACTACGACTAGCTTCATCATCCATTTGCGCCCGGGCAGATCCCGCTTGGAAAGCGCGTAGGCGGTAATGGATGTGATTGCGATATTGATGATCGTTCCCACGATTGTAATCAGAAAGGAATTGCCGATGGAGCGCATGGTGCGCTGAGAGAAGGCGATCATCTTATACGCGCTGAAGTCTACTTTTCCGAAACGGAACTGCGCAAGACCTGTGGATGAGAACGATCCGACGGCAACGTACAGAAGCGGAGCCAGCATGATGGAGCCGAGCACGACGAAGAAGTCGTAGATAAGTATGTCTGCAAGAACGCTCAGCGGCGTAAGCTTCGGAATCTTAAGGCATACGGCGCCGTTTATGACGAGTTCAATGCCGAGTACTGCAAAAATAGCCCATACGATGGGGGCGGAGAAGAAGAGCAGCACGCTTTCAAAGAAGCTGACCTTCGGAAGCACTGCGGAGGCGCTTGCAAGAGCGCTTTTCACGATTGCATCGTTGTTGGAATATGCTGCGTACAATGCATTTTTCTCGTTTTCAGCAACCGTATAGGCTTCTTCCGCCTTCTTGCTTGCTTCCAACAGCGCAGCGATTTCTTCGGCGCTCGAGCCGGAGCCTTCCTTTGAGGCCTTGTTATAGGCCTTGGTTGCATTGGTGCTGTCGCGCTTCAAAAGCTTAAGCGCACTGTTGGCTTCCTCGTATTTCTCATGCGCGGAAATCCTGCCGGAAATGGCTGCGCTGATGGAAGCCTGATAAGCGGAAAGCGCACCTTCTTCGTTCAACCGATCGATCTCGCCATAGAAGGCTGTAAGCTCCCGGTCGTATTCCTCCATTCGTGAGGTGAACTTTTTGTAGTCGCGTTCATTGTGAGACGCGGCTCTTTGGTTTGTAAGGGTATTCTGCTTTTCAAGCGCTACCTTTTCTGCCGAGGCTTTAAAGGCGGACGCGAGATCCTCGCCTGCGGGCAGAATATCGCGGTCGTTTTTCATCGCCTGGAACTGCTTTGCGGCTCCGCTGGTCAGCGCCTGGCGGGTTGTAAGCGTAGTGCGTGCGCCCGAGATGTTTAGGGATATGCCGAGGATGGAAAGAACGACCATGATGCAGCCAATGACGATCAGTGCGCGGCTTTGGCGCTTTTTGAGATGCTCAACCTGCTCATAGGTGAGCGTAAACCGCTTTTTCATTAATACACGCCCTCCTCTCCGGCCAGCTTCGCAAGGGCGTTGGAGCCCACTACGAGCAGGAGGCTGACAACCGAGCGGAATACGCCGACAGTCGCCGAGTAGGAATAATTGGTGGTGCCGCTGGGCGCGGTGATGGTGCCGGTGAGACCTACATCGTATACATAGGTATCAAATACGGTGGCGACATTGCGGTTATATGAGTTCAGCATCAGGTAAATCTGATCAAAGCCGCTGTCCAGGAAGGAGCCCATTCGGAGGATGAGCAGGGTGATGATGGTCGGGAGTATGCAGGGGAGAGTGATGTGGAGGAGCTGCTTAAAGCGGCCGGCGCCGTCGATAACGGACGCCTCGTACAGCTGCTCGTCCACGCCGGAAAGCGCGGCAAGATAGATAATCGTGCCCCACCCGGATTCCTTCCACATGAGCTCTAAGATGTACATGGGTCTGAACCAGATTTCGCTCATCATGAAAGGGATTTCTTCGCCGCCTGCAGCCTTGATCAGGCTGTTGATCAGGCCGTTGGGCGAGGGGCCTAACAGCATCAGCATGATGGAGCCGAGCACTGTCCAGCTGACAAAGTGCGGAAGGTACAGAACCGACTGCACCACGCGCTTGAATTTCATGTGCTTGATTTCATTTAAAAGAAGCGCAAGTATGATCGGGAAGGGGAAATAGAAAACGATGTTCAGAACCGCAAGCGTGAGCGTGTTTTTCAGAAGCATCGTGAAATCTCGATAGGTAAAGAACTCCTTGAAGTTCAGATAGAGGGGATTGAGCCATTCTACATTCAGGTTGCGCGCGCGGGTGGGAGAATAATACTGAAATACGATTCGAAGATTTAAAACCGGGAGAAGCTTGAATACGAAGTAATAAACGCCTGCCGGAATCAGCATGGCGTACAGCCAGCGGTATCTGAGAATATGGCGAAGCTTTTTGGGATTTCGTTCATTTGTGATATACACAATGAAAGAAAGAATAAAGAGAATGAAACCGAGCACAATTGTACTCAGCTGCGGGCTTGCCGTTGCATTGAGCGCCCAGCTGTTTAAGTTTGCCAGGGGATTTCCCATGAAAACGAGCGCAATAATCACCATAGCAAGACCTAAAATCGATAATGCCCGGGATATGTATTTCACCGATGGCGGGTTTTTCTTGGTGGGGGATACCATGCAATCACTCCCTTGGTGGAAAGCGCGATCTCAGCGCCAAATGATCAGGGACCTTTCTATGATGAAATGGTCGCCCGCGGATAAAGCGCGGGCGACCGGGTATGCGATGGATTATGAATTAGTTCGCGGCGTGGTAGGACTCGTTCACCTGATCGATGATCTGCTGTCCGCCTGCGGCGAGCCACTCCTGACGTGCAGCCTCGAAGCCTTCAGCGTCGATGGTGCCGGACATGTAGGCAACGCGCGCGTCGGAGATGATGGTGGCGATTTCGGTCTGCAGTGCGCGGCTTGCGTCGGACATGTAGCCGATGGACTCGTCGACAACGCAGAACTTTTCAATGCTGAGGGAGTGCGCGGTGATTTCCTGGGTAGCGCTCAGGCCCTGGCCGTAGTCCAGAGACTGTACGCGGCGGGGGAACATGGAAGCGAATACTTCGCTGGAGCCGTCGTCCTGACGGAGCTGCTTCTGCTCTTCGGATACGGAGATGGTGCCGTCTTCGTTGCGGGTCCAGTGGAGATCCTCTACGCCGCAGGCGAGGTAGATGCCGCCCTGATCGTTGAGAGCAACGATGAAGTCGATGATCTTCTGAACGGTCTCTGCGTCCTTAACGGAAGAGGTGGGGATCAGGATGCCGCCCAGGCCGCCTACGCTCAGTACGGAGTTGATGGTCTGCTCGCCGTATACGTTGAACAGATCCTGGTTCTGCTTAATAACGGCATTGGGATGTACGTTTACAACATTGGCATACTTGGTGCCGGCTGCGTTGGTGGCGGTGGTGATCATGGAGCCGGATACGCCGTTGGCGAGCGGGCCATGCTTATCGGTGTTGATGGCGAAATCGGTGTTCATGTAGCCGTTTACATACATCCAGTTGAACAGATCCAGCGTCTCAACATACTCGTCAAAGAAGAAGTAGGGCATGAGATCGCCGTTCTCATCCTCGCCCCAGTAGTTGGGCGCGCCGTTCATAACAGCCAGAGTGTTGAAGCCGGCATAGGTGAGCTCGTTGTCCTTGTTGTCGCAGTAGGCAAAGCCGATGGTATCGTCTACGCCGTTGCCGTCGGGATCGCCCTCGGTGAAGGCCTGAACCATCGCCTTGAAGGTCTCGATGTCGTTGGGAACCACGAGGTTGTAGCCCTTGGCGTTGAGCGCTTCAATCCAGTCTGCACGGTAGAGGATACCTACGCGGGCAGCTGCCGCCATGGAGGGGAAGAGGTAATTGCGGCCCTCAACGCTGGTGATAGCGAGGGAGGATACGCTGGCGAGCTCGGACATGATGAACTCGTTGCCCGTAATGTAATCGGTCAGATCCCAGAAGGCGCCGTCTTTGCACATCTGGATGTAGTTAGCGTTGGTGGTGATGCCGCTGTTGATGACCATAACCATGGGCTGATCATCAGAGGACATTACAGTGTTGAACTTAGTGGTGTAATCGCCCTGAGGAGCCCAAGTGATCTGCAGGTCTACATTCAGTTCTTCTTCAATCTTCTCAAGAAGCGGGTTGCCTTCTTCGCCGGTGCAGCCAACTGGCTCTACATCTGCGTAGTAGGGAAGGTGTACGGTGATGACGAAGGGTGCTTCTTCTGCCGCGGCCATTACGCCGAAGCTCGCAACGATCATGATCGCAGCAAGAAGTACGGAAAGCAGTTTACGCATGATAGGTACCTCCTTTTTTTATGAAAGCGCTTATACGCTTACATATATAATAACTTTTTTTGAATCAAATGTCAACAATGTCGTATGAATACATAAATAACAATTATTTAAGTCAACATTGTTAATAAATGTTAAATATAAGCGCGTAATAAGGCGTGCGTGAGAAGCATTCACTCTTTGTATGCAATATCCTATTTTGTGTAAATTGCGGAGGCTGTCAAGGAGCTGTGTCTTCGGAGCGGACTTAGAGGATATTTATTGGCGTCACATCACGCTACACATCCCCGATAAGCTCCGGACGAATTATGCCGAAGGGAACCAGTAGATAGCTTTCCGTCCAGCCTGGGCGGTCGGGGATGCGGTCTTCGAGCCAGTCTTCATAGCGCTTGCCGTTTTCGTGGGCGAAGCAGCCGAGCCACGGCTGATCGGGCGTTTCATAGCCGCCCCAGCAGGCGCCGATTTCGCCTACGGGCCGGTGCCACGGACCGAGCAGGTTTCTGAGGGTTCCGTAGAGGCGAACGGAAAGCGTATTTCTACCGGGTACGAGACCGGTGAGCGGCAGCGTATACGGCGGCCAGCCGATCAGTCCGCAGTTTTTGCCGTTTACAAACACCTCTGCGAGAGCGGCGTTCAGCCCTTCCATGGAAAGCTGCAGATTTTTTGACGCATCATCAAGCTCAAACTCGGTCTCCAGCAGCATGCGCCCCGCGTAGAACGGATAACCGCGGGAAATCAGGTCGTTTCCCGATATACAATCCTCTTGCGTGAGCACAAAATCTTCGTGAAGGCGCACACAGCCCTCTATCGCCGGTTCTATTGCGCTTTTTACGGCAAAATCGCCGATCAAAAGCATGTGTTCAAGCTGTACGCCGCCCAGATTTTCAAAAAGTGAGGTTACATGACTGGTCGCCTTTTTCATGGGTTCAAAATGCCTGTGAACCGTTATGGTGTGCTTTCCCGCCGTCAAGTCGGGAAGAGGGAGCGTTTCGAATGCGAAGCAGAGATAGCTGCCGTCGGGGCTGTTCAAAAGGGGTTTTCCGTCTAAGAGAAATGTCTGCTGCTCGGGATGCTCTGCGGAGAGCTTCAGTCCCTTCATTGGCTTTTTGAGGATAAAATCGGTCTCCAATGTCACATCGCCCGTGTATTTTTCGCGGACAAGGTGATCCTGAATGCCGAGAAGCGGATAAAGGCGCTTGCTTTCAACCGCAGCACCGCGTCCGAAGCGGAAGCGCTCGAGGACGAGGGCGTTTGGATCCTCTCTTCTAAAGCGCCATTCGGGATTCAGAGGAAGATGCACCTGCGGCAAAAGGGGCTTGGGCGCAGATGTGGGAAGAGAGGTGCTTACGCGAAGCATCAGACTTCCGCCCTCTGTCAATTGAACGGGAAGGCGTGTGACGCCGTCTGACTGAAGGGAAGGAAAGGGGGAAATGCTTCCGCAGGCGGGTTCAAAGCATTCCGCGCCCCATAAGCCGGATACAGCCAGATTGCCGCTCATTGGGCGGCTGCAATCTCCGTTTGCAATAAAGAAAAGAAGGTCTTCTCCGTCGCGGCGGCACAGGATTTGAACGCCCGTATCGTCGGCGCGGCGTTCAAACCACCACAAACGGGGCGCGCTTTCAAGAAAAGCCTGAAGCTGTCTTGTTCCGTTTACAAAGACCGCGCCTTCAAGCGCTTCCTTCGAACACGCTTCGCCCGTATCAAGCGTATGCGGCGCGCTGTTCAGTACCGCTATGCGCCCGCCTGCCGAAATAAACGCTTTAAGAAGCTCTAAGGTTGTGCTCCTTATGTACTTCATTTCCGGCAGAATCACGGTGCTGTAGCTGATTTCGCCTACGACAAAGCGCCCGTCTGCGCTCACGCTGCCCATTTCTGCGATGGTGTCCTCGTCGCCCAATTCAAAATTCGCCTGCATGCCTACAAGCGAGCGAACGATCTGACAGAAGCCGGCATCGTATCTTCTGAGCGCTTCGTTGTGCCGGACACCGTCCTCGGTCTTGCCGTGAAACAGCGAAAAGCCGGTTTCAATGGGATGAAGGAGCAGAATATCTTTTTCCGGTTTTCCTGCGCGGAGGAACGCGCTTTCCCGGGCGATGGTATCGGTCAGGCACCGGTATTTCGGCCAGTAGGGCTGGTAGCTGTTGACGTGCGGCGGGAAGGCGCGTTTTCCGCGGCCGCCGAGTGAATAGAAAATACCGTGAACGCTTCTGTGATTTACGCCCAGCGAAGCAAAGTGGTCGAACATATGCTTCTGATCGCGAAAGCCCATGTTTTCGGTGCTTACGCCGTACATTTCCGCTAAAATTACGTTCTGTCCCGCCTGATGTGCGGCAGAGGTGCACTGAAGCGGCGTTACATAGGAGCCGTTTCGCGACCATTGATAATTAAACGGATTCTCGGGGCGGATGCGCCCGTGCCGCCAGTTCATCTCCGCCGTCAGAAAATCCATGCCGGGGATATCGAAGTATTTATACAGCGGCATGGTAAAGGCGGTGGAGAATATCTGGGTTTCCATGTAATCCTCCTGCATGAGATGACCGCTGAACAGTATGCCGTTTGCCTTTCCCCAGTCGCAAACAGATTTGAAATAGGAATTTTTCAGAAGATAAAGAACCGTGCGCCAGTATCTCAGGCGGAACAGTTTGTCGCCCTCGCCGTCAGTGAACAGAAGATGAATCTTATGATACGGAAAGACCTCGTTCCATAGCTCGCTGTATTTTTCGGGAAGGCGGCGCGTCCACGGAAGCGAAGTCTTTGCAAAGCTCGGCTCGTCCACCCACATGGATATGATGGTCTTTCCGAACTCGTCCTTGAAGTCCTTCCACATGTTTTCGTAGCTCTGAAGGACATAGAACGCGCATGCGTCTTTATCCAGCATATCGAGAATTGTGCGCGTGGGAACCAGCCGATACTCGATTCCGTTGTTTTCATCAAGCTTCTCGCCTTCCTCACAATGCCCTTTATATGCGCGGATATCGCCGAGGGAAAATGCCTCGGGAAGGTTCAGAACCGCTTCGGGCATGTAACCGGCCTGCATGAAAAGCTTTATGCCCAGTCTTCGCGCTTCGTTTACCACGATATGCATTTTCTTCATCCAGTCGGGGCCGGGATAATCGGAACTGAGCCCTACATAGGTGCGCACGATTACGCTTCCCACGCCCTGTTCGCTCATGCCCTGTAATTGGCGGCGCAGCTCGTCTTCTTCCAGCTTATCGTTCAGCATCCAGAAATCCGTGCCTCTTGCCCATGCATCCGGGCTTTGAAAACTCTGCTTAAGCATTTTTTTTATCCTTTCATAGGGTGGTTTTATGGCTGCGTTCATTTGCGCAGCCTGCGTCCGCAATACGGCGCTTAGCGCTACCACCGCTTCATGTTCTTTTCAAATTTCGTCCGGTAGCTTTCCTTCAGCTCTTTCTCCGTAATTCCGTAACAGAGAAGAACATCGTTATAGTACATCAGCACGTCCGCCATTTCTTCCACAAGGCGCTTTCTGAGATCTTGATCAGCGCATGCATTTTCCCCGCCGTTTTTCTTTACAATATCGATTACTTCGCCGACTTCTCCGATCATCCAGAGAAGCTGGTTTTTCCCCGTTTCGGGACAGAGCGGAGTCCATTTGTCTTTGTATTTATCCTGAAGCGTTAGCTGCATATCCTGCATTTCCTGAATGGTAAAGCCTTCCATAACAGCCTCCTTTGAATATATGGATATTGTGCTAAACGGGACTGCCGCAGACATTGATATCTGAGCAGTCCCGTTTTTTGCAATTGAGGTTATTTTGCGAGTTTTTCTGCGTAGTCGAGCTTCTCCCACGGAAGATCCAGATCGTCTCTTCCGAAGTGGCCGTAGGAGGCGACCTGCGCATAGATGGGGCGGCGAAGATTCAAGCGCTCGATGATGGCGGCAGGACGGAAATCAAAGGTCTTTGAAATGAGCTCTGCAAGCGCCGTATCCTCAATAACGCCGGTTCCGAAGGTATCTACGGTGATCGAAACGGGATTTGCAACGCCGATTGCGTAGGCAAGCTGAATTTCGCATTTCTTTGCAAGGCCTGCAGCTACCACGTTTTTCGCGGCATGACGCGCGGCGTACGCTGCGCTTCTGTCAACCTTCGTCGGATCCTTTCCGGAGAACGCGCCGCCGCCGTGACGGCCCATTCCGCCGTAGGTGTCTACGATGATCTTGCGTCCGGTAAGGCCGGAATCGCCCTGCGGTCCGCCGACGACGAAGCGGCCGGTGGGATTGATGAGGAAGCGGGTGTTTTCATCGATCAGGTTTGCGGGGATGACTTCCTTGATTACGAGCTCGATCATGTCCTTTTCAATCTGCTCGTGGGTAACTTCGGGTGCATGCTGGGTGGAAACAACTACGGTATCCACGCGGACGGGCGTATCGCCGTCGTATTCTACCGTTACCTGGCTCTTTCCGTCAGGGCGCATATAGGGGCAAAGGCCGCTCTTTCTTACATATGCCATGCGGCGGGTGATTCTGTGTGCGAGGGCGATGGGCATGGGCATAAACTCGGGGGTCTCGTTGCAGGCATAGCCGAACATCATGCCTTGATCGCCGGCGCCGGTGTCCATCAGATTTTCGTTTCTGCCTTCCAGTGCGTTGTTAACGCCCATGGCGATATCGGGCGACTGCTCGTCAACCGACAGCATTACCGCGCAGGATGCGCCGTCAAAGCCGTACTTGGCGCGGTCATAGCCGATTTCAAGCACTTTTTCGCGCGCGAGGCGGGCGATATCCACATAGCAGTCGGCGGTGATTTCGCCCATGATGAAAATGGTTCCGGTGGTTACTACGCATTCGCATGCGACGTGGGCGGTGGGATCCTTTTCGAGAATTGCGTCCAGAACGGTATCGGAAATCTGGTCGCAGATTTTATCGGGATGGCCTTCGGTTACGGATTCAGAGGAGAAAAGCTTGCGCATAAGGGGTGAATCTTCCTTTCATATAGCCGCTTGGGCAAAGTAAAACGAACTCGCCAGTCTTAGCGAGTCCGCGTTTTTTGTAAGCAAACCCGCCTCATCTTCCGCAGGATTTCTCCTGCGCGGGAATTGGCACCGGACGCATATGCCGGTTGCCGGGTTTCATCGGGCCCGTCCCTCAACCACTCTGGATAAGGCTTATCCGTTTTCCGAAGAGATTATATATTCTTGGCGGTATTCCAACAAGCAGAATTCTGTAAATATATGTTTGGGTTTTGTTGACGGCGAATGCACGCTGTGATAATATAGGTAAAAAGAACTTTGGAGGCGGTTTATATGAACAGGCCGAACATCGTACTGATTGTAGCGGATCAATTTCGCGGCGATACAATGGGAATTGCCGGTCATCCGGATGTGAAAACGCCGTACCTTGATACGCTGGCTGCAAGGGGCGCGTATTTTCCCAATATGTACAGCGCTTGCCCAACCTGCATTCCCGCGCGCGCGGCGCTTTTAACGGGCCTGTCGCAGGACAAAAACGGCAGGGTGGGGTATCAGGACGGCGTAGACTGGAATTACGAGCATACGCTTGCGGGCGAGCTTGCCGCCCTTGGTTATTACACAAAATGCGTGGGCAAAATGCATGTGCATCCTTTGCGGTCCCTGATGGGCTTTCATCATATCGAGCTTCATGACGGATATCTGCATTATTATAGGAATGAAGAGATTGCCGCATACGAATATCAGCCGTTTGCAGACGATTATATTAACTGGCTCAAGGACAACCTGGGCGTGATACGCGATATCGACGACAGCGGCGTTCAGTGCAATTCCTTCCTCGCACGCCCGTGGCCGCATGAGGAAAAATATCATCCGACCAATTGGGCGACCGACCGCGCGATTGATTTCTTGCGAACCCGTGACAGGCGCATGCCGTTTTTCCTGAACGTGTCCTATGTGCGTCCGCATCCGCCGTTTGATGCGCCCGCATGCTATTTCGATATGTACCGCGATATGGAGCTTCATCCGCCGCTTTCCGGCGATTGGGACGACCTTGAAGCCGTAAAAAATGGCGGCAGAGAAATGGATTCCCCGACCGGCACGCTCGATCCCGAGCTTACGAGACAGGCGCAGATCGGCTATTATGCCTGCATCACGCACCTTGATCATCAGATCGGACGTCTTCTGGAAGCGCTTCCCAAGGACACTGTCGTAATATTTACCGGCGATCACGGCGAGATGCTGATGGATCACGGCATGTTCAGAAAGAGCCTTCCCTACAGAGGCAGCGCGCTTGTACCGCTGATCATAAAAGGAACGCAACTTCGCGGAAGATACGAGCGCGTAGGTGAGCTTAGGGATATTCTTCCGACCCTTGTATCCATCGCAGGCGGCGAAAAACCTGGATTTTCCGACGGCGAGGATCTCACAAGCGGCGAAGCTGGGCGCGAATATCTCCACGGCGAACACATAAACGGCCATCTTTCCAACCACTATATCGTAACCCAAACCGATAAATACATCTGGTTCTCCCAGACCGGGCGCGAACAGTATTTCAATCTTGCAAAAGACCCGGAGGAGTTCCACAACGCGGCGAATGATCCCGAGTATGCGGAAAGAATTGCATATCTGCGCGAAAAGCTCGTAAAGGAGCTTTCCTGGCGGCCGGAGGGATTTGTAGAGGACGGAAAGCTGATTACGGGCGCAGCGCTCAAGGCGGTTCTGGATTTTACGAAGGAATAGGCGCAAAGCGCATAAGAAATGAATTCAGCCGCACGGCGGTTTTGCTTCTTAATAATAATGCCGGGAATACCGCTTCGGAAGCAGGAGTCAATATATTGAAAAAACGAATCTCTGTAATATGCAGCGGGTTCGTTTTTTACTCTGTTTTATTCATCCGCCAAAAACCAGTTTACAACCGCGTCCAAACGTGGTATAATAATCTATGCACGAAAAGGAGGCGAGGGGTTGTGCCGGAGAAAGAAATAAAAACTGTGGCTCAGAACAGAAAAGCCCGGCATGATTACTTTGTCGAGGAGTCCTTTGAAGCGGGCATTGAGCTTCGCGGTACAGAGGTCAAATCGATTCGCCTTGGCAAGTGCAATCTGAAGGATTGCTATGCGCAGGTGGAAAAGGGCGAAATGATGGTGTTCGGCATGCATATCAGCCCCTATGAGAAGGGCAATATATTCAATACCGATCCCATGCGCCCGAAAAAGCTCTTGATGCATAAGGCGGAGATCCGAAAACTTGAGCAGCAGGTGATGCTGAAGGGGCTTACGCTGATTCCTTTGAGCGTATACCTGAAAAACGGGCGCATGAAGGTTCAGCTGGGTCTTTGCAAGGGCAAAAAGAACTATGATAAGCGCGACGATATCGCAAAGCGCGACGCAGACCGCGAAATTGAGCGCAGCATGAGAAGAAACGGCCGCGAATAGCAAATCCGTATCATACGGGGGCGTATTTGGTTTCGACGGGGATTCAGGGGTCCAGAGAAGCGAGCGGCAGCCCCGAACTGCCTTAAAATCGGGAAGAAAAATAACTGCGAATAATAACAGTTACGCTGCAGCTGCTTAATGCAGCTGCCGTCGACCCTAAGCCTCCTGCGGCGTAGGCCACCGGCGTCATAAAGGCAGGGAACGGGTTTGGCAAAGCTTTGAGCCAAACCGGCATTTATGAAGCTACCGTAGCGTAAATCCTGTTTGCGGGAGTTACGCGAGGGGAATCCCAAAACACAAACTGCGCTCGGAGACGCTCTGTACGTCGGATTTTCGGACAGGGGTTCGACCCCCCTCGCCTCCATTAAAAATATCTTTTGTCGACACGACAAAAGATATTTTTATAATATTTGCCTTCGGCAAAAGATGAAACTGTGATGTAAAACGTCAAAGGAAGTGTCATAGGCAATGTTTGCAAATGGATCTTTTTCTCCGATATACTCCATCATCCCCTTTGCCGAAAAATACCGTGACGATATGATTTTTATGGTTCTGGAGGCGAAGGATGCGCTGGGGAGGGTTCCGGTGCTGAATGAGGATTTGCTGGATGTGAAGAAGAACTACCTTGACAAAGGGGATATGTTTTATTTGGCGGTGGATGAAAACGATCGGGTAATCGGGTGTATCGGATACAATTCTGTTCCCGGGACGACGGAGGCGAGACTTCACAGGCTGTATGTGAAGGCGAAGCTCAAGCGGCGAGGGATCGGAACAAGGCTTCTTATGACGATGGAAGATTACCTGATAAGCCATGGAAAGACCGAGGCGCATGTTCACTTAGGCGGCCGGGAATACTTTGAATCGCGTCTTTTTTATCCCAAGCATGGGTACCGGGAGTATGAGAAGGATATGATGGCAAAGGTATTGAGAACGGAAGAGATATAAGGCGGAATGAACTGATATACGGAAAACTGCTTTTCCGATGCGGAATTATGAAATAAAGAAGGAATACACCATGATCTATGCGGACGGAATTCACGATGATTCTTTGGGGATTCAGGAGCTTCTCAATAAATGCGGAACCGTATCATTGGATGCGCCGGGTGTGTATGCGATCGGGCGCACGCTGAAGATTCATTCGAATACGAGGTTCGTGCTTTCGCCGGGCGTTCATCTTTTGGCGATGGAGAATTCAAAATGCGCGCTGATTGAAAACGAGCATTTTGCCTGCGGCGGACGCGACATGGATATTGAAATTATCGGCGGAATCTGGGACGGTAATTGCGATCGGATGGGACTTGATCCCGTGTATGAAGCGATTCATAGGGAGGATGAAAAATACAGCCCGAATCTTTTCAAGGGAAAGCTTATGCGCTTTGCGCACATAGACAGACTTTCGATTGAAAAGCTTACGGTTCGAAATCCAGTGAGCTACGGTATACAGATTGCAGGCGCAAACGGATTTCTGGTGCGCGATATTTATTTCGATTACAACTGGCATTTCGGAACCACGGACGGCGTGCATATCAACGGACCTTCTCAAAACGGCGTGATTGAAAACCTGTTCGGAACAACGAACGATGACATGGTTTCGCTGACAACCGTCGATGAATCCCATGCGGAAATCACAAAGGGCGAAATCAGCTGTGTAGAAATAAGAAACATATCCGCCAGGAACGGATATTCCGGAATCCGGCTGCTTTCCGCGGGAGATTATGATATGCGCTCCATCCATATTGACGGAGTGTACGGCGATTACCGCCATAACGCGGTATTGATTTCGCAGCATAACACGCGTCCGAATACCCGCACCTGGTTTGACGATATTACCGTTGCGCGCGTAAATTCCGTAAAGAGCGAAACGGAGCTTTCGGAAGACTGCTTTACATACTGGGACGGCGCCAATCAGAAACTTCCGATCGTATGGATAGAAACGGGGATCAACGCGGGAAGCATCATCCTTCGCGATATCACAAGGCACGAAGCGCATTCAAGCAAAAGTCTTCTTGTAAAAATCGACGAGGGCGCCTATATCAAACGCCTCATCATGGAAAACATATTCCAAACGGCGGGAGAGGGCGTGATTGTTCCGTTTATCGAGAATAAAGGAGAAATTGAGAAGCTGATTATAAGGGACGTTGACAATTGAGTTTGAACTTTCGCAGGTGCAGATGTCTAAGCGCGGCATCTGCGTTTTTTTGTTTGGAGACCTGTGAAGGAGGACAGAACGGAAATGTGAAGAATAATATTAAATATTTATTACAAATAATAATATGGTTGTAATAAACGCCGCCATATGATATAATCTTATTACAAGATTATGCGCCTTTATGCGCTTATGTGATATAAGGAAGGTATTGGCAATGCAGGCAGTATATTCTACATATTATAATAGCGGCAGAGATCAGAAAAAAGACGCCTTCTGTCATTATTCAAAGCAGAAGGATTATCTGGTGCGCAGGGAGAAGCGTTCGCCCTATGACGACGGCTCCAAGCGGTCATCCGGCGGCGGAAAGCGCGGCAGAGAACCGGGCGCGGGCGTATTGTATATGCTGCTTACGATTCTGCTGCTTGTGATTCTTTATCCGGTCGGCTTGTTTTTCCTGTGGGCGAGAAAGCTCAATTGGTCGGTCGGCGTAAAGCTGACGCTTACGGTGCTGACGGCAGTCGCGTTCTGCATACTGATGGTGTTCCTGATCAATTACGATACCGGGAATCCCACGGTCAAGCGCGTTCAGACGAGCATGCGCACGGTGCTTGAGGGAATCAACGAATACACCGGCGAGGGCGTGGAAAAAGCGCTTGCATGGTCGAAGGAACAGTATGAAATTGGTAAAGATACCGTATTGAAAATCTGGGATGCGGCGGATGAAAAGGTTGCCGAAAAGGCGCTTGAAATTTACGGATATGTAGACGACAGCATCTATCAGGCAAAGGTTGCGCTGCCGAGACTTTTGCTTGACGAATATAAAGAGCTGACCGACTACAAGGAGCCGGAGAACGCGGGAACGGCGCCCAAGAAGGCAACGCCTGACAGCGGAATCAGCGTAAATGTAAAGAGTACGCAGGCGGTTTCCGTGAAAAATACGCCTTCGCCTATAGAAACGCCCAAGCCCGAATTACTGCCCACCGTTACCCCTGCGCCCACGTTTACCCCTGTGCCTACCTCTACCCCCGAACCCATTGAGCTTCCTGAGATCAAGAAGGTAGAAAACGCGCCCGTGTATTACACGAAAAACGGTACGTACTATCACATGACATCCTACTGCAGCGGCATGATGAACGCGGTTTCGCACACGCTTGCAGAGGCAAAGGCCGCAGGCAAGCAGGTTTGCGACGTATGCGGCGTGGTGTCCTATGCGATGATTGATTCTGCCAATTATCTGTGGGTGAACAAGGACAATATCGCGCATACTTCGGATGAATGCATTGAGTTCGGCCCGGGAAAATACTCGGTGCTTCCGTTTGAAGACGTTTACAGCGGCTCTTATTCCTACTGCACCGAATGCAAAGCGGATGTATGCCGGGAATACATGAAGCAGCAGCATGCGAAGTATTCCGTGAATTATGACGAAGTGGACGACGCTACCAAGAGGCTGTATGATTATGAAATGACGGTTACCGTATACTATTCGGAGCACAGCCGTCAGTATCATGCCAATCTCGACTGCCAGAGAATGACGGTGAATCAGGAGAAATACGTGCATACGCTCTATCAGGCGCTGCATGTGGACAACAAAACCAGATGCGAAAAATGCCAGCCGATGACCGAGGAAGAGGCCTTTTATCAGATGACCGCCGAAAAGAACAGCTGATTTTCCGAATACAAAGCGCATATGCCGCCGGGATCCGACAAGAGGATTCGGGCGGCATATTTTTAATGCCGTTTTAGGGAAATTCAACTTAAGCTGTGCTTTGATTTTACTGAGAAGCTGTATACTTATAAGCAATGAGGAGGGAGCGCATGGCGGATTTCGGCGGAGCAAGAAAATGGGCGAGAAAGATCATTGAGGAAAACCTGTTTCCGGGCGCAAAAGCGATTGATGCGACGATGGGAAACGGATATGATACCGTGTGGATGGCGGAAGCGGTAGGGGAGACCGGGCGGGTGTATGCCTTTGACGTGCAGGCGCTTGCGCTTGAGAGAACGCGGGAAAAGCTTATGGAGACAGGGCTTGACACGAGAGCGGAACTGTTCCTGATGGGGCATGAAAATATGGCGCTTGCCGTCAAATGTGAAATCGATGCGATAGTGTTCAACCTCGGCTGGCTTCCGGGCGCGGATAAGGAAAAAAGAACAAAGCCGGATACCACTTTGTCCGCTGTAAATCAGGCGCTTGAACTGCTTAAGCCGGGCGGCGTACTTACCATATGCGTGTATCCCGGGCATGACGAGGGAAAAAGAGAGAAGGAAACGCTCGTTTCATGGGCGGAGGCGCTCGACGACGGCGTTTTCGACGCGGTAATTTTCCGGTACGCCAATATTAAAAAACTTCCGCCGCTTTTGATTGCGGTTACAAAACGGGCGAAATAAATACATATATAAAATTAACAGGCAAATGAGCAGGAAAAAGGAATTCTTTGTCGAAATCAGAACTTGGATTCAATTGGAATTGTTGCTCCGATAAGGAGACATGGAGGGATAAACATGAGTGTGGTACGGAATCTGCCCATCATTCGCGAGCGCAAGCAAGCGATCCTCGCGGGCGACTCGGCGCTCATCGCCGAGCAGAAAAAGGCCGGTAAGCTGACGGCGCGCGAAAGAATCGGCGCGTTGGTTGACGCGGCGAGCTTTGTTGAGCTCGACGTGCTCAATCAGGATGCCGGCGTTGTGACCGGCTATGGCACGATCGACGGAAACCCTGTGTACGTTTATGCGCAGGACTTCACCGTTGGCGGCGGCGCAGTAGGCGAGAAGCACGCAAACAAGGTGCTTAAAGTGATGGCTCTGGCTAAGAAGACCGGTTCTCCCATCGTGGGAATGCTGGACAGCGCAGGCGCTAAGCTGGACGAGGGCGTTGCGGCTCTGAATGCGTATGCAATGATCGCCGCGAAGGCCACTTCTCTTTCCGGCGTTGTTCCCCAGATTGCTCTCGTAATGGGCCCCTGCGGCGGCACGGCTTCCGTACTCGCGCAGATCGCCGACATTACTGTTCAGAGCGCTCAGGGTCAGCTGTTTGTAAACGGACCGCTGGTTGTATCCGCCGTTTCCGGCAAGAAGGTCGACATGAAAGAAATCGCAGGCAGCGAAGCGAGCCTGAAGTCCGGCGCCGCCATGCTGGCTGCCGCGACCGACGAAGAAGCGATCGCGCTTGCAAAGAAGCTCGTTGCCATGCTGCCCGCCAACAATATGGACGAGGCTGTATTTAACGAGACCGACGACATCAACCGCGAAAACCCCGCCTTCAATCAGCTTGAAAAGGTTGAAGACGTACGCGATATTATCAAGAACATCGCCGACAACGGCGACGTAATCGAGCTCTATTCCGAGTTCGCCGCTTCCATGGTAACTGCGCTTGGCAAGATCGGCGGCCGCACCGTCGCTTTCATCGCCAACCAGCCCGTCAAGGACGACGGCCGCATGACCGTTTACGGCTGCAAGAAGGCCGCGAAACTGGCTTCCTTCTGCGATGCGTTCTCCATCCCGGTGATCACCCTTGTTGACACCCAGGGCATGAAGATCAACGGCGCGCCCCAGGGCGAGCTCGCACGCGCAGGCGCATCCCTTCTGTATGCTATGAGCGAGGTTTCCTCCCCCCGTATCGCCGTGATCGTTGGTCAGGCAATCGGTATGGGTTATGCCGCTCTGGCTTCGAAGGCCGCTGCGGATATGGTTTATGCATGGCCGGGCGCCGTAATCAGCGCCGTGACCGCGCCCATCGCCGCGCAGCTTCTCTACGCCGACGAAATGGACGGAGCTTCCGATCCCTTCGCCAAGCGCGCAGAGCTTGAAAACCGTTACTCCGACGACGTAGCCGACGG
Organism: Clostridia bacterium; assembly: GCA_017396845.1. GTDB lineage: Bacteria > Bacillota > Clostridia > Christensenellales > Aristaeellaceae > SFHK01. Next base: position 20,176 of record JAFQKQ010000106.1, read on the forward strand.
CGTAAACGCTGCGAAGAACGGCTACGTGGACGATGTTATCGAACCTGCCGCTACCCGCCAGATGATCGGCGCAGCTCTCGAAATGCTCGCGGGCAAGAGAGAGGCGAAGGTGGCCAAGAAGCACGGCAACCTTCCGCTGTAAGGAGGTTCTGATATGAATCAGTTCTTTAGCAATCTCGGCTATGGCGCAATGGTTACCGTAATCGGTCTGGCCGTCGTTTTCATCGGTCTTATTCTGATTATCTGTTCCATCTACGCCATCAGCGCGATTCTGAATTCCAAAAAGAAGAAGACTCGGAAAGAAGCGGCAGCGCCCGTACCCGCGCCGGCAGCGCCCACCGAGCCCGAGCCCATTGTCGAAACTGAAGAAGTGAACGACACCGAGCTCATCGCCGTTATCGCAGCGGCCATCGCCGCTATGGACGGCTCAAACAAGTCCCTTGTAATTCGCTCCGTTCGCCGCGTTACCGGCTGGAAGAACGCCGCCCGCGCCGAGCAGGTATTCAAATATTGATGGATGAATGGGAGGAAACCATAATGCGTAATTTCCAGATCACCGTAAACGGTCAGACCTATCAGGTAGCAGTTGAAGAAATCGGCGCCGTCGGCGCACCCGCCCCCGTAGCAGCAGCCCCCGTTGCCGCCCCCGCAGCTCCGGCTCCCGCCGCCGCTCCCGCTCCCGCCGCTAAGCCCGCCGCAGCCGCCGCTCCCGCAGGCGCTGAGGTTGTCAAGGCGCCCATGCCCGGCAACATCAATGCCGTAAAGGTATCCCAGGGCCAGAACGTAAAGAAGGGCGACGTGCTCGTAGTTCTCGAGGCTATGAAGATGGAAAACGAAATCATGGCTCCCCGTGACGGCGTTGTTGCCAGCGTAAACGTTCAGAAGGGCGCTACCGTAAACTCCGGAGACGTGCTTGTTTCTCTGAATTAATCCGATTCACGAAATAAGCGTCAGAGATTGGAGTTTTGAAAATGAACAAGAAAAAGTTCCGCACAAGGTGCTTTCTGCTGGCGCTGATCATGGCCTTTGCCGCCATGTTTACGGCGTTTGCGGAAACTGCGGCACCCGCTGATACTGAAGCTGCTCCTGTTCAGACAGAACAGGCTCAGGAAGAGGTTCAGGAAAGCGAAGATCCCGATATCAATATCGTAGACGGCATCATGTCGATTGCAAAGTCCACCGGCTTTGCCACCGGTACCTGGCGCGAATATGCGATGATCGTAGTTGCCTGCGTACTTCTGTATCTGGCAATCGTTAAAAAGTTTGAGCCGCTGCTCCTTCTCCCGATCGCGTTCGGTATGCTGCTTGCCAACCTGCCCATGGGCGGCGTTATGGATCATGCAAGCTACTCCTGCTATGCGACCATGGAAGAGGCCGTTGCCGCCGCAAAGGCGCTAGGCAAGGACACCAGCGATGTTGTGATGCGCTACTGCGAAGAGCACAATGCCATGGAGCATATGCTCCAGACCGCAAACGGTGGCCTTCTGTACTATCTGTATCAGGGCGTTAAGCTCGGCATCTACCCGCCGATCATCTTCATGGGCGTTGGCGCGATGACCGATTTCGGCCCCCTGCTTGCAAATCCGAAGTCCCTGCTCCTCGGCGCAGCCGCGCAGCTGGGCGTATTCCTCGCTTTCTTCGCCGCGAAGATTATGGGCTTCTCCGCCAACGAAGCTGCCTCCATCGGCATCATCGGCGGCGCGGACGGCCCCACCGCAATCTTTGTTACCACAAAGCTTGCGCCGCATCTTCTTGGCCCGATCGCGGTAGCCGCGTATTCCTACATGGCGCTGGTTCCCGTAATCCAGCCCCCGATCATGAGAGCGCTGACCACGGAGAGAGAGCGCAAGATCCGCATGAGCCAGCTGCGTCCCGTATCCCAGACCGAGCTCGTTGTGTTCCCGATCATGGTTACTATCGTAGTATCCCTGCTGCTTCCCTCCGCCGCGCCCCTTGTCGGCATGCTGATGCTTGGTAACCTGATGCGCGTATGCGGCGTTGTTGAGCGTCTGAACAAGACCGCTCAGAACGAGCTTTGCAACATCGTTACCATCTTCCTGGGCCTCACCGTCGGCGCGACCACGAAGGGCTCCACCTTCCTTACGTTTGACACCATCAAGATCGTTATCCTCGGCGTTGTTGCCTTCGCCTGCGGTACTGCCGGCGGCGTGCTGCTTGCCAAGGTTATGAACAAGCTGGCCGGCGGTAATGCCATCAACCCGCTGATCGGTTCTGCCGGTGTATCTGCCGTTCCGATGGCGGCTCGCGTATCCCAGAAGGTTGGTCAGGAAGAAGATCCCAGCAACTTCCTTCTCATGCATGCCATGGGTCCGAACGTTGCAGGCGTTATCGGCTCTGCCGTTGCCGCGGGCGTATTCATCGCCCTGTTCGGCTGATAGCTTTTGAGAATTGGAGGAATTTATCATGGGAAAGGTTATGATTACCGATACCATTCTGCGTGACGCGCACCAGTCCCAGGCCGCAACCCGTATGCGCACCGAGGACATGCTGCCCGCATGCGAGATTTTGGATAATGCCGGTTTTTACTCTCTGGAGTGCTGGGGCGGCGCTACCTTTGACAGCTGCTTACGCTTTTTAAATGAAGATCCGTGGGAACGCTTAAGAATTATTCGCCAAAAGTGCCCGAATA